>JASJBF010000001.1:0-300000 GCA_030066685.1 Kiloniellales bacterium | reverse complement strand
GTGACGGCGGCGAAGGACATCTGGAAGCTGGCCGACAGCAGGCTTTCCGGCGACAGCAGCAGGATCAGCGCTGCCGCGGCCGCCAGCAGCCGCAGGGAGATCGGCTGCCGGTCGAGCACGACGGCCAGCAGCGCCAGTCCGACCATCACGTAGGCACGCTGGGTCGGGATCGTGGCGCCGACCAGGAAGAGGTAAATCAGGGCGGCCGCCGCCGCCAGGACCGCCGCCCACTTCTTGATCGGAAACCGAAGGGCCAAAGCCGGGATCAAGGCCAGGCCCGCGCGCGCCGCGAAGAACACCAGGCCGGCGACCAGGCCCAGATGGAGTCCGGATATCGCCAGGAGGTGCGCCAGGCCCGAGGCCCGCATGTCCTCCAGGACGCCTTCCGGGATCGCGCTTCGGTCACCGGTGATCAAGGCGACCGCGACCGCGCCGGGGATTCCGTCCAGGGCCACCGTGATCCTCTGTGCGAGCGCCTGCCTCAGGCCCGCCCAGGCAAGACGGGACTGGCGGCGCCCTCCGCCTTCGTCTGGGCCGGTCTCGACGCGCGGCGCCGTGACGGCGTAGCCCACGGCCCCGAGGCGCTGGAAATAGGCGCGCCGCGCGAAATCGAAGGCGCCCGGAGCGGCCGGCTCGGGTGGCGGTCGAAGCACCGCCCGCAGCCTGACGAGATCGCCTGGCCGGAGACCGGGCTGCGGACGCAGCAGGCGCAGCCGCAGGCGAGCCGGCGTCGCCTCTGCCGGCAGTCCGGCGATCTGGGTGTCCCGGAGCAGCACCCGGGGCCGCGACTCCACGATCTCGACCTCTACCACCCGACCGGAGACCCAGCCGGGGCCAAGCTCTTCGGTCAGCACCGGCGCGGCGACGGTCAGGGTCCGGAGCATCGCGACGAAGAGGCCGAGGCCGAACATGCCCAGCGCCGACGCAAGGCCGCGCGGGGCGGCGCGCTGCCAGACCAGCCAGACCAGCGCCAGGAGGCCAAGGCCGAGCGGCAGAAGCAGCCAGGACGGCGGTTCCTGCGGCAAGGCGAAGTAGCCCGCGATCCCCAGACCCAGGCAAACCGGCAGCCAGAGGCTCGCACGGCCGCTCTCGGCCGCCAGCAACCCGACGAACCGGCCAAGCGGCCGTAGCCCGCGGAGCCGGGCCAGGACAGGTTCCGCTGCCACCTCCGCCATTCCGGCGAGCTTCCCCCTTCGGTTTCTTGGCATGCCAAGGCGGGCCGGCTGTGGTAAGCAGCCCCGCCGGGGCAATGACCCCCAGCCACAGAGTGAGCGAAACACGATTCCAAAGCCATGAGCGTCGTCACACGGTTTGCCCCTTCGCCCACCGGCTTCCTGCACATCGGCGGTTGCCGCACGGCCCTGTTCAACTGGCTCTACGCGCGCCACCACGGCGGCCGCTTTCTGCTGCGTATCGAGGACACCGACCGCAAGCGCTCGACGCCGGAGGCGATCGCGGCGATCCTCGACGGCCTGCGCTGGCTGGGCCTCGACTGGGACGGCGAGGAGGTCTATCAGTCGGAGCGTGCCGAGCGCCATGCCGCCGTGGCCCGGGCCCTGGTCGAGGCCGGCAAGGCCTACCACTGCTACTGCAGTCCGGAAGAGCTCGAGGAAATGCGCCAGAAGGCCCGGGCGGAAGGCCGCTCGGCCTTCTACGACCGGCGCTGGCGGGACCGGGATCCAGCCGACGCACCGGCCGACGTCGAACCCGTGGTCCGGATCAGGGCGCCACTGGACGGCGAGACGGCCATCGAGGACGGGGTCCAGGGCCGGGTCGCCCTGGCCAACCAGCAGCTCGACGACATGGTCCTGCTGCGCGCCGACGGCACGCCGACCTACATGCTCTCGGTGGTGGTGGACGATCACGACATGGGGGTAAGCCAGGTCATCCGGGGCGACGATCACCTGACCAACGCCTTCCGCCAGACCGTGCTCTACCGGGCCATGGACTGGGCGCCGCCGGCCTTCGCCCACATCCCGCTGATCCACGGCGACGACGGCGCGAAGCTCTCCAAGCGGCACGGCGCCCTAGGAATCGAGGCCTATCGTGAGATGGGCTACCTGCCGGAGGCGATGCGGAATTACCTTCTGCGCCTGGGCTGGTCGCATGGCGACGACGAGTTCATCTCGACCGAAGAGGCGATCGCCTGGTTTGATCTCGATGGCATCGGCCGCTCGCCCTCGCGCTTCGACATGGCGAAGCTGAACAACGTCAATGCGCACTACCTCAAAGAAGCCGACGACGACCGCCTGGCCGGCCTGATCTGCGACGGCCCGGGGACCGCCATCGACGAGGGCGCCAGGGCGCGCCTCACGGCGGCCATTCCAATCCTCAAGCCGAGAGCGAAAACCCTTGTCGAACTATCTGACGCGGCTGGATTTCTTTTAGCTCGACCCAGCACGCTGACACCGAAGGCGGCGAAGATCCTGGATCCTGCCGCACGGGACCTTCTGGTGCAGCTCGCGGCCGGCCTCGCGGCCAGCGAAACTTGGGACGAGGCGGCCCTGGAGGGCGTGGTGCGGGCCTTCGCCGAGGTCCAGGGCGTTAAGCTCGGGGCCGTTGCACAGCCCCTCCGTGCCGCCCTGACCGGCTCCCACGCCTCGCCCGGCATCTTCGAGGTCATGGCCCTGCTGGGCCGCGAGGAAAGCCTGGCGCGGCTCGCCGCGCCGCCCGCAGGAGAGGCCTGAAACCGAGGCGGCGCAATTGATCAGAGCGTTAAGACTCTTTATGCTGCGGCGCAGCTAAACTCATGACAATCCATGACTCCCGGAGATCCGAGGTATGACCCAGAAGAGCTCGGCCGCGACCGCGCCGTCGCCGCGTACGGTGACGGTAACCGACAATTCCACCGGACAGTCCTGGGAGCTTCCGGTCCACGAGGCGGTGCTTGGCCCAGCAGTCGTTGACGTTCGACAACTCTACGGCACCGCGGGCTATTTCACTTTCGATCCGGGCTTTACCTCGACCGGCAGCTGCGAGTCGAAAATCACCTTCATCGACGGCGACGAAGGCGTTTTGCTGCACCGCGGCTACAAGATCGAGGATCTGGCGGAGAACAGCGACTTCATGGAGGTCTGCTATCTTCTGCTGCACGGCGAGCTGCCGACCCTGGTCGAAAAGCAGAGCTTCGAGCAGACGATCACTTACCACACCATGCTGCACGAGCAGCTGACCTATTTCTATCGCGGCTTCCGGCGCGACGCTCACCCCATGGCGATCATGGTCGGTGTGGTCGGCGCCCTCTCCGCCTTCTATCACGACTCCACCGATATCAGCGATCCGCACCAGCGCATGGTGGCCTCACACCGGCTGATCGCCAAGATGCCGACCATCGCCGCCATGGCCTACAAGTTCTCCATCGGCCAGCCCTTCGTCTATCCGCGCAACGACTTGGACTACGCCGCGAACTTCCTGCACATGACGTTCAGCGTGCCGGCGGAGGAGTATAAGGTCAGCCCGGTTCTGGCCCGAGCGATGGACCGAATCCTGATCCTGCATGCCGATCACGAGCAGAACGCCTCGACCTCGACCGTTCGCATCTCCGGCTCCAGCGGCGCCAACCCCTTTGCCTGCATCGCGGCCGGGATCGCCTCGCTCTGGGGCCCGGCGCACGGCGGGGCCAACGAGGCCGTGCTCGCCATGCTGCAGGAGATCGGCACCAAGGACCGCATCCCGGAGTTCGTCGAGCGCGCCAAGGACAAGAACGATCCCTTCCGGCTGATGGGCTTCGGGCACCGGGTCTACAAGAACTACGATCCGCGGGCCTCGGTGATGCGCAAGTCCTGCCACGAGGTGCTGGACGAGCTGGGCATCAAGGACGAGCCGCTGCTAGCCCTGGCGATGGAGCTGGAGCGCATCGCGCTGGAAGACGAGTACTTCGTCGAGAAGAAGCTCTTCCCCAACGTCGACTTCTATTCCGGCATCATCCTTAAGGCGATGGGTTTCCCGACCTCGATGTTCACGGTGCTCTTCGCCGTCGCCCGCACGGTCGGCTGGGTCGCCCAGTGGAAGGAGATGATCGAGGATCCGAGCCAGAAGATCAGCCGGCCTCGCCAGCTCTACACCGGGCACGCTCAGCGCGATTTCGTGCCGCTCGACCGGCGCGCCTGAGGTTCGGGCCGAGTAGATCTCGGCGGACTACTCCGGCTCCCGGTCCAGGATCATGGCGGTGAACTGGGCCTCGGCGACCAGGCTGCCACCAACCGTGGCTTCGCCTTTGCATTTCCAGACGGTCGGGCGGCCACGCAGCCGGCTCACCTTGATTTCAAGGATGTCTCCCGGCGCCACGGGCTTGCGGAATCGCGCCTCCTCGATCGACATGAAGTAGACGAGCTTGCCGGCGGTGTCGGGCCCCAGGGACTCGACGACCATGACCGCCGCAGTCTGGGCCATGGCTTCGATGATCAGAACCCCTGGCATCACGGGATGCCGAGGAAAATGCCCTTCGAAATACCACTCGTTCATCGAGACGTTCTTGATCCCGATGGCATATTCGTTCGGCACGATCTCCTGGATACGATCGATCATCAGGAAGGGATAGCGGTGCGGGATCATCTCCATGATCTCGCCGATATCCTTGGCCCTGCTCTGCGCCTGGCCGGTCCTTGCGTCGTCCATCTTCACGGTCCTTCAACTTCACGACTTCGATGACCGGGGCCAAGGATCGCTTGGCCGACGTCAGCCGCACGGGCGAAAGCCGGCTTGGTTGCGGCTCTCGGTACGATGCGAGACCCGGCTTCGGGCGCCAGCGCCTGTCTCCCAGATTTACGAGAATTCGCCGACTTGGACCACCCCTTCGGAGGAGAAAGTGCGGCCGCGCCGGACCGGTCAGGCCTTTCCAAACAGGCTCCTAATTTTGCAAAGCCGGCAGGCTGACGCTCGAAAGGCTGGCATTCAGCTTCTGTAGAGCCTCTTCGGTGATCTCCATTTCGGGCCTGACGTAAACCACGGTCGCCCGCTGCAAAACCAGATCGGCTTGGCGCGCTTTGGCGATGTCGCGGGTGATGTCGACCAAAGCGGCCTGGACTTCCTTCATGCCTTCGGCAAAAACCTTGTCCAGCGCGCGGCGCTTCTCCTGGATCTCACGCTGCAGAGCCCCGACCTGCTTCTCCAGATCCCGCTTCTTCTGGGAAAAGACCTCGGCAGACAGAATGGTGCTCTGGCGCATCAGCTCCTGGTCTTTCTCCCGCAGCGCCTTCTCCTTCTCCTTCAAGGCGTTCTGGTAGGCAGACCGCTGCTCCCCAACCTGTTTCTGGATCGAGCGCACCGCGACGGATTCGCGCAGGATCCTCTGCGTGTCGATGACGATGATGATCGGGGCTCCCTGGCCCTGAGCCTGAGCCGAGGGGACGGTCGAAGCCGTCGCCCAGATGGCAAGGACCAGAGCACAAATCGCCCGAGAAATCCGACTAGGGGTAGTCATGGGGCTAGAACCTCGTACCAACGCTGAAACGGAAAATCTCCTCTTCATCGAAGTCTTCCTTAATCAGCGGGATCCCGAAATCAACGACGAAAGGCCCCAGCGGCGAGTTCCATGAGATGCCCGCGCCCAAGGTCAAGCGCGGACTCGAGGAATCGTCGACATTGACGTCAACATCATTGTTGTCCAGATCCCACAACGCGCCGACTTCGGCAAACAGCCGGCCCTTGATCTGAAACTCCTCCGGCAGGCCCAGTGGAAAGGTCGCCTCTGCCGTTCCGACATAATAGTAGTTCCCGCCTAACGCGTCATCGGTGTCGGCATCGCGCGGCCCGATGCCGGCGAACTCGAAGCCGCGGAAGGTGCTTCCGCCGATGAAGAAGCGGTCGCTGACCTGGGTGTCCTTTCCAAGGCCGATCATGTAGCCGCCGATCGCGGTCACGCTCAGTATGACATCATCGAAGACCGGGTAATAGTAGGCGCCCTTGATGCTGTTCTTGCTGAAAAAGGCATCACCGCCAAGGCCTGCGACCTCGGTCGTCAGGCTGATCGCATAGCCGTCGCTGGGATTGAGCCGAGAATCCAGCCGGTTCCAGATCAGTTCCTGAGACATCGATGAAACGATCCGGTTGCCTTCCTGATCCTTCACCAATTCAGAGGCATCGTTGTCGACGTCCTGTACCTGTTGATACTTGCCGGTGTAGCGCCAGACCTGCCGAACGTCCTCAAAGAGGTCGTAGCCAATCCGGACACCGCCACCGGTCACCGTCTCGTTGAAGGAGCTTTCGTCCTGGTCCTGTTGCACCCGGAAAGCGTCGAAGCCGGCGCTGAGGTCCTTATCGAGGAAATAAGGCTCGGTGAAGCTGAGGTCGAGTTCCGAGCGGTCGCCGGAGAGCGTGAAGCTGAGCCGCAAATCCTGTCCGCGGCCCAGGAGGTTGCGTTCACGGATCGCGATATTGCCCACGGGCCCGACCGTGGTCGAGAAGCCGGCGCCAAAGGTCAGGTCACCTGTCGGTTGCTCCTCGACAGCCACCCGGACCACTGAACGATCGTCCTGTGACCCCTCTTCGGTGTCGACGGTGACGCTTCGAAAGAAACCGAGGTCCTGAACCCGCTGCCGCGACCGGCGCAGCTTGGTGGCATTGAAGGCATCGCCTTCCACCAGGCGAAACTCGCGGCGTATGACCTTGTCCAAGGTGCGCTCGTTGCCTTCGATCTCGATCCGCTCGACGAAGACCTTCGGTCCCTCTTGGATGTCATAGGTCAGATTGATGATGCGGTTCTCGACATCCTTGTCGACCCGCGGTCGGATGTCGACGAAGGCGTAGCCGAGGTCACCGACCGCCTCCGTCAGGCTTGTGATGCTCTCTTCGATTTCGTCGGCGTTGTAGGTGTCCCCCTCTTCCGTCACCACGCGCGAGCGCAGAGCGTTCGGGTCGAGGTTGCGGAGTGAAGTAATCACATCGATCTTGCCGAAAGTGTACTGCTCGCCCTCTTCGACCGTGAAGGTCAGGATGAAGCCCTCTCGGTCGGGGGTGAGCTCGGCGATGGCAGAGACCACGCGGAAATCGGCGAAGCCCTCTCTCAGATAAAACCGGCGCAGGAGTTCGCGGTCGAAGGACAGTCGGTCGGGGTCGTAGGTATCGGTCGCCGAGAAGATCCGCCAGAAAGCGGTTTCCTGAGTCACGATCTCGCCCCGCAGAGTGCCGTCGGAGAACTCCCGGTTGCCGATGAAGTTGATCGACTTGATGCCAGTGGTCGGACCCTCGTCGATCTCGAAGACCAGGTCGACGCGGTTCTGCTCGAGCTGGATCACCTTGGGTTCGACCACGGCGGCGAAGCGGCCGCTGCGGCGGTAGATATCGAGGATCCGCTTGACGTCGTTTTGGACCTTGGTGCGCGTGTAGACGATCCGGGGCCGGAGCTCGGTCTCGGCCTGCAAGGTCTCGTCGTCGATCCGCCTGTTGCCCTCGAAGGCCAGCCGATTGATGATCGGGTTCTCGACGATCGAAACGACCAGGGTGTTGCCTTCACGCCGGAAGGTCACGTCTGCAAACAGTCCCGTGTCGAAGAGCGCCTTGAGACCGCGGTCCAGCTTCACCGCATCGAAGGTGTCCCCCGGGTTCACGCCCATGTAGGAGCGAACGCTCGCCGGCTCGATCCGTTGCGAGCCCTCGATCCGGATTTCCTCGATCGTGCCGCCCGCGAAGATGCTCTGGGCGACCACGGATTCCGAGCTGGTCAGCAGGCTTGCCGCAATCAGAAGAAGTGCCAGCCCAAAGGCGGCGTTGCGAGCCAAGACGTCCTCTCCCTCCGTAGAGTCTTCCGGTTTGTTATTCAGACTTCACCGGCCAAGCAACAGATCGTTGGTCACGTAAGGCGAAGGATGTCATTCCATGTGGCAAAGAGCATAAGAGCCAAGACAAGAGCGAGACCGATCCGGAAGCCGTACTCCTGGGCCCTTTGACCAAGAGGCCGGCCGCGCACCCGTTCGATCGCGTAGAACAGAAGATGGCCGCCATCGAGCATTGGGATCGGAAAGAGGTTCAACAGCCCGAGATTGATCGAAAGATAGGCGGTCCAGAGGATGATCTGGTCGAGTCCGCGTTCGGCGACCTGGCCCGAGACCTGGGCGATCCCGAGCGGTCCGGCGAGCTCGTCGGAGCGTCGCGCGCCGCTGATGAACTCGCCGACGACCTGGAGGATGAAACCCGTCACCCGCACGGTCTCTGCTCCGGCCATCCAGACCGAGTCAAAGGCGCTGACCGGTTCGTATTCGAACCGCGCGTTGCTGATTCCGATCTGCCCGACGTCCCGATCGCTCGCCATCTCCGGGGTCACGACCAAGGCGAGTTGCTCCGACCCGCGTTCAATCAGGAAGTCGAGCGGCTGACCTACCGCCCCTTGGACAACGGCAACGATGTCTTCGAAGCTCTCGATCCGCTTATCTTCGATCTTGAGGATTCTGTCACCGGTCATCAGCCCGGCCTCTTCGGCCGGCGACCCGGGCCGGACCCACTCGACGGCAGTCGGGTCGCCGACGATCGGAACCCGTTCTCCGTAGAAGCCGTAGAGCACGGCCAAGGCCAGGAACGCGAACAAGAAGTTGGCCAAGGGACCGCCGGCCACGATCCAGGACCGCTGGCCGAGCGTCTTACGATGGAAGGCCTGGTTTTGCTCTTCCGGGGTCATTCGCGCGAGTTCGGCCGAAGGCATGCTGGAAAAGTCGGCATCGCCGAACATTTTCACGTAGCCGCCGAGGGGGATCGCCGAGAACTTCCACCGCGTGCCCGCCTTGTCGGTCCGGCCGAAGATCTCGGGCCCGAATCCGATCGAGAAGACTTCGACCCGGACGCCGCAGCGGCGCGCGATGAGGTAATGGCCAAGTTCGTGAACGAAAACGAGAATCGTCAGCACGATCAGGAACGGGATCACATAGGTCAGGATCAGGTCCAGAATCTCCATATGCGCTCTGCCTTTGTCCGCCGTGCCGAAACCGCCCAGACTCTACGTCGCCCCGGCGTATTCCGGCAAGCCGCTGAAAGAAAAAACTAAAGTTAACTTGACTCTGTCACAATTTTGGCCGCACGCCGGGCAGCCTAGCCCAGAGCCTTGATAACCTCGTTAACAGTCCGGCGTGCCTGGCTGTCGATATCGATTACCTCGTCCAGGCTCGAGGGATTGCGCCCCGGCAGTTTGTTCATGGTGCGTTCTACCACTTCAGCGATTTGCAGGAATCCGAGCCGGTCGGCCAGAAAACTGTCGACAGCCACCTCGTTCGCAGCGTTCAGGACGATCGGCGTGCTGGGCCGGTCCCGCAGGCTTTCCCGCGCCAAGCGCAGGGCGGGGAAGCGCTCCGGATCCGGCTTATCGAAGGTGAGCTGGCCGATGGCCGCCAGGTCCAGGCGCTCCACCGGCGCCGGAATTCGGGCCGGCCAAGCCAGAGTATGCGCGATCGGGGTCCGCATGTCGGGACTGCCCATCTGCGCCAGCACCGACCCGTCGATGTAGGCGACGGCGCTGTGGACCACCGATTGCGGGTGAACCAGGACCTCGATCCGATCTTCGGTCATGGCGAAGAGATGGCTGGCTTCGATGATCTCCAGCCCCTTGTTCATCATGGTGGCCGAATCGACCGAGATCTTGGCGCCCATATCCCAGTTCGGATGGGCAACGGCCTGCTCGGGGGTGACTTCGGCCATTTCCTCCCGGCTGTAAGTCCGGAAGGGCCCGCCCGAAGCGGTCAGAATGAGGTGTTCGACACCTTCCGGACGCTCCTGGTCCAGGACCTGGAAGATGGCGTTGTGCTCGGAATCCACCGGCAGCAAGGTCGCCCCGTGGGAGATCACCTCGGCAATCATGAGACTACCGGCGCAGACCAGGGTTTCCTTGTTCGCCAGCGCCACCACGCAGCCGGACCTGACCGCGCTCAGGGTCGGGGCAAGGCCGGCCGCCCCGACGATGGCTGCCATCACCCAATCCACGGGCCTTTGGGCGGCCTCGACCAGCGCCTCCAGGCCGGCCGCCGCGGCCACGCCACTGCCTTCCAAGCCCTGCTTCAGCGCCGGGTAATGCTTGGGATCGGCGATGACCGCGAGCCGCGGCCGCAGCTCCCATGCCTGGGCGACGAGCTGTTCGACGTTGCGGTGCGCGGTCAGCGCCTCCACGTCGTAGGCCGCGGGGGCCCGGCGGAGAAGGTCGATGGTACTGCAGCCGACCGAGCCAGTAGATCCGAGGATCGTCACCCGGCGGGGCGCCACTTCTGGTCGCGTTTTCGCTCTCGTAATTGCCGTTGCCATGTCAGAACCTCGCTTCCCCCGCGAACCAGATCGCGGCGGCAAGGCACAAGCTTGCCGCTATGAGTCCGTCCGTGCGATCCAACAATCCACCGTGTCCGGGAATCAGGTGGCCTGAATCCTTGGCGCCGAATCGGCGCTTCAGCCTGGATTCGAAAAGATCTCCCCCCTGGCTGACAAGAGCAAGCAGCATGCTGGAGACAATGAGACCGAAGGCACCATAGTCCAGCGCCACCTGGCTCGCCACCCAGCCCACCAGCCCGGCCGCGGCCATGCCGCCGGCCAAGCCGCTCCAGGTCTTCTTCGGGCTGATCCTCGGTGCCAGCTTCGGCCCGCCCAGGCCACGGCCGGCGAAGTAGGCACCGGTGTCGGTCGCCCAGACCACGGCGACCAGCCAGAGAACCAGAGCCCGTCCGGACTCCGGGTGACCTCGCAGCCAGATCAGGGCCATGGCCGAGAGGCCGACGACTGTGACGCCGGCCGCGATCCAGAAGGGTTCCAGCTGTCCCTGCCGCGCGGCCAGAACTCCCCCCATGATCCCGACCAGGACGATCCAGCCGGCTGCGCCCGGCAGTCCGAGCGCGATCGCGCCGCTGGCAGCGACTACGGTGCCGACCATGACCAGCATCGTCGGCGAAGCGGCATCCGCACCACAGAGGCGCGCCCACTCCCAGGCCATGATGCCCGAGGCGGTGACGATCAGGAGATCGCTGTAGGGCGACCCGAAATAGAGTGCGGCCAGCACCGGCGGGCCCAGCACAAGCCCGGCCACCAGACGCTTGGCGAAATTGCTGCCGGCTTTGTCGCTATCCGTAAGCGGCACCATAGCGCCGGTCGCGTGATTGATACTCTTGGATGGCTGCGGCCAGATCGGCCTCCCCAAAATCGGGCCAAAGCTTGTCGACGAAGACCAACTCGCTGTAGGCGGATTGCCAGATCAGGAAGTTGCTGATCCGCTGCTCACCGCTGGTCCGCAGGATCAGATCCGGATCCGGCAGTTCCGCTGTGTCGAGCTGGGCCTCGAAATCCCGCTCATCGATGTCGCCGGGCGCCAGGTCGCCGTCCAGAACCTGACGCACCAAGCGGCGGGTCGCTGCGACGATCTCCTGACGGCCGCCGTAGCTGATCGCCATGGTCAGGTTGAGACGCCGGTTGTCTGCGGTCACGGATTCGGCCTCGGCGATCAGGTCCTTCAGGTCCTGGGACAAGCGCGCCCGATCGCCTATGACGCGGAGGCGTATCCCCTCCTTCACCATCTCGGCGATCTGGCTATGCAGGTACCAGCGCAAGAGGCCCATGAGGTCGTCGACTTCGGCGGCCGGACGCTTCCAGTTCTCGGCCGAGAAGCCATAGAGGGTCAGGTAGGACACGCCCATCGAGAGGGCTCCCTTGACCGCACGCCGGGCCGCCTCGGCGCCGCGTTGATGCCCCGCGCTCCGAGGCAGGCCGCGGGCGTTCGCCCAGCGTCCGTTGCCGTCCATGATGATGGCAACGTGCATCGGCCCCCGGCCGCTCCGGTTTTCCGACAGGGCTTCCACGCCGTCAGACCTGCATGATCTCGGCTTCTTTCTGGGTCAGGGTCTCGTCGACCTTCTTGACGTGCTCGTCGGTCATATCCTGGATCGTCTCGCCCCAGCTGTGATGCTCGTCCTTGGAAATCTCGTGGTCCTTCTCCATGCGCTTCAGCATCTCCATCCCGTCGCGCCGCACGTTGCGGACCGCGACCCGAGCCTGCTCGGCATAGCGGTGCGCGACCTTGGCCAGCTCGACGCGACGCTCCTCGCTGAGCGCCGGGATCGGCACCCGAATCAGCTGGCCGTCGGCCGAGGGATTGAGCCCGAGGTCGGATTCCCGGATCGCCTTCTCGACCGCAGTGACCAGGGAGCGATCCCAGACCTGAACGGTGATCATGCGCGGCTCCGGCACCGAAATGGTCCCGACCTGGGTCATGGGCATGTCGCTGCCGTAGGCGCTGACCGTGAGCGGCTCGAGCAGGCTGGCGGAAGCCCGTCCGGTGCGAAGACCGGCGAACTCGCGCCGAAGCGCATCGATGGCGCCGTCCATGCGCCGTTGAATGTCGGATAGATCTGGCTCTGCCACGACTTAGTCCTCACCTGTCACGATTGTGTAGGAGCCCTCGCCTTTGATCACGCGCGCGAAGGCCCCGGGTTGGGTGATGGAGAATACCAGAATCGGAATATGGTTTTCACGTGCCAAGGATATGGCGGCGTGATCCATCACGCCAAGGTCGTCGGTGAGCACTTTCAGATAGCTCAAACGCTCATAGCGCTTGGCGCTCGGGACCTTGGCAGGGTCGGCGTCGTAGACGCCGTCAACCTTGGTGCCCTTGAGCAGGGCGTCGCAGTCCATCTCCGAGGCCCTCAGGGCGGCCGCAGTGTCGGTCGTGAAGAAGGGATTGCCGGTGCCCGCCGCGAAGACCACGACCCGCCCCTTCTCCATATGGCGGACCGCGCGGCGGCGGATGTAGGGCTCGGCCACGGCCGACATCGGGATCGCGGACTGGACCCGGGTGTGGACCTCGAGGCGCTCGAGGGCGTTCTGCAGGGCAAGGCAGTTTATGACGGTCGCCAGCATGCCCATGTAGTCGGCCGTCGCCCGGTCGATCCCGGTCGCCGTGCCCGAGATTCCTCGGAAGATGTTTCCGGCGCCCACCACCAGGGCGACCTGAATGCCCAGGCCGTGAACGGACTTAACCTCCTCGGCGATGCGCTGCACCGTTCCCGGATCTATGCCGTAGTCCTGCGACCCCAGCAGAGCCTCGCCGGAAATCTTCAGGAGGACCCTTCGGTAGGCGGTCTTCGGGACCGTTTCTGTCGTCATGGTTTCATCCGGAGCCCGGGGCCAGGCCTGGGACCTCAGGCCTTCTCGATCCCCTCGCCCAGCTGGAAGCGGCCGAAACCGGCGACCTTCACCTCGCTGCCCAGTTCTTTGCCCAGCTTGTCGAGCGCCTTGGAGAGCTTCGCCTCGGCTTCGATGTCCTTGGAGGGCGGGCCGCTATAGGGTTGTTCCATGAGCACGATCTCTTCATAGAACTTGCGCAGACGCCCCTCGACCATCTTTTCGATGATCTCTTCCGGACGACCCGAGGCCCGGGCCTGCTCGATCAGGACGTTGCGCTCCCGCTCCAGGGTTGCGGGCGAAACGCTGGAGACGTCGACCGCCTGGGGGGCCGCGAAGGCGATGTGCATCGCCAGGTTCCGGCCGACCGCCTGCAGCCGATCCGCATCGGCGGCCGACTCCAGTCCGACCAGCACGCCGATCTTGCCGAGGCCCGGCGCCACGTGGTTGTGGACGTAGGCCGCCACCGCGCCCTGCTCGACCGAGATCACCGCGGTCCGCCGCAGGTTCATGTTCTCGCCGATGGTCGCGATCATGTTGGTCAGCTTGTCCTGAACGGAGCCGCTGCCGTCCGGATAGGCCATTCCGGCCAGGGCCTCGCGATCGCCGCCGGCATCAAGGGCCAGCTTGGCGCAGCTCGCCACGAAGCCCTGGAACTCTTCGTTGCGGGCGACGAAATCGGTCTCGCAGTTGATCTCGACCAGGGCCCCGCGATTGCCCTCGACGAAGGTGCCGACCAGGCCCTCGGCGGCGACGCGGCCGGCCTTCTTGGCCGCCGAGGCCACGCCCTTCTTGCGCAGCCAGTCGACGGCCTCCTCGACGTCTCCATCGGTCTCGCTCAGCGCCTTCTTGCAGTCCATCATCCCGGCGCCGGTCTTGTCTCTCAGTTCCTTGACCAGCGCGGCCGAAATCTGGGCCATGATCCAACCTCTGTCTCTAAAGTCCGATGTGGCTTCCGGGTCCAAAGGGAGCGCCCCCTGTCCCGGCAAGCGATGTCCGGCAGCGCGGCCGCGCCTCAGGCCTGCTCCGCCACCTTGGCTGTGTCTTCGGCGGCGGCCTCGGCCGCAGGCTCCGCAGCGGGCTCGGCGGTCGCCTCCGGAGCCGGCGCCGCCTCTGCCTTGGGCGGCTCGGCAACCTTTGCGTCGCCGTTGGCCAGCGCGGGCTCGACCACTTCCTCGGCCTCACCGACGTCCTTGCCGGTCGACAGCAGCTCCTGCTGCAGGCCGTCCAGCACCGCGTCGGCAAAGAGATCGCAATACATCGAGATCGCCCGGATGGCGTCGTCGTTGCCCGGGACCGGGAACATCAGGCCGTCCGGGTCGGAATTGGAATCGACGATCGCGATCACGGGGATCCCCAGCTTCCGCGCCTCGGCCACCGCGATGTGCTCCTTGTTGGTGTCGATCACCATCAGCACGTCGGGCAATCCGCCCATCTCCTTGATGCCGCCGAGGGCGCGCTCCAGCTTGTCGCGTTCCCTGGTCAGGTTCAGAAGCTCCTTCTTGGTCAGGCCGACGTTCTCCTCGGCCAGCCGGCCCTCGATCTCGCGCAGGCGCTTGATCGAATGCGAGATCGTCTTCCAGTTGGTCAGCATGCCGCCGAGCCAGCGGTGGTTCACGTAGTACTGCCCGCAGCGCTGGGCCGCCTCTGCGATCCGCTCGCTGGCCTGTCGCTTGGTCCCGACGAAGAGCACCCGGCCGCCGTTTGACACCACCTCGCGCGCGAAGCTCAGCGCCTGATGCAGCAGGGGCACCGTCTGTTCCAAGTCGATGATGTGGACCCCGTTGCGCTCGCCGAACAGGTAGGGCGACATGCGGGGATTCCAGCGGCGGGTGGTGTGTCCGAAGTGGACGCCAGCTTCAAGCAGCTGGCGCATCGTGAAGCTTGGTAGCGCCATGTCTCTCTTCTCCGGTTGAGCCTCCGCGGATCAAGGCCCCTCTCAGGGCACCGGAAGCGACCCCCGGCTAGGGCCGGGACACCGCAGGATCCGCGTGTGGGATTGCGCCGTTTGATAGTGGCTGTGCGCCCGACATGCAAGCGGATTTCGCAGGGGAGCCGCGGGTTTTTCGACCGGGCGGCAGGGCGCGCCGCCCGCCTCCGGGCGCGCTCAAAGGTCCCGGACGTCCACCCCCGGGACCGCCTTGACCGCCTGGCGCAGGGAGGGCGAGACCAGGCAGTCCGGCGGCAGGGCCAGCTCGACCTCGCGGCCGTCCTCGAGATCCAGGATCAGATTGACCCGTCCGCGTCCGCCGGCCTGCCGCTCGAACAGGCTCTTAAGTTGATGTAGTGGCTCAGGTTTATTTGCAAATATTTTGATTCCGTTGGATTTTCTTTCCACCGCATCGTCCAGGCGCTGGATGTCCTGGGCCATCAGCCTGAGGCTGTCGTTGTCGCGCCGGACGTCGACCGAGAGCAGGAGGGGCTGTCCGGCCTCCAGCAGCTCCCGCGTCTTTACGAGAAGGTCGTGGAAGATCACGACCTCGAAGACCCCGCTGCTGTCGGTCAGCTGGACGAAGGCGAAGCGGTTCTGGCTGGTCCGCGAGGTCCGCTCCTGCTTGCCGACCACGATTCCCGCCAGCTTGCGGAACCCCGGGGTGTCGCGTTCGCCGCCTTCCAGGTCGGTGAAGCGCTGGACCCCCAGGCGCTTCAGGGCCTCCTCGTAGGCATCCAGGGGATGCGCGGAGAGGTAAAAGCCGATGGCGTCAAATTCCTGGCGCAGCCGGTCCAGGGGCGGCCAGTCCTCGACCGGAGGCAGGTCGAGGCGGATCGCTAGGGCGCCGTCGTCCCCGCCGAAGAGGCTGTTCTGGGCCGAGTCTCGCTCGCTCGCGGCCACCGCGGCATTGCGGATCAGGAGTTCCGCCCCCTGGAAAACCTGATGGCGGTTCTCGTGCAGTCTGTCGAAGGCGCCGGCGCAGGCTAGGCTCTCGAGTTGCCGCTTGTTGACCGCCTGGGTGTCGATCCGCCCGGCCAAGTCCGCCAGGTCCCGGAACGGCCCGCCGCGATCCCGCTCGGCGACCAGGGTCTCCATGGCGGTCTCGCCCACGTTCTTGACGGCAGCCAGGGCGTAGCGGATCCCCGCAGCGCCCTCGCCGGCCGGGTCCCGCTCCACGGCGAAGTCGGCCCGCGAGCGGTTGACGTCGGGGCCTAGCAGGGGCACGCCGAGGCGGTCGAGCTCCTGCTTGAAAACGTTGAGCTTGTCGGTGTTGTTCATGTCGTAGGTCATCGAGGCGGCCAGGAACTCGACCGGATAGTTGGCCTTGAGGTAGGCGGTCTGGTAGGCGACCAGGGCATAAGCGGCGGCGTGGCTCTTGTTGAAGCCGTAGCCGGCGAACTTGTTGACCTGCTCGAAGATCTCCGCCGCCTTTTCCTTGGGCACGCCCCGGGCCATCGCGCCCTCGACGAAGCTCTCGCGCTGCGCCTCCATCTCGGCCTTGATCTTCTTGCCCATGGCCCGGCGCAGCAGGTCGGCGCCGCCCAGGGAGTAGCCGGCCAGCTCCTGGGCGATCTGCATGACCTGCTCCTGGTAGATCATGATGCCGAAGGTCTCCTTCAGGATCCCTTCCAGGGTCGGATAGAGGTAGTCCGGCTGCTCCTGATCGTGCTTGCGGTTGATGTAGCTGGGGATGTTGTCCATCGGCCCGGGCCGGTAGAGGGCGACCACGGCGATGATGTCCTCGAAGCGGTCGGGCTTCAGGCGCCGCAGGACGTCGCGCATGCCCGAGGATTCCAGCTGGAACACTCCGACGGTCTCGGCCCGGCCCAGCATCTCGAAGGTTTCCGGGTCGTCCAGCGGTATGGCCTCGAGCTCGAAGTCGGAGACCCGCTCTCGGATCAGCTCCTGGGCCCGGGCCAGGACCGAGAGCGTCTTGAGCCCCAGGAAGTCGAACTTCACCAGGCCGGCCTGCTCGACGTACTTCATGTTGAACTGGGTGACCGGCATGTCCGAGCGCGGGTCGCGGTAGAGCGGCACCAGTTCGTCCAGGGGCCGGTCGCCGATGACCACGCCGGCGGCATGGGTCGAGGCGTGGCGGTAGAGCCCCTCCAGCTTGAGCGCGATGTCGATCATGCGGGCCACCGTCTCGTCGGTGTCGCGCTGGTGCTGCAGCTGCGGCTCGCCGGCGATGGCCTGCTTCAGGGTGACCGGGTTGGCCGGGTTGTTGGGCACCAGCTTGCAGATCCGGTCGACCTGGCCGAAGGGCAGCTGCAGGACCCGGCCGACGTCGCGCAGGGCAGCGCGGGCCTGGAGCTTTCCGAAGGTGATGATCTGGGCGACCCGGTCGCGGCCGTAGCGCTCCTGCACGTGGCGGATCACCTCGTCGCGCCGGTCCTGGCAGAAGTCGACGTCGAAGTCCGGCATCGACACGCGCTCGGGGTTGAGGAAGCGCTCGAACAGCAGGCCCCAGCGCAAGGGGTCTAGGTCGGTGATGGTCAGCGCCCAGGCGACCACAGAGCCGGCGCCCGAGCCGCGGCCGGGGCCGACCGGGATGCCCTGCCCCTTGGCCCACTGGATGAACTCGGCGACGATCAGGAAGTAGCCGGGAAAGCCCATCTGCTCGATGACGGCGAGCTCATAATCAAGGCGGTCCCGGTAGGGCTTGGCCGCCGACTCGCGCGCCGCGGCGTCCATCTCTTCGCTGTAGACCTGCGCCGCCAGGCGCTGCTCCAGGCCCGCCGCCGCCTGGGCGCGCAGCTCCTCGGCCTCGCTGCGCCCGGCATCGGTGGGATAGGCCGGCAGGATCGGGTCGACCGAGGCCGGGTAGCAGGCGCAGCGCCGGGCCACGACCAGGGTGTTGTCGACCGCCTCGGGCAGGTCGGCGAAGAGCGCGCGCATTTCCTCGGCGGTCTTCAAGCGGTGGTCCGGGGTCAGCCGGCGCCGCTCCTGCTCCGTGACGTAGCGGCCCTCGGCGATGCAAAGCAGGACGTCGTGGGCCTCATGAATCTCGGCATCGGGGAAGTAGGCGTCGTTGGTGGCGACCAGAGGCAGCTCGTGGCGGTAGGCCAGGTCCAGCAGGGGCCTCTCGGTCTCGGCCTCGGCAGACAGCCCGTGGCGCTGCAGCTCGACGTAGAGCCGGCCGGGGAAGGCCTGCATCAGACGCCGGAGCAGCGCTGCCGCCGCCTCGGGGCGGCGGGCCCGGATCAGCCGGCCGAGCGGCCCCGCCGGGCCGCCGGTCAGGGCCAGTAGGCCGCCGCTCAGGGCCGTGAGCTCGTCCAAGGTCACCTGGGGGTCCAGGCCCGGGTCGCCCTCCAGGAAGGCCCGGCTGACCAGCTTCATGAGGTTGCGGTAGCCGGCCTCGTCCTGAACCAGCAGGACCAGCTGGTCCGGCGTCGGGGGCGTGCCGTTTCGGCCCTGGGCGTCCTCGGCGGTCAGGCCGACTTGGCAGCCGATGATCGGCTGGACACCGGCCGCCTCGGCGGTCTGCGCGAACTCCAGGGCGCCGAAGAGGTTGCCGCTGTCGGTGACCGCGACCGCGGGCATCCTCTGCTCCCGGCAGGTCTTGACCAGGTCCTTGAGCCTGAGCGCGCCCTCCGAGAGCGAGTAGGCCGAGTGGACGCGAAGATGAACGAATCCGGCGTGAGGCATGGCCGAAGGATTCCACGCGCGGCGGGCCGCGTCATCTCCCGAGGCGGCGGCCGGCCTGTGGATATCGTGGATGAGACGGTCCGGTCGCTATTCGTAGCGCAGCGCTTCGACTGGATCGAGCCGGGCGGCCCGCCAGGCCGGCTGGAGGCTGGCCAGAAGCGTCAGGACCAGGGCGGTCACCACCACGACCGCCACCTCAAGCGGGTCGATCCTGGCGGGCATCTGGGCGAGAAAGCGGATCGTGCCTTCCATGTACTCGGCCAGAGGGCCGAAGACGGGAAGCCGCCGCAGGGAATCCTGCAGCCCTTGAAGCAGCCGGCCCAGTTCCTCGATGTGGGAACAGAAGGCGACTCCCATGGCCAGGCCCAGGAGGGTGCCAGCAAAGCCGATGGCGGCACCGCTCAAGAGGAAGACCCTTAGGATCGTGCCACGGGAGGCCCCCATGCTGCGCAGGATGGCGATATCCGAGCCCTTGTCCTTCACCAGCATGGTCTGCCCGGAAACGATGTTGAAGGCCGCCACAACGACGATCAGGGTGAGGATCAGGAAGGTGGCGATGCGCTCGACCTGGAGCGCCGTGACCAGGCTGGCATTCGCCTCCTGCCAGTCGACCGCGTCGAAGCCCGGGCCGAGGCGCGCCTCGATCTCGGCCGAGATCCGGTCGACCTCGTCCAGGTTCTGGACGAAGACCTCGATCGCGTTGACCTGCCCCGGCAGGCCGAAGACCGATTGTGCCGCCGCCAGGGACATGTAGATCAGGGAGGAATCGTAGTCGGGACTGCCGACCTGGAAGATTCCGGCCACGGTGGAAGCGCTGATCTCCGGCGCCATGACGATCCCGTCGCCGCCCCGCCTGGGCAGCACGAAGGCCATGCGGTCGCCCACGGAGATCCCGAGGCTCGGTCCCAGGAGGACGCCGATCAGGATCTTGCCGCTGTCTCGCAGGTCGTCGATGTCGCCGGCGATCACGTTGTCGGCGATCCGCCGCCGGGACTTCAGGTCCTCCAGGGACATGCCGCGGACCAGGGCCCCGGTGGCCGAGTTGCCGACCGCGACCATGACCTCCGCCTGAACCTGCGGGATCAACTGGATGACACCGCGGATCTCCATCAGGCGCTCCAGGAGCGCCGGGTCGGCGTCGATCCTGCCGGAGTCTTGGCGGATCGTGATATGGCCGTTCACGCCGAGGAGCTGGCCCATGAGCTGGTCGCGAAAGCCGCTCATGACCGCCATGGCGACGATCAGGACCGCGACGCCGAGGGCGATCCCTAGCATGGAGAAGAAGGCGATCGCCGAGACCGAGCGGCCCTGTCGCCGTGGGCGCAGATAGCGCAGCGCGACCAGGCGTTCGAAGGCGCTGAAGATCATCGGACGACCGTCATCGGTGCTGCGGCAGCGCGACGCAGAGGCGCGCCCCTGCCCTGCTTTGCGGTCCGGCGCTCACAGGCCCTCAACGATGCCGCCCTCCTCCAGCCTGAGGATGCGGTCCATGCGCCGCGCCAGCTCGTAGTTGTGGGTGGCGATCATGGCGGCAAGCTTGGCGCTGCGGACCACGTTGATCAGCAGGTCGAAGACGTCGTCGGCGGTGTGCGGATCAAGGTTGCCGGTCGGCTCGTCCGCAAGCAGCACCGAAGGTCGGTTGGCCAGTGCGCGCACGATGGCGACCCGCTGCTGCTCGCCGCCGGAGAGCTCGGCCGGGCGATGCTGCGCGCGTTCCGAAAGGCCGACCACGGTCAGGAGCTGGAGGCCGCGCTCGGCCGCCTTGCGGCGCGACTGCCCGGCGATCATCTGCGGCAGCACGATGTTCTCCAGCGCCGAGAACTCCGGCAGCAGGTGGTGGTACTGGTAGACGAAGCCGATGGTCTGGCGGCGCAGCGCCGTGCGCTCGTCGTCGGGCAGGCCCAGGGTCCCGTGCCCGTCGATCTCGATCTCGCCCGCATCCGGGCCCTCCAGAAGCCCGGCAATGTGCAAAAGGGTCGACTTGCCTGCGCCCGAGGGGCCGACCAGGGCGACCATCTCGCCCTTCTGCACGGAGAGGTCGACGCCGGACAGCACGTCGAGCGCGCGCGCGCCCTGGCGAAAGGTCTTCTTGACGTCCCGAAGCCGCAGCCCGGATGCAGGGGAGTCATTCATATCTAAGGGCCTCCACCGGATCGAGGCGGGCGGCCCGCCTGGCCGGCTGGATCGTCGCCAGGAAGGACAGCAGGAGCGCCAGGATCACCACGGCCGACACCTCGGCGGGATCGATCTTGGCCGGCAGCTCGGAGAGGTAGTAGATCGAGGGATCGAAGAGCTCGATCCCCAGAAGTCCCGCGAGGAGCGCGCGGATCAGCTCGATGTTGTCCGACAGGGCCAGTCCGAGGGCGAAGCCGAGCAGCGTGCCGACCACCCCGATGCTGGCCCCGCTGAGCAGGAAGACCCGCATCACCATGCCCCGGGTCGCGCCCATGGTGCGCAGGATCGCGATGCTGCGCCCCTTGTCCTTCACCAGCATGATCTGGCCCGAGATGATGTTGAAGGCGGCGACCACGATGATCAGCGTGAGGATCAGGAACAGCACGTTGCGCTGGACCTGGATCATGGCGAAGAAGCCGCTGGACGCCCGCCGCCAGTCGTTGATGCGGTAGCCGCCGCCGAGCATCTGAACCGCGGACCTGGTGATGCGGTCGGCCTGGTCCGGATCGTCGACGAAGATCTCGATCGTGTTGACTTGATCGCGCAGCCTGAAGAAGACTTGGCCCGCCGCCAGCGGCGCGTAGATGATCAGGTTGTCGAAGTGATAGATCCCGACCTCGAAGAGCCCGGCGACCGTGTAGGTCTTGAAGCGCGGCACCATGCCCAGGGGGGTCACGTTGCCGCGCGGCTGGACCAGGGTGATGCTGTCGCCGACCGCGATTCCGAGCTTGGACGCCATGCGGGTGCCGATCAGGACCCCCTCGCCCTCCGCCATCGCGTCGATGCTGCCGGCCCTGACGTTGCCGGCGACCAGGTCGCGGGCGCGCAGGTCGTCGAGGCTCATGGCACGGACCTGGGCGCCCGCGGTGGCGTCCCCGGCGACGACCATGACCTGGCCGTGCACCTGCGGCGTGATTGCGCCCACCCCGGGGATGCTCCGCAGACGGTCGGACAACGCCTCGTAGTAGTCGATGCGCCCGTCGTGCGCCTGGACCGTCAACTGGCCGTTGACGCCCAGGACGAGGCGCAGGAACTCCTGCTGGAAGCCGTTCATCACAGACATGACGACGATCAGCGCGGCCACGCCGATGGCGATGCCCAGCAGCGAGAAGAGGGCGATCACCGAGATTACGCCCTGCTGCCGCCGTGGCCGCAGGTAGCGCAGGGCAACCAGGCGTTCGAAAGCGCTGAAGACCATCGCTTAGTCAGATAGGCGGGCCAGGGCCGAATCCAGCGACAGCTCCTCGCGCTCGCCGCTGGCGCGGTTCTTGAACTCGACGGTGCCGGCCTTGAGCCCGCGGGGGCCGATCACCAGCTGCCAGGGCAAGCCAATCAGGTCCATGGTCGCGAACTTGGCGCCGGCGCTCTCGTCGCGATCGTCGTAGAGCACCTCGACACCGGCGCTCCGCAGCTTGCCGTAGATCTCCTCGCAGAGCTGGCTGCAGGCCGCGTCCGCGACCTTCAGGTTGATCAGGCCGACCTTGAAAGGCGCCACGGCCTCCGGCCAGATAATCCCGGACTCGTCGTGGCTGGCCTCGATGATGCCGCCGACCAAGCGGGAGACGCCGATGCCGTAGGAGCCCATGTGCACCGGGACCTGGGTGCCGTCTGGCTTGGCCACCTCGGCGCCCAGGGGCTCGGAGTACTTGGTCCCGAAATAGAAGATGTGGCCGACCTCGATCCCCCGACCTTCGTAGCGCCGCTCCTCGGCGACGGCCGCGGCGAAGGCTTGCGCGTCGTGCTTCTCGTCGGTCCGGGCGTAGAGGCTGGTGAAGGAATCGACCACCGTCTGCAGGCCCGCCGGGTTCTCGTAGTCGATGTCGGAGCCGAGCACGTCGAAGTCGAGGAAGTGCTTGTCGCAGTAGATCTCGCTCTCGCCGGTGTCCGCCTGGATGATGAACTCGTGGCTCAGGTTGCCGCCGATCGGTCCGGTGTCCGCCTCCATCGGGATCGCCTTCAGGCCCATGCGCGCGAAGGTCCGGAGATATGACACGAACATCTTGTTGTAAGCCGTTTTCGCGGAATCGAAATCTAGATCGAAGGAATAGGAATCCTTCATCAGGAACTCGCGCCCGCGCATGACCCCGAAGCGCGGCCGGACCTCGTCGCGGAACTTCCACTGGATGTGGTAGAGCAGCCGCGGCAGGTCCCGATAGCTCTTGATCGCGTGGCGGAAGATGTCGGTGATCAGTTCCTCGTTGGTCGGGCCGTAGAGCATGTCACGGCCGTGGCGGTCCTCGATCCGGAGCATCTCCTTGCCGTAGTCGTCGTAGCGGCCGGACTGGCGCCAGAGATCCGCCGACTGGATGGTCGGCATCAGCATCTCCTGGCAGCCGGCGCGGTCCTGCTCCTCGCGCACGATCTGCTCGATCTTGCGCAGGACCCGGTAGCCCAGGGGCAGCCAGGAATAGATCCCGGCGCTGGCCTGGCGCACCATGCCCGCCCGCAGCATCAGGCGGTGAGAGACGATCTCCGCTTCCTTCGGAGTCTCACGCAGGGTCGGCAGGAAATAGACGGAGAGGCGCATCGGCTGGACGGTATCCCGAAGGCTCGGATGAAAAGCGCGCAGAGACTAGGGGATGCCCGCGGCCTTGTCCATCGCGCTCAGGGCGTCTGCCGCAGCAGTTCCCGACAGCGCCGGCCCAGCTCGAAAGCGGCTCCCGGCGCCAATGTCTGGCCGTTGAACAGGACCCGGCCGTCGGCTTCGACCAGGGCTTCGCCGACCGCAATGTCGGCGTCGTAGCTGCCGGCCCTGGCCGGAACGCCGAAGCGGTCGTCGCTGTCGACCTCGATCCGGACCCGGTAGTCATTGGGCAGCGCCAGCTTCGGCGCGTCATCGAGGTCCGCCGACGCGACCGGCCGGCCTCGCACGTCAACGCCGGGCTGGTAGGCCACGTCGTCATCCGAAAGGTGGGCGACCAGACGCGCGCAGTCCGCAGGCGAGATGCGCAGCTCCAAAGGCTCTCCCGCGGCTCGGCTCAAGGATGAAAAAAATAATATAAAGCAGATAGTTAAGAGGACTTCTTGAGTATTTCTCATGGCCGAAGGCTAGGCCGCCGGGCTTAACAAAGCCCTTAGCCCCGCCGGGCCTCAGCCGGGCCGGAAGGACAGCAGGCCGCTGGTGATCAGGAAATATGCAATGCCCCAGACCACGGCCGAGATCACAGTCGTGATCCCCGCCTTGAGCAGGAGCCGGGGCCGGTCAGGCGCCCCGACCTCGTGGCCGGCCTCGGGATTGTCCGGCGCCCGCACGCCCCAGGGCAGCACCGTGAAGATGACCACGAACCAGATGCAGGCATAGAGCACGATGCCGTTGAACACGGTCATCAGGCGGCTCCTAGGCCTGCTCGAGCTCGACCAGGGTGCCGCAGAAATCCTTGGGGTGAAGGAAGAGCACCGGCTTGCCATGGGCACCGATCTTGGGCTCGCCGTCGCCGAGCACCCGGGCGCCCTCCGACTGCAGGCGCTCGCGCGCGGCGTGGATGTCGTCGACCTCGTAGCAGATGTGGTGGATCCCGCCGGCCGGGCTGCGCTCCAGGAACTTCGCGATGGGCGACTCGGCGCCGAGCGGGTGCAGCAGCTCGATCTTGGTGTTGGGCAGGGATACGAAGACGACGGTGACGCCGTGCTCCGGCTGGTCCAGGGGGTCCGAGACCTCGGCGCCCAGGACGCCGCGGTACTGGGCGCAGGCGGCCGCCAAGTCGGGGACCGCGATGGCGACGTGGTTCAAGCGTCCGATCATGGCGTTTCCTCCTGTGAGCTTCCTGGCAGAGCGCGGACCGGGTGTCAATCGAGGCGCAGGACGTGGACGTCGGTCACCGGGCGCTTGCCGAAGAGCCGGTAGGCCCAGCGCCGGAGGGCGACGCGCACGGTCTCGTGGACCGCGGCGTCGTCGCGCAGCTCGGAGCGCCTCAGGCCGGCCAGGGCCTCGCGGATCGTCGTCCTGGCGGCCTCCAGGCCCTCAGCACCCTGACCGTCCAGGAGGCCCTGCAGGGTGACGTGGGGGTCGGTCCTGAGCGCGCCCTGGCTGTCGAGCACCACGGTCGCCATGGCGGCGCCGTTGAAGTTCATGCGCTGGCGGGCCCGGACCGACTCGTCGCCCAGAGGCACCAGCCTGGTGCCGTCGAGGGCCAGACGGCCGGTCTCGACCCGCTCCAGCACCTCGGCGCCCTGGGGGGCCAGGCGGATCAACTCGCCGTTCTCGGCCACCAGCGCCTGGGGCACCTGGCAAGCCCGGGCCAGCTCGGCGTGTTCGGCCAGGTGGCGGGCCTCGCCGTGCACCGGGATCGCGATCTTCGGCCGGACCCACTGGTACATCTGGGTCAGCTCCTCCCGGGCCGGATGGCCGGAGACGTGGATGAAGTGGTCCCGGTCGGTCACGACGTGGAGGCCTTGGCGGCTGAGGGCGTTCTGCAGGCGGCCGATGGAAATCTCGTTCCCCGGAATCACCCGGGAGGAGAAGATGACGGTATCGCCCGCCTCCAGCACCACGTGGGGATGCTCGTCGCGGACGATGCGCCAGAGGGCAGAGCGCGGCTCGCCCTGGCTACCGGTGCAAAGCAGCAGGACCTCCTCGCGCGGCAGGTAGCCCAGGTCCTCGACCCGGATCGGCGCCTGCACGCTGGCCAGGTAGCCGGTGTCGCGCGCCGCCTGAAAGATCCGCAGCAGGGAGCGGCCGACCAGGGCGACCCGGCGGCCATGGGCCTCCGCGGCGCGGAACACCGCCTCGACCCGGGCCACGTTGGAGGCGAAGCAGGCCACGGCCACCCGGCCCTTCTGCGCCCCGATCAGCCGTTCCAGGCTCTCGCAGACCTCGGCTTCGGAGCCGGAATCGCCTTCCACCAGGGCGTTGGTGGAATCGCAGATCATCGCGAGCACCCGCTCCTGGGCCAGGCCGCGCAGCGCGGCTTCGTCGTAGTCGGCGCCGACCAGCGGATCGGGATCCAGCTTCCAGTCGCCGGTGTGCAGGACCGTGCCCGCCTCGGTCCGCAGCACCACGGCGTTGGGCTCGGGGATCGAATGGGTCAGGGTTATCAGCTCGAGCTCGAAGGGACCGACCGAAAAGCGCCCCGACATCGGCACCTCGGTGATCTCCGCCTCCTCCAGCAGGCCAGCCTCCTGGAGCTTGCCGCGCAGGACCTTGGCGGTGAAGGGCGTCGCATAGATCGGGCAGCGCAGCCGCGGCCAGAGATAGGGCACCGCCCCGATGTGGTCTTCGTGGGCGTGGGTCAGGACCAGGCCGGCCAACTGCTCGCGACGCGCCTCGATGAAGGTCGGGTCGGGCATCAGCACATCCAGGCCGCCGACCCGGTCGTCGGCGAAGGTGATGCCGAGGTCGATCATCAGCCAGGCACCGTCATGACCGTAGAGGTTGAGGTTCATGCCGATCTCGCCGGTCCCGCCGAGCGGCAGGAAGACCAGCTCGTCGCTAGCGGGGGCCTCGCTCATTCCCGGCCTCCGCCGGCGTCGGCTGCGTTGGCCCTGTGGATCAGGATCAGGCCGCGGAGCGTCAGGTCCGGCTCGGTGACCTCGATCGCCTCAGTGGCCTCGGCGTAGACCGGGGCCAGGCCCCCGGTGGCGACCACCTTCATCGGCTTGCCGTACTCCGCCTTGATCCGCGCCACCAGGCCCTCGATCAATCCTACGTAACCCCAGTAGACCCCGGACTTCATGGCCGGCACAGTGGCGCGGCCGATGACCTGCTCGGGCGGCTCGATGGCGACTCGCGGTAGCTGCGCCGCCATGCGGTAGAGCGCGTCGACCGAATGCTCGGCTGCCGGCGCAATGACGCCGCCTTCGTAGCCGCCGTCCTCGCCGACGATGTCGAAGGTGGTCGCGGTCCCGAAATCGATCACGATCAGCGGCCCACCGTAACGCTCGAAGGCGGCCAAGGCGTTGACCAGGCGGTCGGCGCCCACCTGCTGGGCGCGCACCGGAATGCCGAGGTCGACCTCCGGCTGTCCGACGACCAGGGGTTCCGTCCCGATATAGGTCCGGCAGAGCTTGACCAGGTTGTGGGTCGCAGCAGGCACGACGCTGGCGATGACCGCCTCTTCGATGTCGGTCAGCACGAGGTCGCGCAGCGCCATCAGCTGGGCCAGCCAGACCGCGTATTCGTCGGCCGTCCGCTTGGCATCGGTCGAGGCCCGCCATTTCCCGCGCTGCCGCTCGCCCTCGTAGACGGCGAAGACGGCATTGGTGTTGCCTTGATCGATCACCAGCAGCATGGCCGGCCTCCGGCTTCGGGTCTCACGGGAAGTAGACTTCGCCCGCGGTGATCCGGCGCTCGCCGGCGTCCGCCTGCGCGAGCACCAGGGCGCCCGTCTCGTCGAGGTCTCGGAAGAGTCCCGAGACCTCCTCGTTCGCGAGCCGCACCCGGATCTCCTCGCCGAGGCCGTGGGCGTGATTGCGCCAGCCCTTGCGGATTGGCGCGAAGCCTTCCTCCAGCCAGCGGTTGACCCAGGTCAGGAAGTGCTTGCCGAAGGCCTCCAGCAGGGCGGTCTCGGTCACCTCCGGCGGGCAGCCCTCGAAGCGCAGGCTGGTGGCGGGGTATTCGGTCTCCTCCGGATAGCTGGCGACGTTCACGCCCAGGCCGAGGACCAGCCAGTCGCAGGTATCGCTCCCGGCACCCTGGCTTTCGAGCAGGATCCCCGCCGCCTTGCGGCCGTTGACCAGGACGTCGTTGGGCCATTTGTAGGTGACCTCGATCATGGGCGGCGCCACCGAGCCGATGGCGTCGCCCAGGCCGAGCGCCGCAACGAAACCGAGCTGCGCGGCTTCCGCAAGGCTGCACTGCGGCCGCAGGACCAGCGAAAGGTACAGGTTGCCCCTCGGGCTTGCCCAGTGGCGCCCGCGGCGTCCGCGGCCGCCGCTCTGCTCGCGGGCCCAGACGAGGGTCCCGTCCTCGGCCCCCGCTTCCGCGAGGCGGCGCGCCTCGTCGTTGCTGCTTCCGACCGCGTCCAGTGCCACCAGGCGGTAGGCGGGCGGCAGTCTCGGCGGGTCGACGGCCCGGGACGGGTCGCTCATTCAGGGAACAGCGAGGCTGCGGCCGCCTGCGCGGTGTCGAGCAGCGGCCCCGGGGCGACGAAGAAGAGCACAACGGCCAAGGCGGTGGCCGCCAGCACCACGGAGGTCTCCCGGCCGAGTGGCCGGTCGAAGCCCTCCAAAGGCTCGTCGAAGTACATCAGCTTGACGATCCTCAGGTAGTAGAAAGCACCGATCACGCTGGTCAGCACGCCGATCACCGCCAGGGTGTAGAGCCCGGCCTCGATGGCGGCCATGAAGACGTAGAATTTGCCGAAGAAACCCGCGAGCGGCGGGATCCCGGCCATGGAGAACATGAAGGCGGCCAGCGCGAAAGCGACCATCGGGTGGGTTCTGGACAGGCCCTTGAGATCCTCGATGCCCTCGACCATGCGCTCCTTCTGGACCATGGAGAGGATTACCGCGAAGGTGCCGAGGTTCATGGCCAGATAGATCGCCAGGTAGAAGGCGACGCCGCGCACGCCTTCCTGGGTCCCGGCGGCGAGGCCGACCAAGGCGTAGCCGACGTGGCCGATCGAGGAGTAGGCCATCAGCCGCTTGATGTTGGTCTGGGCGATCGCGGCCAGGGCACCCAGGACCATCGAGGCGATGGCGATCAGGCTGACGACCTGTTGCCACTGCGCGACCAAGTCGCCGAAGGGTTCCGTCAGGACCCGGACGAAGAGCGCCATGGCGGCGATCTTGGGCGCGGTGGCGAAGAAGGCCGTGACCGGCGTCGGCGCGCCCTCGTAAACGTCCGGCGTCCACATGTGGAAGGGCACGGCGGAGACCTTGAAGGCCAGGCCGGCGACCACGAAGACCAGGCCGAAGATGACCCCGATGGAGGGCGCCTGCTCGGCCTGCGTCGCGGCGGCGAAGACCTGCGCCAGATCCTCGAAGCTGGTGGTGCCGGCGAAGCCGTAGACCATCGAGCTGCCGTAAAGCAGCATGCCCGAGGACAAAGCGCCGAGGACGAAGTACTTCAGCCCGGCCTCGGTCGAGCGCAGGGTGTCGCGGCGGAAGGCAGCGATGACGTAGAGCGCGAGACTCTGGAGCTCCAGGCCCAGGTAGAGCGAGATCAGATCGTTCGCCGATACCATCATCAGCATGCCCAGGGTCGCGAAGAGCATGAGCACCGGGAACTCGAAGCGGGTGATCTTCTCGCGCTGGAGATAGCCCAGGGACATGACCATGGTCAGCGCCGAGCCGATCAGGACCAGGGCCTTCATGAAGTTGCCGAAGGCATCGGCGACGAAGAGTCCGCCGAAGGCCGTGGCGTCGTCCGGCCCGGCCAGGATTATCATGCCCAGCGCGATGGCCAGGCTGAGCACGCAGAGCCAGAGCACCGGACGGGAATTGGAGCCACCGCGGAACACGCCGACCATCAAGATTGCCATGCCGGCACAGGCCAGGAAGAGCTCCGGCAGCGCTGTGGCCAGATCGGCAGAAATCATGGTCGTCTCACTCCAAACCCAGGACGCCGGCGACCGAGAGGCCTTGCGACGAGGCGAGCGCGGCGGCGTGGTTGTCGATCAGGTTGTCGACCGAGGCCGCCATCATGTCGATGAAGGTGGCGGGATAGATGCCCATCCAGAACACCAGCAGGATCAGCGGCGCGAAGACCGCCTTCTCGCGCCAGCCGATGTCGAGGACTCCCTTGAGGTCGTCCTTGGTCATGACCCCGAAGATGACCCGCCGGTAGAGGTAGAGCATGTAGGCGGCGCCGAGCACCATGCCGGTGGCCGCCAGCAGCGCGACCCAGGTATTGACCTGGAAGACCCCGACCAGGACCAGGACCTCGCCGACGAAGCCGCCGGTCCCCGGCAGGCCCACCGAGGCGAGCATGAAGATCATGAAGACCAGGGCGTAGGCCGGCATGCGCTCGACCAGACCGTCGTAGCGCTCGATCAGCCGGGTGTGCAGGCGGTCGTAGACCACGCCGACGACGAGGAAGAGCGCGGCCGAGACGATGCCGTGAGAGAGCATCTGGTAGAGCGCGCCCTCGATGCCCTGCTGGGTCACCGTGAAGATGCCGATGGTGACGAAGCCCATGTGGGCCACGGAGGAATAGGCGATCAGCTTCTTCATGTCCTCCTGGGCCAGGGCGACCAGCGAGGTGTAGATCACCGCCACCACCGAGAGGCTGTAGATCAACGGCGTGAAGAAGACCGAGGCCTCGGGCAGCATCGGCAGGGAGAAGCGCAGGAAACCGTAGGCGCCCATCTTCAGGAGCACGCCGGCCAGCATCACCGAGCCCGCGGTCGGCGCCTCGACGTGGGCGTCGGGCAGCCAGGTGTGGACCGGCCACATCGGGACCTTGACCGCGAAGGAGGCGAAGAAGGCGAGCCAGAGCCAGAACTGCAAATCGGCCGGCAGGCGCGTGGTCAGGAGCGTCGGGATGTCGCTGGTCCCGGCGGTGAAGTAGATCGCCAGGATCGCCAGCAACATCAGCACCGAGCCGGCCAGGGTGTAGAGGAAGAACTTGAAGGCCGCGTAGACCCGCCGCACGCCGCCCCAGACCCCGATGATCAGGAACATCGGGATCAGGACGCCCTCGAAAAAGATGTAGAAGACGACGAGATCGAGGGCGCAGAACATGCCGACCAGCAGGGCCTCGAGGGCCAGAAAGGCGATCATGTACTCCTTGACCCGGGTCTGGATCGCCTCCCAGCTGGCCAGAATGCAGATCGGCGTCAAGAGGGTAGTCAATAGGACGAAGAGCACCGAGATGCCGTCCACGCCCATCTTGTAGTTGATGCCGTAGTCCGGGAGCCAGGCGAGCTCCTCGACGAACTGGAACTCCGCCGTGCCGAGCTGGAAGTTGCGGAAAATCAGCAGCGACAAAAGGAAGACGAAGGTCGAGGTGAACAGCGCCGCCCAGCGCGCGTTGCGGGCCACGGCAGCCTCGTCCTCGCCCCGGCAGGTGATGAAGATGAGAACCGCGGCGACGAGCGGCAGGAAGGTCACTAAAGAGAGAATTGGGAGGGTATAGCCTTCCATTGCGCCCTACCCGGCCTGCGTGAAGATGTACCAGGTGGCCAGCACGACGACGCCGATCAGCATGGCGAAGGCGTAGTGGTAGAGGTAGCCGCTCTGCAGCGCGCTGAAGCGCTTGGCCAGGTTGCGGGTCGCCGCGGCGACGCCGTCCGGCCCGACCCCGTCGATGACCGCGCCGTCGCCCGCCTTCCAGAAACCGTAGCCCAGGTAGACGGCCGGCCGGACGAAGACCCGGTCGTAGAGCTCGTCGAAGAACCACTTGTTAAAGAAGAAGGCATGGATCGGCCGGAAGATGCGCACCGCCACCGCCGGCAGGTCGGGCCGCAGCATGTACATGACGTAGGCCAGGCCGATCCCGCTCACCGCCATGATCAGCGGCAGGAGCTTGACCCAGAGCGGCACGTGATGGGCGCCCTCGATGGTGTCGTTGTCGGCCAGCACCCGGATCGCCTCGCCCCAGAAGGCCTCGCGGCCGTCGCCGACGAAGGCGTCGTAGCCGATCAGCCCGGCGAAGACCGCGCCGATCGCGAGCACCACCAGCGGCCCCAGCATGACCCAGGGCGACTCGTGAACGTGGGACATGACCTCCTCGCTCGCCCGCGGGCGCCCGTGGAAGGTCATGATCAGCAGGCGCCAGGAATAAAAGGCGGTCATGAAGGCGGCGGCGATGCCTAGCCAGAAGGCGATGTTGCCGTGCAGGCTGTGATCGGCGAAGGCGGCCTCGAGGATCATGTCCTTGGAGTAGAAGCCGGCGAAGCCGAAGACCCCCGGGATGCCGATGCCCGCCAGCGCCAGGCTGCCGATCCACATCATAGCGTAGGTGATCGGGATCATCGTGTAGAGCCCGCCCATCTTGCGCATGTCTTGCTCGTCGGACATGGCGTGGATCACCGAGCCCGAGCCGAGGAACAGCAGCGCCTTGAAGAAGGCGTGGGTCATGAGGTGGAACATCGCCGCGCCATAGGCCGAGACGCCGGCAGCGAAGAACATGTAGCCGAGCTGGCTGCAGGTCGAGTAGGCGATGACCCGCTTGATGTCGAATTGAGTGAGACCGATGGTCGCGGCGAAGAAGGCGGTCGCGGCGCCGACGTAGGTGACCATCTGCAGCGCGATCGGGGCGTACTCGAACATCGGCGACAGGCGGCAGACCATGAAGACCCCGGCGGTCACCATGGTCGCGGCATGTATCAGGGCCGAGACCGGGGTCGGGCCCTCCATGGCATCGGGCAGCCAAGTGTGAAGGCCGAGCTGAGCCGATTTCCCCATGGCGCCGATGAACAGCAAGATGCAGGTCACGGTGAGCGCGTGCCACTCGACGCCGAGGAAGACGAAGCGGGCCTCCTCAAGTTGCGGCACCACGGCGAAGACCTCGTCGAAGCTGACCGCGCCGAAGAGGACGAAGCAGGCCATGATGCCCAGCGCGAAGCCGATGTCGCCGACCCGGTTGACCAGGAAGGCCTTGATCGCCGCCGCGCAGGCGCTGGGCCGCTCGTACCAGAAGCCGATCAGCAGGTAGGAGGCCAGGCCGACCCCTTCCCAGCCGAAGAACATCTGCAGGAAGTTGTCCGCCGTCACCAGCATCAGCATGAAGAAGGTGAAGAGCGACAGGTAGGAGAAGAAGCGCGGGATCGACTTGTCGTGCGACATGTAGCCGATCGAGTAGATGTGGATCAGCGCCGAGATGTTGGAGACGACCAGCAACATGACCGCACTGAGGCTGTCGACGCGCAGCGCCCAGGAGACCTCGAAGGTCCCGGAGTCGATCCAGGTGAAGAGCTCCGTCGTCCAGGTCTCGCCGTCGAAGATGACCGCCTTGAAGACCAGGATCGAAAAGAAGCCGGAGAGCACCATCAGGCCGCAGGACACCAGCTGCGCGGCGCGGTCGCCGATTTTGCGGCCGAAGAGGCCGGCGATCGCGGCGCCCAGAAGCGGGGCAAAGACGGCTATGACATCCATAACTGCGTCAGCCCTTCATCATGTTGACGTCTTCGACTTCGATGGAGCCGCGGTTGCGGAAGAAGACCACCAGGATCGCCAGGCCGATGGCCGCCTCGGCCGCGGCCACGGTGAGGACGAACATCGCGAAGACCTGGCCGACGAGGTCCTGGAGGTGGGTCGAGAAGGCGACCAGGTTGATGTTGACCGCCAGCAGCATCAGCTCGATCGACATCAGGATGATGATGACGTTCTTGCGGTTCAGGAAGATGCCGAAGATCCCCAGGGTGAAGAGGATCGCGGCGACCGTCAGATAGTGCCCAAGGCCGATCTCGAACATTGCGTCAGACCCCGCTTCCGCTCGGCATGTCCTTGAGCTCCACGCCCTCGTCGCGGCGGCGTCCGATTTGGCGGGCGATCGACTGGCGGCGCACACCCTCGCGCTGGCGCAGGGTCAGGACGATGGCGCCGACCATGGCGATCAGCAGCACCAGGCCAGAGGCCTGGAAGAGGTAGATGTACTTGGTGTAGAGCACCTGCCCCAGCGCCTTGGTGTTGTCGACCTGGTCCGGCGGCGGGACCGGCACCCGGGCAACCGCTTCGGCGTCGGGCGCGACCGACCAGGCCGCGGCGACCAGGATCAGCTCGATCAGCAGGATCAGGCCGACCAGCCCGCCGACCGGCAGGTACTGCAGCACCCCTTCGCGCAGGGCGACGAAGTTGATGTCCAGCATCATCACCACGAAGAGGAAGAGCACCGCGACCGCGCCGACGTAGACCACCACCAGGATCATCGCCAGGAACTCGGCGCCCATCAGCACGAAGAGCCCGGCGGCGTTGAAGAAGGCCAGGATGAGGAAGAGAACGGAATGCACCGGGTTGCGCGCGGAGATCACCATGACCGCAGAGGCCAGGGTGATCCCGGCAAAGAGATAGAAGGCCAGGGCCTGAACGATCATGACCGGCGCTCCCTCTCGGCGGGCCTTCCGCCCAGGCTGTGCTGCTTCATCCCCCGGTTCCCCTCACGTCGTCTCGGCATCCCTCGCCCGGGCTCTATCGATAAGGTGCATCGAGCGAGATGTTGAGCGCGATCTCCTGCTCCCAGCGTTCGCCGTTCGCGAGCAGCTTCTCTTTGTTGTAGAAGAGCTCCTCGCGGGTCTCGGCGGCGAACTCGAAGTTCGGCCCTTCCACGATGGCGTCCACCGGGCAGGCTTCCTGGCAGAAGCCGCAGTAGATGCACTTGGTCATGTCGATGTCGTAGCGCGTCGTCCGCCGGCTGCCGTCCTCGCGCGGCTCGGCCTCGATGGTGATGGCCTGGGCCGGGCAGATCGCTTCGCAGAGCTTGCAGGCGATGCAGCGCTCCTCGCCGTTGGGATAGCGTCTGAGTGCATGCTCGCCCCGGAAGCGGGGGCTCAGCGGCCCCTTCTCGTAGGGATAGTTCAAGGTGACCTTCGGCTTGAACAGGTAGCGCAGGGTCAGCCAGAGGCCCGAGAGCAGCTCGAGCAGGAGAAAGGAGCGCGCGGTGCGATCGAGGAACGACATGTCAGCTCTTCCCTTCCCCCCGCGAAATCCGACTCACGCTGCCCCGCATGGCCGCCCCCTCAGACGAAGACCACATAGGCCGCGGTCAAGAAGACCCACAGCAGGGTCAGCGGCAGAAAAACCTTCCAGCCCAGACGCATCAGCTGGTCGTAGCGGAAGCGCGGGAAGGTCGCGCGGACCCAGAGGAACCCAAAAAGGACCAGGGCGATCTTGGCGGCGAACCAGATCGGCCCCGGGATCCAATTGAAGGGCGCGACGTCGATCGGCGGCAGCCAGCCGCCCAGGAACAGGATCGCGGTCATCGCGCTCATCAGGATCATGTTGGCGTATTCGCCCAGAAAGAAGAGGGCGAAGGTCATCGCCGAGTACTCGACGAAGAAGCCGGCGACCAGTTCCGACTCGCCCTCCGGCAGGTCGAAGGGCGAACGGTTGGTCTCCGCCAGAATCGAGGTGAAAAAGACCACGAACATCGGCAGCAACATGCTGAAGATGAACCAGCCATCCCGCTGGGCCTCGACGATGTCAGACAGGTTCAGCGAGCCTGCGAACAGGATCACGGTGATGATCACGAAGCCCATGGAGACTTCGTAGGACACCATCTGCGCCGCCGAGCGCAGGGCGCCGAGGAAGGGATACTTCGAGTTCGAGGCCCAGCCGGCCATGATCACGCCGTAGACGCCGAGCGAGGAGATCGCGAAGAGATAGAGCATGCCGACGTTGATGTCGGCCAGAACCAGTCCGGCGCCCACGGGAATGACCGCCCAGGCGATCAAGGCCAGGATGAAGGTCAACATCGGCGCCATCAGGAACACCACCGGGTTGGCCCCGGCGGGCAGGATCGTCTCCTTGAACAGCAGCTTGAGCGCATCGGCAATGGGCTGGAGCAGTCCGAAGGGGCCGACGACGTTGGGCCCCTTGCGCAGCTGCATGCCGCCGATAACCTTGCGCTCGGCGTAGGTCAGGTAGGCCACGGACAGCAGGAGCGGCACCAGGATGGCAATGATCTGGGCGACGATGATGACGCCCTGTCCCAGGTAGCTGTCCCAGAAGGCCCAGTTGACGAAATCAGCCATGGGTGCCGGTCGCCTCCCCCCGGCCGGAGACGAACGCCTCGGTGCAGGCGGCCATGGTCTCCGAGGCCCGACTGATCGGATCGGTCATGTAGAAGTTGTCGATCGGCGATATGAAAGGCGCCGGATCCAGCGCCCCCTCGGCCCCGAAGGCGCCCCAGGGCGCGGCCTGGACCTGATCGACCGCGCCGAAGACCTCGTTGGCCTGGACCAGGCGCTGGCGCAGCTCGCCGAGGTTGTTGTAGGGCAAGGGCTTGCCGAAGGCCTCCGACAGCGCGCGCAGGATGGTCCAGTCTTCGCGCGCGTCGCCGGGCGGGAAACCGGCCAGGCGGGCCAGCTGCACCCGGCCCTCGGTGTTGACGTAGGTGCCGTTCTTCTCGGTGTAGGCGGCGCCCGGCAGGATCACGTCGGCGCGGTGCGCGCCGGCGTCGCCGTGATGGCCCTGGTAGACCACGAAGGCCTGGCCCAGGGCCGCCATGTCGATCTCGTCTGCGCCGAGCAGGAAGACCGCCTCGATTTCGCCCTTGCCCGCACCCTCCAAGATGCCCGCCAGGTCCCTGCCCCCAGGCTGCGGCAGAAACCCGAGGTCGAGGCCACCCACCCTCGCTGCCGCCCTGTGCAGGACGTTAAAGCCGTTCCACCCGTCCTTGACCAGGCCCAGGGCCTCGGCCGCCCGGCGCGCCAGGCCCAGCACGGCGCCGCCGTCGGGGCGCGCCAAGGCGCCCATGCCCAGCACCAGCATGGGTTTCTCGACCGACTTAAGCAGCTCGGCCCCGGCGCCGCGGCCCTCGGCCAGCTCCTTAAGGGTCTCGGGCCCGGCGCCCAGATAGTCGCTTCGATACGTCAGGTCGACCTGGGGGCCGATCACGCCGACCCGGAAGCCGCCCATGAGGAAGCGCTTGCGCAGGCGCGCGTTGACCAGGGCCGCTTCCCAACGGGGATTGGTGCCGATCAGCAGCGCCGCGTCGGCCTGCTCGATGCCGGCGATGGTCGTGTTGAAGATGTAGCCGGCGCGGGTTCCGCCCTCCAGCTTCGCACCGTCCTGGCGGCAGTCCAGGTTGGGCGAGCCCAGGGCCGCCACCAGGTCCTTCAAGGCCAGCATGGATTCGGCGTCGCAGAGGTCGCCGGCGACGGCCGCGATCCTCTCGCCGGAGAGGCCGGACAGGCGATCGGCGATGGCCTTGAAGGCCTCGTCCCAGGTCGCCTCCTGAAGCTTGCCGTCGCGCCGGACATAGGGACGGTCGAGGCGCTGGCGGCGAAGCCCGTCGCAGGCGTGGCGGGTCTTGTCCGAGATCCATTCCTCGTTGACGTCCTCGTGCAGGCGCGGCAGCACCCGCATGACCTCGCGGCCACGGCAGTCGACCCGGATGTTGGAGCCGACCGCGTCCAGGGCGTCGATTGACGGCGTCTTGCGCAGCTCCCAAGGCCGTGCGGAAAAGGCATAGGGTTTTGAGGTCAAGGCGCCGACCGGGCAGACGTCGACCAGATTGCCGGAGAGTTCGGAATCGATCGCCCGCTCCAGGGTCGAGATCTCCAGGTGCTCGCCGCGGCCGAGGGCGCCGAGCTCCTCGACCCCGGCGACCTCGGTCGCCAGTCGGACGCAGCGCGTGCAGTGGATGCAGCGGGTCATGATCGTCTTGATCAGGGGACCCATGTACTTCTCTTTGACCGCCCGCTTGTTCTCCTCGTAGCGGCTGCTGTCGAAACCGTAGGCCATGGCCTGGTCCTGCAGGTCGCACTCGCCGCCCTGATCGCAGATCGGGCAGTCGAGCGGATGGTTGATCAGCAGGAACTCCATGACGCCCCGCCGGGCCTTCTTGACCCCCGGCGTGTCGGTGTGGATCACCATGCCCTCGGCGACCGGCATGGCGCAGGAGGCGATGGGCTTGGGCGAGCGCTCCATCTCGACCAGGCACATGCGGCAGTTGCCGGCGACCGACAGCCGCTCGTGGTAGCAGAAGCGCGGGATCTCGATCCCTGCCAGCTCGCAGGCCTGGAGCACGGTGATGCCGTCCTCGACCTCGATCTCCCGGCCGTCGATGGTCAGCTTGGCCAAGGTCCCTACTCCGCCGCCTGCGCCGTCTTCTTGTACTCGACGATCCGGCGCTCGAGCTCGGGCCGGAAGTGCCGGATCAGGCCCTGCACCGGCCAGGCCGCGGCATCGCCGAGCGCGCAGATGGTGTGGCCTTCGACCTGGTAGGTCACGTCGAGCAGGGTGTCGATTTCCTCGACGTCGGCACGGCCTTCGATCATCCGGGTCAGGACCCGCCACATCCAGCCCGTGCCTTCGCGGCAGGGCGTGCACTGGCCGCAGCTCTCATGCATGTAGAAATGGGCGAGCCGCTGGATTGCCGCGACGATGTCGGTCGACTTGTCCATGACGATCACCGCCGCCGTGCCGAGACCCGACTTGACCTCGCGCAGGCTGTCGAAGTCCATCAGCACAGAATCGCAGATCGGCTTGGGCAGGCAGGGCACCGAGGAGCCGCCGGGGATCACCGCCAGCAGGTTGTCCCAGCCGCCGCGGACCCCGCCGGCGTGCTTGTCGATTAGCTCCTTCAAGGGGATGCCCATCTCCTCCTCGACGTTGCAGGGCTGGTTCACGTGGCCGGAGATCGAGAAGATCTTGGTACCGGTGTTCTTGGGCCGGCCGAGGGCGCTCCACCAGGGCACGCCGCGGCGCAGGATCTCGGGCACCACGGCGATGGTCTCGACGTTGTTGATGGTCGTCGGACAGCCGTAGAGACCGACCATGGCCGGGAACGGCGGCTTCAGGCGCGGCTGGCCCTTCTTGCCCTCCAGGCTCTCCAGCAGGGCGGTCTCCTCGCCGCAGATGTAAGCGCCGGCGCCGCGGTGCAGGTAGACGTCGTAGTCGTAGCCGGTGCCGCAGGCGTTCTTGCCGAGCAGGCCGGCGTCGTAGGCCTCCTCGATGGCGACCTGGACGTTGGAGGCCTCGTTGAAGAACTCGCCGCGGATGTAGATGTAGCAGGCGCTGGCGCCCATGGCGAAGCCGGCGACCAGGCAGCCCTCCAGCAGGCGGTGCGGGTCGTTGCGCAGGATCTCGCGATCCTTGCAAGTGCCCGGTTCGGACTCGTCGGCGTTGACCACCAGGTAGGCCGGACGGTCGCCCGGATCCTTGGGCATGAAGGACCACTTGAGGCCGGTCGGGAAGCCCGCCCCGCCCCGGCCGCGCAGGTCGGAGTCCTTGACCAGCTCGATGATCTTGTCGCGGCCCAGCTCGATCTGGGACTTGACCTCGCTCCAGACGCCGCGGCGCCGGGCGCCTTCGAGGCGCCAGTCGTCCTGGCCGTAGAGGTTGGTGAAGATGCGATCCTTGTCCTGCAGCATCAGGCGTCTCCACCCGCCGGGGCAACGTCGACCAGGGTCTTGGGCCCGCCGTCGGGAGCCGAGGACTGCCGTCCGCTTTGGGAGCCGACCTTGACCTCGCGGCCCGCCTTGAGGGCGTCCAGGATCTCGGCCAGGCGCTCGGCGTTGAGGTCCTCGTAGTAGTCGTCGTTGATCTGCACCATGGGTGCGTTGGCGCAGGCGCCGAGGCACTCGACCTCGACCAGGGTGAAGAGCCCGTCCTCAGTGGTCCCGCCCTTTTCGATCCCGAGCTTGTCGCGACAGAGCTGTGTCAGGTCATCGGAGCCGCAGAGCCAGCAGGGCGTTGTCCGGCAGACCTGGATAAAGTACTTGCCGACCGGTTCGAGATTGAACATCGAGTAGAAGGTCGCGACCTCGTGCGCTCGGATCGGCGCGATATCGAGGTAATCGGCGACGTACTCGATCGCCTCGCCCGACAGCCAGCCATCGTTCTGGCGCTGCGCCAGATCGAGCAGCGCCAAGACCGCGCTGGCCTGGCGCCCCTCGGGATAGCGGCCGACGATCGCCTTCGCGCGGGTATCGTTCTCCGGCGAGAAGCTGAAGCCGCCGCTTTCGGCGTCGGGAAAACTGGATGCCTTCATCGGTCGATCTCGCCAAAGACGATATCCATTGAGCCGATCAGCGCCACCGTGTCGGCCAGCATGTGTCCTCGGGACATGTGGTCCATGGCCTGCAGGTGGGCGAAGCCCGGCGCGCGGATCTTGCACTTGTAGGGGCGGTTCGAGCCGTCGGCAACCAGATAGACGCCGAACTCGCCCTTGGGCGCTTCGACCGCCGTATAGGTCTCGCCCGGCGGCACGTGGTAGCCCTCGGTGTAGAGCTTGAAGTGGTGGATCAGCGCCTCCATCGAGCGCTTCATCTCGCCGCGCTTGGGCGGCGTGATCTTGTTGTTCTCGACGCTGACCGGCCCGTCCGGCATGCGCTCGACGCACTGTTCCATGATCCGCAGGCTCTGGCGCATCTCCTCGATCCGCACCAGGTAGCGGTCGAAGCAGTCGCCGTTCTTGCCGATCGGAATCTCGAAGTCCAGGTCGGCGTAGCAATCGTAGGGCTGGGCCCGGCGCAGGTCCCAGGGCACGCCGGAGCCGCGCAGCATGGGGCCGCTGAAGCCGAGGTCGTAGCACTCCTCGGCGCTGACCACGCCGATGTCGACGGTCCGCTGCCTGAAGATCCGGTTGTCGGTCAGCAGGCCTTCCATATGGTCGATCGCCTGTGGAAAGGTCTTGCAGAACTCGGCGATGTCCTCCAGCAGCCCGGCCGGGAGGTCCTGGTGCACGCCGCCGGGCCGGAAGTAGGCGGCGTGCAACCGCGCGCCGGAGGCCCGCTCGTAGAACTCCATCAGGCGCTCGCGTTCCTCGAAGCCCCAGAGGATCGGTGTCATGGCGCCGACGTCGAGAGCAAAGGTCGTGAGGTTCAGGATGTGGTTCAGGATCCGGCCGATTTCGCTGTAGAGCACGCGGACGTACTGGCCGCGCGGCGGCACGACGATTCCGAGCAGCTTCTCCACCGCCAGGGCGAAGGCGTGCTCCTGATTCATCGGCGAGACGTAGTCGAGCCGGTCGAAGTACGGCACCGCCTGCAGATAGGTCTTGTACTCGATCAGCTTCTCGGTGCCGCGGTGCAGCAGGCCGATGTGCGGGTCGGCCCGGGTCACCACCTCGCCGTCCATCTCCAGCACCAGGCGAAGCACGCCATGGGCCGCCGGATGCTGCGGCCCGAAATTGAGCGTCAACGGCTTGATCTTGGCTTCGGGCATCAGGGCTTGCCTCCCTCGCCGTCGGCCTCCGCCTTCTCGTCGCCCGGCAGTTGCTGCAGCATGCCTTCCCAGGGGCTCTCGAAGTCGAAGTTGCGGAACTCCTGGACCAGCTTCACCGGCTCGTAAACGACACGCTTCTGCTCCTCGTCGTAGCGCACCTCGACGTAGCCGGTGAGCGGAAAGTCCTTGCGCAGGGGATGACCTTCGAAACCGTAGTCGGTCAGAATGCGGCGCAGGTCCGGGTGGTTGTCGAAGAAGAGACCGTAAAGGTCCCAGACTTCCCGCTCGAACCAGTTGGCGGTGCTGTAGACTTCGCAGGCCGAGGGAACTGCGGTTTCCTCCTCTGCGGCGATCTTGATGCGGATCCTCTGGTTCTGCTTGTGCGACAGCAGGTTGTAGATCACGTCGAAGCGCGGGCGGCGCTCCGGAAAGTCCACCGCGGTGACGTCGATAAGCTGCTTGAACTGGCAGTTCTGATCGTCGCGCAGGAAAGTCAGGAGCTTGATGAGCGCCGAAGCTTCCGAGCGCAGCATCAGCTCGCTGTAAGCGATCTCGGACTCGATACCCGGTTGTGCGGCCGCGACGTAGTCGCCGAGATCCCTGAGGGCCTCATCCATGCCAGCCTTCCAATACCGTTTCTTCCAGTCGCCGACGGCCTTGCCTTACACCTTCATGCCGGCTTCGCGCCGGATCTTCTTCTGCAGCTGGAGGAAGCCATAGAGCAGTGCCTCCGCCGTGGGCGGGCAGCCTGGCACATAGATGTCGACGGGCACGATACGGTCGCAGCCGCGCACCACCGAATAGGAATAGTGGTAATAGCCGCCGCCGTTTGCGCAGGAGCCCATGGATATCACCCAGCGCGGCTCCGCCATCTGGTCGTAGACCTTGCGCAGGGCCGGCGCCATCTTGTTGGTCAAGGTGCCGGCGACGATCATCACGTCCGACTGCCGCGGGCTCGGGCGAAAGATGATCCCGAAACGGTCAAGGTCGTAGCGGCTGCAACCGGTGTGCATCATTTCGACGGCACAGCACGCCAGCCCGAAGGTCATCGGCCAGAGCGACCCGGTCTGCGCCCAGGCGGCCAGCTTGTCGAGCTGAGCGACCACGAAGCCCTTTTCGCCGATTTCCTCGGTCACCCGGCGCAGCACCTGCTCCTGCTGCGCTCCCGGCTGGAGCGGCATCTGTCCTCGGAGATCGGCCTCTACTCCCATTCCAGGGCTCCCTTCTTCCATTCGTAGATGAAGCCGACGGTCAGGATCGCCAGGAAGACCATCATCGACCAGAACCCAAAGACGCCGGTCTCATTTAATGATACGGCCCAGGGAAAGAGGAAGGCCACTTCCAGATCGAAAATAATGAACAGAATCGCCACCAAATAGAAGCGCACGTCGAAGCGGCTTCGCGCGTCGTCGAAGGCCTCGAATCCGCATTCGTAGGCGGAGACCTTCTCGCTGTCCGGACGTTGTTCACCCAGGATGTAGGAGGCAGCGACGATCACCACTGCCAAGCCGATCGCAATCCCGATAAAGATCAAGATCGGCAGGTATTCGATGATGAGAGTATTCTCCATCGGGCCGCCAGACCTCTCTGATCCGAAACCTGCCAAGGCCAGCGCCGTGGGACACCTCAACTCACGTCCCGCGAGCGGCAGGCGGCCGGGAGTATAGGACCGTGGACCGGACGCGGAAAGCCCAAAGGCACACCCCGGAACTCTCGATTTTGTCCTAGTATTCCTGGTCCGAATCTCCACCGACGAGGGCTGAAGCAATGACCCGGGCCCAACGTGCAGAACGCAGAACCGGGCGGCCGGGAAAGCTCGACCGAAGCGTGGCCGACCCGCGGATCGCGGCGGTCATCCGTCAGGTGCCGGCCGGCGAAGTCGCGACCTATGGTCAGGTCGCCTTCGTTCTGGGCCTGGGCTCTGCGCGTATCGTCGGTCGCGCCCTGGCCCAGCTTCCCGCCAGTCAGGACCTCCCCTGGCACCGGATCATCAACGCCCAGGGCAAGGTCAGCGACCGAAAGGACGGCGGTGACGGCGATCTGCGCCAACGGCGTCTGCTGCAAGCCGAGGGCGTGCATTTCGACGACCGGGGCCGGGTCGACTTCAGGGCTGTCGCCTGGCGCGGACCGGGCTGGCAATGGCTGGAATCCCAGGGCTTCGACGTCGAGGAGCTGGCCCTCCGCAGCCAGCAACTCCGCCGCCGCGGCGCCTGGTGCCGCTGGCGGCTTTAGGGTAGTGGGTCCTGAGTTCCTAAGGCATTATCCGATCAGATGGAATCGCTTTGCGATCCATCTGGCCGGATGTATTGCCCTCGTTGCAACGTGTTAGCGCACTACTCCCGGCCAGACGCGAATGCGTCTGATCGGGAAGTGCGCTGGTATCCAGCGCGGCCGTGCAGGGTTCTCGGCGAGGCGCGGCGCCTGCGGAACAAAGGGGGACCAAGGTTTGACAGCCCCCGGCCGGGAAATCGAGCAGAGTTTGAAGAGTGGCGGGAGTGACGGGACTCGAACCCGCGGCCTCCGGCGTGACAGGCCGGCGCTCTAACCAACTGAGCTACACCCCCGTCTGCGCCGACAGGCGGGACGCTGTGGTGTACTGAACCGCCGAATTGGTGTCAAGCGGTCCGGCAGGGCGCCGCCGCATCTTTGCCGCCTCATCCGGCTTGCCACCCGATTGCCCCGGTCGCGCCCAGGGGGGAGTGCTAAACTCAAAGACCGGAGCTTGCCGGGAGAGGCCGGAATGAGCACTGACGTGAAGGCGGAAACCGTGGCGCTGGCCTCCGGTCAGATCGAAACCTGGCCCGAGGGCCAGACGATCGAACGCTGGCGTGAGAAATCGGTCGTCCTGACCCAGTTCCGGGACACCGAAGCCTACCACGCCGCCCTGATCCGCCGGGTGCTCGAACTCGAGAAGGACCCAACGCTGTCCGAGGAGTGGCACCGACTGCAAGGCGGCGCGAAGGTCTATCACCTGGACCGCTGGGGCTGTCCGGAAGCGGAACTGATCCAGGCCCGTGCCCTGACCCTCTTCAAGCGCGTCTTCAACACCGAGGAGGCCTTCCTCGACCTGGGCTGGGCCACCGTCTACCGCAAGGGCGACCACTGCATGCCGCACAGCCACTACCGGACGATGGCGAGCGTGGTCTACTTCCTGACCTTCGGCGACAGCCATCCCAACGAGAGCGCGAGCGGACGCTTCCTTTTCGCCGATCCGAGGCTCGCCATGTGCTGCCAGCAGGAGGCCGGGCGGATGACGACGCCCTGCGCCCCGATCATGAAAGAGGGCCTGATGATCATGTTCCCCGGCCAGGTGGTGCACTGCGTCAGCCCCTATACCGGCGAGCGGCCGCGGATCACCCTGTCCTGGAACGTCAACAAGTCGGCGATCGCAGGCTCGCCGCTGCCGGAGAAGTTGGTCGCCCGGACCCGGGTCGGCAAGCCGCCGCTGGTATGAGGCGGAACACCGGAGCCGATGGTGGGCGGTGACGGGATCGAACCGCCGGCCTTCTGGGTGTAAACCAGACGCTCTTCCAGCTGAGCTAACCGCCCGGAATGCCGTTGCGGCAGTCTAGACCGATTCCGCCTGGAGCACGATGGTATGTGGTCGAAGCGACCTGAGTTCATCGTGCTCCAAACAGTTGAAGCGGGGCCGAATTCAAGTTTGAAGCCCCTTCGACGACAAATCATCCCGCTCTAGGATTCGCGGCAAAGCGAAGCCGGGCCTGATCCCGAGCCATCCGTGGCACAAAAGACGACGGCCGCCCGGAACGCTCCGGGCGGCCGTTCAGAGATTCTGGCGGCCCGAAGGCCGCAAATCAGTTGAGGGCGTCCTTCAGGCCCTTACCGGCCTTGAACTTCGCCTGATTCGACGCGGGGATCTGGATCGGCTCCCCGGTCCGCGGGTTACGACCCTCGGACGCCTTGCGACGTGCGACGCTGAAAGTGCCGAAGCCGACGAGGCGCACCTCCGTGCCCTTCTTCAAGGATCCGGTAATCGAGTCGAAAACGCCGTCCACGGCCTTGGCGCTATCCGCCTTGGACAAGCCGGTGCTGTCAGCGACGGCGGCGATAAGGTCGTTCTTGTTCACGATGAACCCCCCTCATTACGTCGGGTAGATGAAAAGAGAAAATGGCGAGAATCCGCTGCAAAGGTGCGTGAGTGTAAGACTCTCCCGCGCGCGGCGTCAATCTGAGAACGCCGGAATCCCCCGGATTTTCGCGGCTCCCAGGTCCCTTGTCGCAAAAATGATTCAGAACTTTAGTGCGTTGTCACGCCGGTGTGGTCGTCCTCGGAGCCCGATGCAGGAACCGCTTCGACCGGCTCATCGGGCGACTCGATCGGAGTCGGCGGGTGCTGCAAAGCGTGCTGCAAGACGTCGTCGACCGAATCGGCCGGAATGATATCCAGACCCCGCTTCACGTTGTCCGGGATCTCCGCCAAGTCCTTCTCGTTGTCCTTGGGGATCAGCACCGTCTTGGTGCCGGCCCGTAGGGCGGCGAGCAGCTTCTCCTTGAGTCCGCCGATCGGCAGCACCCGACCGCGCAGGGTGATCTCGCCGGTCATGGCAACGTCGCGCCGAATCGGAATGCCGGTCAACACCGAGACGATCGCCGTCACCATCGCGACCCCGGCCGACGGCCCGTCCTTGGGCGTCGCCCCCTCGGGCACGTGGACATGGATGTCCCTGCTCTCGAACACGGCCGGCTGGATACCGAAGGCGAAGCAGCGACTCTTGACGAAGGACTCGGCCGCTTGGATCGACTCCTTCATGACGTCGCCAAGCTTGCCGGTCGAGGTCACCTTGCCCTTGCCCGGCACGGTCACCGCCTCGATCGACAGCAGCTCGCCGCCGACCTCGGTCCAGGCCAGGCCGGTCGAGACACCGACCAGGTCCTCGAGTTCGATCTCACCGTAGCGGTGCCGTCGGACACCTGCGAACTTCTCGAGGTTGCGCCGGCTGAGGTGAACCTTTTCGGCCTTGCTGACCGCGATCTCCTTGACCGCCTTGCGCGCCAGGTTGGCCAGCTCGCGCTCCAGGTTCCGGACCCCCGCCTCGCGCGTGTAGTAGCGGATCAGGTCGCGCAACGCTTGGTCCGAAATCGACCACTCGGCCGCCTTCAGGCCGTGCTCCTTGACCTGCTTGGGGATCAGGTGGCGCTTGGCGATCTCGACCTTCTCATCCTCGGTGTAACCGGCGATGCGGATGATCTCCATCCGGTCGAGCAGCGGCTGCGGCATGCGCAGCGTGTTGGCCGTGGTTACGAACATCACGTCCGACAGGTCGTAGTCGACCTCCAGGTAGTGATCGGCAAAGGTGTTGTTCTGCTCCGGATCCAGGACCTCGAGCAGCGCAGAGGAAGGATCACCGCGCCAGTCCGCGCCCAGCTTGTCGACCTCGTCGAGCAGGAACAGCGGGTTGGACGACTTCGCCTTCTTCATGCCCTGGATGACCTTGCCCGGCATCGAGCCGATGTAGGTCCGGCGATGGCCGCGGACCTCGGCCTCGTCGCGGACGCCGCCCAGACTCATGCGAACGAAGTTGCGGCCGGTCGCCCGTGCGATCGACTTGCCGAGCGAAGTCTTGCCGACGCCCGGCGGACCGACCAGGCAGAGGATCGGACCCTTGACCTTGTTCATCCGCTGCTGCACCGCGAGGTACTCGAGGATCCGCTCCTTGACCTTGTCGAGGCCGTAGTGATCGGCGTCCAAGATCTCCTTGGCCAGGGCGATGTTCTTCTTGACCTTGGTGCGCTTCTTCCAGGGGATCGACAGCAGCCAATCCAGGTAGTTGCGGACCACGGTGGCCTCGGCCGACATCGGACTCATGGAGCGCAGCTTGCGCACCTCTGCCATGGCCTTGTCGCGGGCCTCCTTGGAGAACTTGGTCTTCTTGATCTTGTCTTCCAGCTCGGCGACCTCGTCGCGGCCGTCCTCGCCCTCGCCCAGCTCCTTCTGGATCGCCTTGAGCTGCTCGTTCAGGTAGTACTCGCGCTGGGTCTTCTCCATCTGGCGCTTGACCCGGTTGCGGATCCGCTTCTCGACCTGAAGCACGCCGATCTCGCCCTCCATGAAGGCGTAAACCTTGCCGAGGCGCTCGCTGACCTTCTCGGTCTCGAGCAGCTCCTGTTTCTCGGGGATCTTCAGGGTCATGTGCGAAGCCACGGTGTCGGCCAGCTTGCTCGGCTCCTCGATCTGGTTGATCGAGACCAGGACCTCGGGCGGGATCTTCTTGTTCAGCTTGATGTACTGCTCGAACTGGCCGACCACGGTCCGCGCCAGAGCGTCGATCTCGCCCTCCTCGCCGGGATGCTCTTCGATGCTCTCGGCGTAGGCCTGGAAGAAGTCTGGGTTCTCGGCGTAGCGCATGATGCGTGCGCGCTGCCCGCCTTCGACCAGCACCTTCACGGTCCCGTCGGGCAGCTTCAGCAACTGCAGCACGGTGCCGATCGTTCCGACGGCGTAGATGTCCTCCGACGTCGGATCGTCCTGGGAGGCGTTGCGCTGCGTAACCAGCAGGATCTGCTTGTCATCCTTCATAACGTCATCCAAGGCCCGCACCGACTTCTCGCGGCCGACGAAGAGCGGCACGATCATGTGCGGGAAGACGACGATGTCCCTGAGCGGAAGGACCGGAAACAGATTGCCACGCGCGGTTTCTAGCATAGTCTCGCTTCGCTTTCCTTGGCGACCGCCCGGCATGCTGCGCCGTACGGACCTGATGTTGGTTCAGGAGACGCCTGACTGATTGGGAATGTGGCGGCCAATAGCGGCCGGTACAAGTAGGGCCGATACACCTGCCGGTCCGTCGAGGCGATCAGGCGCTGCTGCCCACGTCCTCACGACGGTCGGTATAGATATAGAGCGGCCGGGCACCACCTTCCAGAACCTCACGATTGATGACGATTTCCTCCACCCCTTCCAGGCCGGGGAGATCGAACATGGGCTCCAGGAGGATGCCTTCCATGATGGAGCGCAGGCCCCGCGCGCCGGTCTTGCGGGAAATGGCCTTCTCCGCGATCGCCCGCAAGGCGTCGTCGGTGAACTGCAGGCTGACGTCTTCCATCTCGAAGAGCCGCTGGTACTGCTTGACCAGGGCGTTGCGCGGCGTCGTCAGGATCTCGATCAGGGCCGCGGTGTCCAGATCCTCCAGGGTCGCGACCACCGGCAGGCGGCCGACGAACTCTGGGATCAGGCCGAACTTCAGCAGGTCCTCCGGCTCGACGTCCTTCAGGATGTCCCCGGTCGAGCGGTCTTCAGGCCCCCGGACGTCGGCACCGAAGCCCATGGAGGAGCCTTGGTGCCGCTGGGAGATGATCTTCTCCAGACCGGCGAAGGCGCCGCCGCAGATGAACAGGATGTTGGTCGTGTCGACCTGCAGGAACTCCTGCTGCGGATGCTTGCGGCCGCCCTGGGGCGGCACCGAGGCGATGGTGCCTTCCATGATCTTCAGCAGGGCCTGCTGGACGCCCTCGCCCGAGACGTCCCGGGTGATCGAGGGGTTGTCCGACTTGCGGGAGATCTTGTCGACCTCGTCGATGTAGACGATGCCGCGCTGCGCGCGCTCGACGTTGTAGTCGGCCGACTGCAGCAGCTTGAGGATGATGTTCTCGACGTCCTCGCCGACGTAGCCCGCCTCGGTCAGGGTGGTGGCGTCGGCCATGGTGAAGGGCACGTCGAGGATCCGGGCCAGGGTCTGGGCCAGCAGGGTCTTGCCGCAGCCCGTCGGCCCGATCAGGAGGATATTCGACTTCGCCAGCTCGACGTCGTTGTTCTTGGCGCCATGCGCCAGCCGCTTGTAGTGGTTGTGCACGGCGACCGACAGTACCCGCTTGGCGTGGTCTTGGCCGACCACGTAGTCCTCGAGCACGGCGCAGATGTCGCGGGGGCTGGGTACCCCGTCGCGCGACTTGACCAGCGTCGTCTTGTTCTCCTCACGGATAATGTCCATGCAGAGTTCGACGCACTCGTCGCAGATAAAGACGGTCGGCCCGGCAATAAGCTTGCGAACCTCATGCTGACTCTTTCCGCAAAAAGAGCAGTACAGGGTATTTTTCGAGTCGCTGCCGGTCGATTTATTCATTGGCCACCGTCTCTGTCTTCCTGCTCGGCTGTCATGTTAGACAAACGCCCCGGCTTGGCAAATCGAAAATTGGCCCGATTTTTCTGGGCTTCGCGTTAACCAACCCGGAACGAGCGACCCCCTCAGCTTACGGATTCCTGCGTTCATTTTTCCTTAAAAGGCTAGCTATCCCGCCTAAGGGGCGCCTCGGTCCCGGAAATCCGCGGTTCGGCCCCGATCAGCCCTCGCTCGCCTCGGTCCGAGGGCGCTGCTCGACCACCGCGTCGAGCAGGCCGAACTCCCGGGCCTCCTCGGGATTCAAGAAGCGATCCCGCTCCATGGCGTCCTCGATCACCTCGAGCGACTGGCCGGTGTGACGGGCATAGATCTCGTTGAGCCGCTGGCGGGTCGCCAGGATCTCCTTGGCATGGATCTCGATGTCCGTCGCCTGGCCTTGGAAGCCGCCGGAGGGCTGGTGGACCATGACCTTGGCGTTCGGCAGGGCGTAGCGCTTGCCGGCGGCCCCGGCCATAAGCAGCAGCGATCCGGCGGAGGCCGCCTGGCCGATGCATACCGTCGAGATGTCCGGGCGGACGTACTGCATGGTATCGTACATCGCCAGGCCCGCGGTCACGACCCCGCCCGGCGAGTTGATGTAGAAAGAGATGTCCTTGTTGGGGTTCTCGGATTCCAGGTACAGCAGCTGGGCGCAGACCAGGCTGGCCACGTCGTCATGGATCGGCCCGGTGAGGAAAATAATCCTCTCCTTTAGGAGCCGGGAGTAAATGTCGTAGGCACGCTCGCCCCGGTTGGTCTGCTCGACCACCATCGGGACCAAGGTGTTCATCTTCATGCTGCCTCTATCCGTCGTCGTTTGCGCCAAGGGTCCAAGCGACCGTATTCGCCGTCCGCCCCGCGTCCGGCGCACTAACAGCAGCGGATTCGCCGCCAGGTCAATGCCAAAGCGAATGTGGTTAATTTTTCCTTACTTCCAAGGGTTCCGGGCCTCTCCGGCAGCAAGCCGCAACCGCTCTTGATCTCAGGACGGGCCGTCGGACTTCGCTTCCGCGACCGCCTTTTTGGAACCGCTCTTGGCCTTCGACCCGGTCTTGCCCTTGGCGGCCTTCTCGCTCTCGGCGGCGGCGGGCCCGTCTTCGAGCTCGGCCCGGAGCTCCTCGGCGGTCACGCCCTTGTCCTGCGTATCGGCCATCTCCACGATGAAATCGACGACCTTGTTCTCGAAGATCGGCGCCCGCAGGTTGGCCATGGCCTCCGGCGTGCGCTGGAAGTAGTCGAAGACCTCGCGCTCCTTGCCCGGGTGCTTGCGCGCTTCCATCGCCAGGGCCCGGTTCAGCTCCTCCGCTGAGACGTCGATGTTGTTCATCCGGCCGACCTCGGACAGCAGCAGGCCCAGGCGGACGCGCCGCTCGGCGATCTCGCGGTACTCCGCCTTGAGCTCCTCTTCGCTCTTGCCCTGGTCCTCCTCGTCGAGCTCGCCCGACTTGAGCGCCTCTTCGATATGCGGCCAGATGGTCTCGAACTCGACATCGACCATGCCGGCCGGCACCACGAAGTCGTGCGCCTCGGCGAGCTTGTCGAGCAGCTCGCGCTTGAGGTGGGTCCGGCTGGCCTGCTCGTAGTCCTGCCCGATCTGGTCGCGCAGCCTGGTCTTCAAGGAGTCCAGGCTGTCCTCGCCCAGGGCCTTGGCGAAGTCGTCGTCGACCGTGGCTGGCACGGTCTCCCGGATCTCCTTGACCTTGACCTCGAAGACCGCTTCCTGGCCGGCCAGCTTCTCATTGACGTAGCCGTCGGGGAAGCGGACCTTGACCTGGCGCTCCTCGCCGACCTCGACGCCGACCAGCTGGTCCTCGAAGCCTTCGATGAAGCTGCTGGAGCCCAGCTCCAGGTGATGGTCCTCGGCGGCCATGCCGGGCAGCTCCTCGCCGTTCACGCTGCCGCGAAAGTCGATCACCAGCACGTCGCCGCTCTCAGCCTTGCGCGGCTTCTCGAGCGGCTTGGACTCCTTCCGGTGACCGGCCAGGTGATCCAGCGCGCCGTCGACCTCCGAGTCCGCAACCTCCACCTTGAGCCGGGTCAGCTTGAGATCGCCGAAGTCGATCGGGTTGATTTCGGGCAGCAGCTCCAAGGCCATCGTAAACTCGAGATCCTTGCCCTCGTCGAAGGACGTGATCTCGATCCGGGGCTGGGTCGCCGGGCGCAGGCCGCGCTCGCTCAGGGCCTGGCTGGACCCGTCGGTCACCGCCCGTTCCACGACCTCACCGAGGACCGAGCGGCCGAAGCGCTGCTTGAGCACCTGGACCGGCACCTTGCCGGGGCGGAAACCCGGCACCTTGATCGAGCTGCCCAGCTCCATCAGGCGGTGCTCCAGCTTCTCCTCGATGTCGCTGGCGGCGATGACGACCTTGAACTCGCGTTTCAAGCCGTCGGTCTCAGTTTCCGTTACCTGCATTGGCCCCTTGGCCTTTCTTGCTCATGTCCCTGTTGTTCCGGGCTAAAGGCGGCAGTGCCCGGTGCTGAGGAAGCCCGGTGACGGACCAGGGTCCGCTCCGGGTCAGCCTTTCCAACCCAGGCTTGCGCGTGGTGCGGGCGGAGGGACTCGAACCCCCACGGATTGCTCCACTGGTACCTAAAACCAGCGCGTCTGCCAGTTCCGCCACGCCCGCGCGACCGCCGGGAGCGCCCGTGTACATCATAGGGCCCCGGCGCGCAACACGCCAAACGGGGCCTGCGTCCGCGGCCCGGACTCACATGTCTAGACGCTGCAGCGCGGCGGCGGCACAGGCGTCGAGGATCGCGGCGATATCGATCCGGTAGTGCCGGTAGAGATCGTCGAGGTCACCGGACTGGCCGAAGTGCTCGACGCCGAGCGCCTGGACCCGATGGCCCCGGACCGAGCCCAGCCAGGACAGACCGGCCGGATGGCCGTCGACCAGGGTCACCAGGCCCGCGTCCGGCGCCAGGGGCGCAAGCAGGGCCTCGACATGGGAGCGCGCCTCCGGGATGCCGCCTTGCCGTGCGCGCTCTGCGGCGTGCCAGCCGGCGTTGAGCCGGTCCGCCGAGGTCACCGCAAGCAGGCCGGCGCCGGGCATGTCGTCGAGCAGCGCGTCATGCGCCCCCAGGGCCTCCGGCGCGACCACGCCGCTGTAGACCAGGGCCAGCTCCGCCCCCGGCGCCGGCGGCCGAATCCAGTAGCCCCCCGCGATGATCTGGCGCCTCAGCTCGGGGGTGATCTCGCGCCCAAGCTGGTCGAGCGGCCGGGTCGAGAGCCGGAGGTAGACGGAGCCGCCGTGGACGTCCCGCAGCCAATCGCCGGCCGCCTCACCGCTGCCATCCCGCTGCATGTAGTCGAAGCCCCAGGCCATGATCGCCGCCAGCTCGTCCACGAAAGCCGGCTCGAAGGCCGCCAGACCGTCCTGCGCCAGGCCGATCAGGGGCGAGGAGATCGACTGGTGAGCCCCGCCCTCCGGCCCAAGGGTGATCCCCGAAGGCGTCGCCACCAGCATGAAGCGGGCGTCCTGGTAGCAGGCGTAGTTCAGGGCGTCGAGGCCGCGCTGGATGAAGGGGTCGTAGAGCGTCCCGACCGGCAGCAGCCGGACGCCGAAGAGGCTCTGCGACAACCCGAGGGCCCCCAGCAGCAAGAAGAGATTGTTCTCGGCAATCCCCAGCTCGATGTGCTGCCCCTCCGGCGACATCATCCAGCGCTGGGCCGAGACCACCCGTTCCGCCTTGAAGACGTCCTCACGCGGGCGGCGGTCGAAGATGCCCCGGCGGTTGACCCAGGCGCCCAGGTTGGTCGAGACGGTCACGTCGGGCGAGGTGGTCACGATCCGCTCCGCGAGCGGGCTCTCGGCGCGGGCAAGCTCGGCCAGGATCCGGCCGAAGCCCTCCTGGGTCGACATCCGGGGCGCCTCGGGCAATGCGAGGTCGGCAGGCACCGCCACGCGCTGGGCCTGATAGCGCCGGCTGCCTTTGGCGTTGAAGGGGACCGCCGAGAGGTAGGCCTCCAGGGTCTGGGCCGGTAGATCGAGCCCGGCGAAGGGCTCCCACTCCTGGCCCACCGGAATCCCGTTCTCGGCCTGAAAGCTGGCCATCTGGGCCCCGTTCATCAGGCCGGCATGGTTGTCCTTGTGGCCCGCGAAGGGCAGCCCGAAGCCCTTGATGGTGTAAGCGATGAAGCAGGTCGGCCGGTCGTCGTCGATGGCTTCGAAGGCCTCGAGCACGGTCTCCAAGTCGTGGCCGGCCAGGTTGGTCATCAGCTCCGCCAAGGCGGCGTCATCGTGCCGCTCGAGCAGGGCCTTGATCCCAGGCTCGGCACCGAGATCGGAGGTCAGGTGCCGACGCCAGGCCGCGCCGCCCTGAAAGACCAAGGCCGAGTAGAGCGAGTTCGGGCAGTCGTCTATCCATCGCCGCAGGGCCTCGCCCCCGGCGCCTTCGAAGGCGGCCTGCAGCTTCTTTCCGTACTTCAGGGTCACGACCCGCCAGCCCATCGTGTCGAAGAGGCTGTCGAAACGCCCGAAGAGCCGGTCCGAGACCACGGCGTCCAGGCTCTGCCGGTTGTAGTCGATGACCCACCAGACATTGCGCAGGTCGTGCTTCCAGCCCTCCAGCAGGGCTTCGTAGACGTTGCCCTCGTCGAGCTCGGCATCGCCGACCAGGGCGACCATGCGGCCCTCGGGCTGGTCGGCGCCCAGCCAGCCCTTGAGGCTGACGTAATCCTGGACCAGGCTGGCGAAGGAGGTCATGGCCACCCCGAGGCCGACCGAGCCGGTGGAAAAGTCGACGTCGTCGCCGTCCTTGGTCCGCGAGGGATAGGACTGGGCGCCGCCGAAGGCCCGGAAGCGCTCCAGGCGCTCGCGGCTCTGGTTGCCCAGGAGGTACTGGATGGCGTGGAACACCGGGCTGGCGTGGGGCTTGACCGCCACCCGGTCCTGCGGCCGGAGCACGGAGAAGTAAAGCGCGGTCATCAAGGTCACCAGCGAGGCGCTGGAGGCCTGATGGCCGCCGACCTTCAGCCCGTCCCGGCTGGGCCGCAGGTGGTTCGCGTTGTGGATCATCCAGGACGAGAGCCAGAGCAGCTTGCGCTCCAAGGCCTTGAGACAAGCCAGGCGCGCCGCCTCGGCGCCGTCGTCCGGCTGGGTCGAGTCCCGACTGGCGTGACCGGCCACTTCACTCCTCCCTCGCGAGGTCCCGGCTTCGGTGAGCCTGGGCGCGACCATTTCCCGTCGGAGGAAATGGCACGAGATCGCCCGCCTGCCAAGCCCCGGCCGGCCGGGCGCCGGTGTGACGCCGCTCAATCGCTGCGGCCGATGCCGTGGGTGCGAAGCTTGTTTGCGACTGCCGTGTGGGACAGCTTCAGCCGCTTGGCCAGCTTGCGGCTGCTCGGATAGTGCGGAAAGAGCCGGCGCAGCAGCTCGGCCTCGAAGGCCTTCTGCGCCTCGGCGAAGGAGGCGGGAATCCGATCTCCGGGCGCCGTGACCGCTTCGGCGCCGCCGACCTCTTGCGACGCCTCGACACCGGAGCGGCGCAGGGCCTCGACACGCTGTGGCGCCCGGAGCACCAGGACGGCACCGGCGACCCCCGCTCCGGCGCCCTGCTTGCGGATCGGAATCCGCTCGACCAGGTAGGTCGCGCCCGCAAAATCGACGGAGCCGCCGAGAAACTCCGCGGTGCCGTCGGCCCGCGGCTGCCAGTCCGCCTTGTCCCAGCCCTTGCGGCCGAGGACCTCGTCGACGGGCAAGCCGGCGAGCCACGCCCCCCAACTCGCCTTGGCCACCTGGTTGGAGAGGACGACAAGGCCCTGGCTGTTGATCGCCAGCACCGGATCCGGGAAGGCTTCGATCACGGCCTCGAGCTGGCGCAGCCGCAGCTCCCGCGGCATGGCGGAAACCTGGCGCAATCCGACGAAGCCGGGAAGGTTCCGGACCGCTTCGGTAAGCGGCCCGAGGGCCTCCCGCGTCAGACCGGGCAGGTCCAGATAGACGTGGCGCGAGACCACCTCGAGGGCCCGTGGCGGCTGATGCTGCAGAACCAGGAGGCCGAACAGGGCCTCGGTAAAGCCGGCTCTGTCGTCGAAGTGTATCTCGATCCGCATCGGGCCTCGTAAACCACACTTGACGGGCCAGTCTAGCCGCCGTCCCCATCGGACAAAAGCCCGGCAGGCCGCGATGGTCGTGTCAGACCCGGTTTACGATGCCTTATGCGTGCCGCGTCACCGACGGGACCAGCCGCCGGCTAGGCTTCGACAGTCTCTGAAAAATACTCGCTAAAGCTTTGAAGATTCAGAGTTCTGCGTTCGACGAACTGCCGTTGCTGCCCGCGCTCGATCTCGACCTTGTAGACGACGTGGGGGATCCCCATCGGGTCGGGCCCGACGTCGATGACCGTGGCGGTTTCGATGGTGTCTCCGGGGCCCGCGTGACGGTAGGTCGAACCGACCTTGATCCTCTCTTCGGGGGCTTCGCCGTCCTGGCCGCGCGAGAACGAGAATACGTTCATCTGAGCGAACATTTCTGGCCTCTGCTTGCTGTGAAGCTACGTGCTTCGCACCTCTCTCCCTTCGACCTTGGCAGAGGCCCCGTTAACAGCGGGTAAAGGCCTAAATCGGGGAAGACAGCAGCGGCCGCAGGACCTTGGGAAGGCCCTCCGGCAGGTCCTCGGCGATCAAACCGGGGCCGATCTCCGCGGCCACCGCCCCCTGGAGCCAGACCGCCGCGCAGGCCGCCTCGAAGGGCGGCATGGACTGGGCGAGCAGCCCGAGGACGAGGCCCGCCAGCACGTCGCCGGTCCCGGCGATCGCCAGGGAAGGCGGCGCGTTGCCGTTGATCGCCGCCCGGCCGTCGGGCGCGGCGATCACGGTGTCGGCCCCTTTCAGGACCACGATCGCGCCGGACATCGCCGCGGCGCCGCGGCAGCGCTGCAGCTTGTCGCCGTCGAGCTCCGGAAAAAGTCGCGTGAACTCGCCCTCGTGCGGCGTCAGCACGCAGGGCGACTTCAAGCTGGCGAAGAGGGTCTCCGGGTCCTGGTGGTAGGCAGTGAGGGCATCGGCATCCAGGACCGTGGCCCGGCGCGTGCCCAGCACCAGGGCGACGATCTCGCGGGTGTTCTTGGTCAGGCCGAAGCCAGGCCCGACCAGGATGGCGTTACGCCGTTGATCCCGCAGCATGGCTGAGAGGTCGCCGGGCCCGCCGGTCGGCCGGACCATGAGACTGGGAAAGCCGGAGGCATAGACCGCCACCATGGGCGGCGGGCAGGTCAGAGACACCAGCCCCGCCCCAACCCGCATCGCGGCCCGGGCCGCCAGGCGCGCCGCCCCGGTCAGCTCGCCACCGCCGACCACCAGGGCGTGGCCGAAGTCGTACTTGTGGCTGTCGAAGCGGCGGCGGGGCAGCGCCTCGAGCCAGAGCGCCGGACCGTTCTCGAAGCAGCGGGGGGCGATCTCATCCAGCACGTCGCCCGGGATCCCGATGTCGGCGATGATCGTTTCGCCGCTGAAGAAGCGCCCTGGATAGAGCAGGTGCCCCGGCTTCTTGCGGAAGAAGGTGACCGTGAGGTCGGCCTTGACCGCGGCCTCGCCCAGGACCCGGCCGTCGTCGCCCTTGACGCCGCTGGGCATGTCGACCGCGACCACGGGGACTCCCGATACGCCGAGCCGTTCCACCACGGCGCGCGAGACGCCGTCGAGGGGCCGGCTGAGCCCGGCGCCGAAGAGGGCGTCGACGACCAGGCCCGTACCCTGGAAGGAGACGCTGCCCAGGGGCATGACCTCTCCGGTCCAGAGATGGGCATGGTGGCCGGCATCGCCCATCAGCGCGCCCTGATCGCCGAGCAGCGCCAGGGCGACCGGCCAGCCGCGCTTCGCCAGATAGCGCGCCGCGACGAAGCCGTCGCCGCCATTGTTGCCCGGGCCGCAGAGCACGGTGACCGGCCGCGGCGTCCAACGGTCCGCGATCGCGCGCGCGACCGCGGCACCGGCGTTCTCCATCAGGGTGGCGCCGTCGATGCCGGTGCGCATCGCCGCCTTGTCGGCGGCATAGGCCTCCTCGACGGTCAAGAGGGCGGCGGCGGCCGGGCTGCGATCGGAATCGTCTCTCTTGGTCAGAGGTGTCACGGAATCCTCCCCGGTCCGCCTTCAGACACCGAAAGGCGCGTTTCTAGTTCGGTCCCACAGAATCGCCAAAGGCGGCGGGGGTCAAAGCGAAGACTTCCGCCGCCAGCGGCGAGACCACCTCGATCCGGCACCCGGTCGCCGGACGTCCGCCGCGCAGCTTCTGCTTGAGACTCGCCGTCATGGCAAGAGGCCTATCACCAACTGAGGCTGGATGACAGGCTTTAGCGAACCAGCACCTTGCAGAATGCGGCTGGATCGCTGCTGCGCATCTGCTGGCAGAGGCTCTGGGCGTCGGCCCGGTTCTCGATCGGTCCGACCATCACCCGATAGTAGATCCCGCGGCTACCGAGATCGACCTTGGTGAACAGGGGCGAAAGGTCGTCAAGGATGTCGCCGTGCTGGCGCCGGACCTGCTTCCAGTGCGCCTCGGCGTCATCTGAGCTTTTCATCGACGCCAGCCAGATATGGACGCCTTTCGGCGTGGCGCCGGTGATCTTTGCAATCGCTGGACTTGGGCCGGGCTGGTTTCCGCCTCTGATCACGTTCGGCAGCGGGGCCGGCCTTGCCGCCAGCTGCTGGCTTCCGGGCTGCGGCGCCGGCCGCGTCACCGGATTGGTGCCCGGTGCGACCGCCGCCTGCTGCGCGGCCCGTGGGCGCGAAGTCGCCTGCGCAGGCCCAACCGGAACCGCCTCGACGCTTTCAAGCCGGACGCCCGTGCCCTGAGCCGAGGTTCCCTGAGCCGAGGGTTCCTGACGGGGGTCGATCCCGCCACGGTAAGCTTCGGCCGAGGCACCGCCGCCGGTCCCGGCCTGCGGCAGCTGGCGTTGGGTCACCGTCGTGCCCTGCCCGGACTCGGACGCGTCGGTCGCCGAACCGTCCGAAGGGGCGAGCGGCGAGGAACCGTTGGCGCCGTCGGCGCTCCCGACGACGGCCGTCTGCGTGATCGGCTCAGTCTTTACCGAAGAGGGTCTTACGCCTTTATCTTCAAGCATTACCGCAAGTCGACGGCCCATGACGTGGCCCTGGGCCGCCGCCAGCTTGTACCAGCCCAAGGCCCTGGATTCATTGCGCTCCGTGCCGATGCCCAGGCGGTACATCTCGCCGATCGCGAACTGCCCGTCCTTCAGGCCGGCATCGGCGGCCTGGGCGAACCAGCGTGTCGCCTCGATCTCGTTCTTCTCCGTGCCGTCACCACGGAAGTAGGCCAAGCCAAGGTTGTAATAGGCCGTGGAGTGTCCCGCCTTGGCGGCCTCTCTCCAGAGCTCGACCGCCCGCGCCTTGTCCTCCTGAACGCCGAGGCCCTGGGAATACATGTGCCCGAGGTTGTTCTGCGCCGCGGCCACCCCCTGAACCACGGCGAGCTCATACCATTTGACGGCGGCGTCGAGGTCCTGCGGGATCGTCTCGCTGCCCCGCTCGTAGATCAACGCCAAGCCGAACTGGGCCAAGGCGTCCCCCGCCTCGGCCAAGGGATTCCAGATCTCGTAGGCTTTTTCGACTTGTCCGGCCCGAAAGGCCTCGAGGCCGTCACGATAAGTCTGCGCTTGCGCAGACGAGACCGCTGCCAGGAAGAGGACGAACAGGGGGAGAATTCGTCTAAACGGCATAGCCGGGTCTTCCCGAACTCGTTGGAAGTTCCAGTTGGCAAACGCTGCCGCAAGCCATCCATGAACGCAAGGCGAAAGGCATCACTACCCCAAAGTTTCTACCATCGCGGGTCTTACTATTTCGCGCCGAGGGCGCCCGCGGCGACCGTGCGACGAGACTTCTCCAGCTCATCGACGACCTCGATCCGGGATGGCATCGCCCGGACCCGTCGTCGGGACAGGCCCGGCGCTGCCTCGGCCGGCGCCGTCTCCAATCAGCGGTGGACACAACGTCACCCTTCGAAATCTACAACACCACCTCATACTCTCCGTAGAGAGACTTGAAAGATGGTTAATTTTCTGGAAATGGGGTGACCAGCGGGATTCGAACCCGCGACCTCTAGGACCACAACCTAGCGCTCTAACCAACTGAGCTATGGTCACCGCAACGAGAACGCAGCCGCTGGCTCACCAACGGCGCCGGGCTGTTTACTCCCGGGCGGAGCGCAGGTCAACCCGAGCCGCCGGCTTGCTGTCACCGCCGAAGCGGGCGTAGCCTGCCCTTCTCCGGGACGTAGTATCCGGCAACCTCGCGGCGGAGCCAAGATGAACATGCTTAAGACCGCACAAGCCATGGAGCGCCTGGGCACCGAGACCGCCTTCGAGGTCCTGGCGCGGGCCAAGGCCCTGGAGTCCCAAGGCCGCTCCATTATCAACCTGGGCATCGGCCAGCCGGACTTCCAGACCCCGCCGCACATCGTCGAGGCGGCGATCAAGGCACTGCGGGACGGCCACCACGGCTACACGCCCGCCAACGGCATTCCCGAACTGCGCGAGGCGGTCGCCGCCGACCTCGCTGCGCGCCACGGCGTCGTGGTCGACCCGGGCCAGGTGATGATCGTGCCGGGCGGCAAGGTGACGATGTTCTTCGCGATCATGATGTTCGGGGAGCCCGGGACCGAGATCCTCTACCCCAATCCGGGCTTCCCGATCTACGAGTCCGTGATCGCCTACAGCGGCGCAAAGCCGGTCGCCATCCCGCTGGAGGAGAAGGACGGCTTTGCCTTTTCGGCCGAGGCGGTGCTGTCCCGGCTGACCGAGCGCAGCCGGCTGCTGATCCTCAACAGTCCGGCCAACCCGACCGGCGGGGTGACGCCCAAGGCCGAGGTCGACCGACTGGTCGAGGGGCTCGCCGCATTCCCCCAGGTGGCGCTGCTCTCCGACGAAATCTACAGCCGCATGCTCTATGGCGGCCGCCGGCACACCACCCTGCTCGGCTACGAGGAACTGCGCGATCGGGTCATCCTGCTCGACGGCTGGAGCAAGACCTACGCCATGACCGGCTGGCGCCTGGGCTTCGGGGTCTGGCCCCGCGACCTGGTGGAGAAGGCCAATCGGCTGTCGGTGAACTGCCATTCCTGCGTCAATGCGGCCGCCCAGTATGCCGGCATCGCCGCGCTGACCGGCCCCCAGGACGAGGTCGAGCGCATGGTCGCCGCCTTCGACCAGCGGCGCCAAGTGGTCATGGACGAGGTTGCGGCAATCCCGGGCCTGTCCTGCGTCGAGCCGGCCGGCGCCTTCTACGCCTTCCCCAACATCCGGGCGACCGGCATCAGCGCCAAGCAGCTCGAGACTGGGCTTCTGGAGCAGGCCGGGGTCGCCACAGTGGCCGGGACCAGCTTCGGCCGCCACGGCGAGGGATTCATCAGGCTGTCCTACGCCAATTCGGTCGAGAACATCCGCGAGGCTCTCGCGCGCATCGGAAGCTGGCTCGGCGGTCAAAAATCGGATGCGGGCGCTGCCTAAAAAAGCGGCAACCTGATTACCAAATCGGCAATCAGGGTTGCCGCGGCAGCGGACACGCCCTGCCGACACGGCGGAATCGGTCGGAATTCGGTCCCCCGGCGGACTTGGCACGCGCCCTGCTAAAGGCTGTCCAACGGCGTCCGTCGGGCGCCGATCCCTTATCCGTGACGCAAGCGAGCCGGAACATGAAAAAGATCGAAGCCATCATCAAGCCGTTCAAGCTGGACGAGGTGAAGGAAGCCCTCCACGAGATCGGCATCAAGGGCATCACGGTGATCGAGGCCAAGGGCTTCGGCCGGCAAAAAGGCCACACGGAGCTATACCGCGGCGCCGAATATGTCGTCGACTTCCTGCCGAAGGTGAAGGTCGAGGTCGTTCTCGAGGACGGCCTCGTCGAGCGCGCCGTAGAAGCCATCCAACAGGCGGCCCAGACCGGCCGCATCGGAGACGGAAAGATCTTTGTGAGCTCGATCGACGAAGCGATCCGGATCCGCACCGGCGAACGCGGCGCGGAAGCCGTCTAGCCCAAGCCGTCCGGTCGCAGCCGTTCGAACGGCTGGCCCCCGGCCCGGGGGCCAGCACCACACCAAGTCAATCCACTTGCCATCAGGGGAAGGCACAAGATGTCTGATGCCAGCACCGTTTTGAAGATGATCCAGGAGAACGACGTCAAGTACGTCGACTACCGCTTCACCGACCCGCGCGGGAAGTGGCAGCACCTGGCGATGAAGTCGGACGCGGTCGACGAAGAGGCCCTGGACGAGGGCATCATGTTCGACGGCTCCTCGATCGCCGGCTGGAAGGCGATCAACGAGTCCGACATGAACCTCAAACCTGACCTTTCGACCGCGGTCATGGATCCCTTCGCCGCGCAGCCGCAGCTGATCCTGTTCTGCAACATCACCGAGCCGACCACGGGCGAGCCCTACGGCCGCTGCCCACGCTCGACCGCGGTCAAGGCCGAGGCCTACCTCAGCTCGTCCGGCGTCGGCGACACCGCGATCTTCGGACCGGAGGCGGAGTTCTTCGTCTTCGACGACGTCCGCTACGCCAACAACATGAACCACAGCTTCTTTCGCTTCGAGTCCGAGGAAGGCCCCTATATGACCGGCGAGGTCTTCGAGGAAGGCAACTTGGGCCACCGCCCGGCGGCCAAGGGCGGCTACTTCCCGGTGCCGCCGGTGGACTCCGGCACCGACCTGCGCGCCGAGATGGTCTCGGTCATGGCCGAGATGGGCTTGACCATGGAGAAGCACCACCACGAAGTCGCGCCATCGCAGCACGAGCTCGGCCTCAGGTTCGACACCCTGACCCGCTGCGCCGACAACATGCAGATCTACAAGTACGTGGTGCACAACGTCGCCCACACCTATGGCAAGACGGCGACCTTCATGCCCAAGCCGGTGTTCGGCGACAACGGCTCGGGGATGCACACCCACCAGTCGATCTCCAAGGGCGGCGAGCCGCTCTTCGCCGGCGACGGCTATGCCGGGCTATCGGAGACCGCGCTCTACTACATCGGCGGCGTGATCAAGCACGCTCGGGCGATCAATGCCTTCGCCAATCCGACGACCAACAGCTACAAGCGCTTGATCCCGGGCTTCGAGGCGCCGGTGCTGCTCGCCTACTCGGCGCGCAACCGCTCGGCCTCCTGCCGGATCCCCTTCGGTGCCGGGCCCAAGGCCAAGCGGGTCGAGATCCGTTTCCCGGATCCTTCGGCCAACCCCTACATGGCCTTCGCCGCCATGCTGATGGCCGGCCTAGACGGCATCCAGAACCGGATCCACCCGGGCGATCCGATGGACAAGAACCTCTACGACCTGCCGCCCGAGGAGCTCAAGGACGTGCCGACGGTCTGCGGCTCGCTGCGCCAGGCCATGGAGGCCCTGATCGACGACCACGAGTTCCTGCTGGCCGGCGACGTCTTCACCAAGGACCAGCTGGACGCCTACATGGAGCTGCGCTGGGAGGAGATCTACGCCTTCGAGCACGCCCCGCACCCGATCGAGTTCCAGATGTACTACTCGGTCTGATCGCAAATCGCCGAACACGGAGCTTGCGGGCCGCCCCTTCGGGCGGCCCGTTCTCTTTGTGATGCAAGACCCTTGCGCGGCGCGCCTCAGCGCGGCAGCTCGACCGTCATCTCCTTGCCGCCGCTGCCGTGGACCTTGTCGTGGCCGCGGATGACGACCTCGGTCACGCCCTCGGGCACCGCGACCCCGCCGAGCGATCGGGTAAAGGGCTGCTCCTCGACGTGGGGGTGGTAGAGCACGCGGGTGCCGAGCAGCTTGCCGTCCGGGGTCAGGACGTCCCACTTGTCGGCGTAGTGGTCCCAGCCCTCGTCGGCGTGCTTGAGGGTGACGTCGAAGCGCCAGAGGTTGCCACCCTCCTTGATGGCGCGGGCGCCGACGACGTCGGTCTCTCCGGCCTGGGCGGCGGCGGCGAGGCCGAGGGCGGCGAGGATCGGGATCAGGCGTTTCATGGGCTGTGCTCCTTCTTCACCGCTCGGGGCCTGCCGTCTTCGTCGAGGGCGACGAAGACGAACTCCCCCTGGGTGACCTTGACCCGCTGGCCGCTCTGCCGCCGCAGCGCCCAGGCTTCGAGGTTCAGGGTGATCGAGGTCCGGCCGATGCGCGGCTCCGAGGCGTAGACGCAGAGCACGTCGCCGACGAAGACCGGAAGATGGAAGGTCATGGCGGTGACCGCGACGGTCGCCACCCTGCCCTTCGCGATCTGCGCCGCCGCGATGCCGCCGGCGATGTCCATCTGCGCCAGGACCCAGCCGCCGAAGATGTCGCCGCTGGGATTGGCGTCGGCCGGCATGGCCAGGGTCCGGGTCTGCATTTCCCCGCGGGGCTGATCCCGGGTCTCGCTGTCTTCGGCCACGCTGCGCGGCTCCTCTGAGGTGACGTTCATGGCTGGTCGGCCTTGACACTGGCCACTACATAATCATCCAGTTACCGCGCCTCCAGAGCGATTCGCCGCCACCGCCACCGGAGACCCCGCAGGACATGGCCGATCTCTTCCAGAACACGCCCGCCAAGGCAAGCGACTACTCGGCGAAGGACATCGAAGTGCTGGAAGGCCTGGAGCCGGTCCGACGGCGCCCGGGCATGTACATCGGCGGCACCGACGAGCGCGCGCTGCATCACCTCGTGGCCGAGCTACTGGACAACGCCATGGACGAGGCGGTCGCCGGCCACGCGACCCGGATCGAGGTCGAGCTCTCCGGCGACGGCAGCACCACGGTGCGCGACAACGGTCGCGGCATCCCTGTCGATCCGCACAGGAAGTTCAAGGGCAAGTCGGCCCTCGAGGTTATCCTCACCACCCTGCACTCCGGGGCCAAGTTCTCTCAGAAGGCCTACCAGACCTCGGGCGGCCTGCACGGAGTCGGCGTCTCGGTGGTGAATGCGCTGTCGGAGCGGCTGCTGGTCGAGGTCGCCCGCGACCGCAAGCTCTGGCGCCAGGAGTACCAGCGCGGCAAGCCCAAGACCAAGCTGAAGACCGTCGGCCAGGCGCCGAACCGCCGCGGCACCAGCGTCACCTTCTGGCCGGATACCGGGATCTTCGGCGAGGGCGCCCGGCTGCACCCGCCGACGCTCTACCGCATGGCTCGCTCCAAGGCCTACCTCTTCAAGGGCGTCGAGATCCGCTGGCGCTGCGACCCGGCGCTGCTGCGCGGCAAGGACAAGGTCCCGGACAGCGAAGATCTCCACTTTCCCAACGGCTTGCGGGACTTTCTCGATGCCGCCCTGCAGGACGGCCGGACCCTGACCCCTGACCCCTTCGTCGGCGAGACCAAGCTGCCGGACGGGGCCGGACGGGTCGAATGGGCGATCTCCTGGCCGGCCAGCGAGGAAGGCTTCGTCCACTCCTACTGCAACACCGTGCCGACCACCCAGGGCGGCAGCCACGAGTCCGGCCTGCGCAGCGGCATGCTGCGCAGCCTCAAGGCCTACGGCGACCTGGTCGGCAACCGCCGGGCCGGCAAGATCACGGCCGAGGACGTCCTCGGCGGCGCCGCGGCCCTGCTGTCGATCTTCATCAAGAACCCGCAGTTCCAGGGCCAGACCAAGGAGCGCCTGGCCTCGCCGGAGGCAGCGCGCCTGGTCGAGGCCGTGGTCAAGGACCACTTTGACCACTGGCTGTCCGGCCATCCGGAACGCGCCCGCACCCTGCTGGAGCGGGTCGTGGCCCGCGCCGAGGACCGCCTGCGCAAGCGCCAGGAGCGGGAGCTGAACCGCAAGTCGGCGACCCGCAAGCTACGACTGCCGGGCAAGCTCGCCGACTGCGCGCGCAGCCGCTCGGAAGGCACCGAGATCTTCCTGGTCGAGGGCGATTCCGCCGGCGGCTCGGCCAAGCAGGCGCGCAACCGGGACACCCAGGCGGTGCTGCCGCTGCGCGGCAAGATCCTCAACGTCGCAAGCGCGACCGCCGACAAGATGAAGGCCAACCAGGAGCTCAGCGACCTCATCCAGGCCCTGGGCTGCGGCTCCGGCGCCGGCTTCGACGTCGACCGTCTGCGCTACGAACGGGTCATCATCATGACCGACGCCGACGTCGACGGCGCCCACATCGCCTCGCTGCTGCTGACTTTCTTCTTCCGGGAGATGCCAGGCCTGATCGAGGCCGGTCGGGTCTTCCTGGCGCAGCCGCCGCTCTACCGCCTGGCTCAGGGCGGCAAGAGTGTCTACGCCCGCGACGACGCCCACAAGGAGGAGCTGCTGCGCAGCGACTTCAAGCCCAACGCCAAGGTCGACATCAGCCGCTTCAAGGGCCTGGGCGAGATGCCGCCGAGCCAGCTCAAGCAGACCACCATGAGCCCGGACGCCCGGACCCTGCTGCGGGTCACCGTGGTCGATCCCGAAGCGGTCGATCCCAAGGCCGGGATCAAGGAGACCGCGGACCTAGTCGAGCGGCTGATGGGCCGAAAGCCGGAGCTGCGCTTCGCCTTCATCCAGGAGCACGCCCGCTTCGTCGAGGAGATCGACGTCTAGCCTTGGATGCCGCTAGCCCGCCGCGCACCTGAGGAAGTCGGCTTCGCCGTAGCCGCGCGGAAAGCAGCCCCGCTCCAGGTCGCGGTAGCCGCAGCACACCGTGAAGTCCGGCAGGCCAAGGGCCTTGGCCAGAGCCTCGTGGCGCTCGAAGGCGAAGACATAGCCGGTCTCGTCGTCGAGGGCGCGCAGGATGGCCTCGACCTCGGCCGGGTCTGCGGCCGGGCCGAAGGCCGCGCAGAGCGCCTGGGCATCCCCGCCTTCGGGTATCGAGACGCCGTCGTCGTCCAGGTCGAGGTCGTCGTCCAGGCCGAGGCACTCGCCCTCGAAGAAATCGGGAGCGGAATTGTACTCGTGGTCCAGGACCCCGGCAGCATAGAGGCCGTACCAGAGCAGGTCGTCGTCGTGGTTCAGCACGGCCAGCGCCGGACAGCCAAGCTGCTCGGAAAGCTTGGCGGCAAAGGCGCGTATGTGGTCGTCGTCCTGGGAGTCGCAGCCTGCCTCGCAGACCGTGGTCAGGCCGCCTACGGTCTGCGACAGGTAGGCATCGAAGCCCGCCTCGGCCAGCCAGGCGGCGATCCGATCCCGGCCCGGTCCCTTGAGCGTGACGTTGACGTAGAAGTTCCCCATCGGCGCCCTCCCCCGGCCAGCCCTCTGCGGCCGATCATGGTGCCCCTGGGGGGATAAAACCGGGTTAATCCGCGAGCCAGGCTCGCAGGGCCTGGTTCACGGCCTCGGGCCGTTCGAGGGTTGAAAGATGGCCGCAGTGCTCGATCACCACGAGGCGGGCATCGCGCATTCCGGCGGCCATGGCGGTGTGTTTGTCGACCGGAGTCAGGGCGTCCTCGCGGCCGCAGAGCACCAGGGTCGGGCAGGAGACCTTGACCAGAGTCGGACGGCTGTCGGGGCGGGTCATGATCGCCTGCTGCTGGCGCAGGAAGGCGGCCTTGCCGACCGCCTCGGCCATCGCCGTCACCAGCCCGACCAAGTCCCGGTCCTCGAGCCGGGCCCGGTGGATCAGCAGGGGCAGGAGCCGGGGCGTGACTCCCTTGAACTCGCCCTTCTCCGCCAGCTCGATCAGGCCGCGCCGACGCGCCGTCTGCTCTTCGGTATCCGGGTCGGACCTGGTGTCCAGCAGGGCCAGGCGCAGAACCCGCTCCGGCGCCCGGCGCAGGATCTCGAAGGCGACGTAGCCGCCCATGGAAAGCCCGGCCAGGGCGAATCGCGGCGGCATGGCGGCGAGGACGCTCTCGGCCATTTCGCTGACGCTGCTCTGGGTCGTGAAGTCGGCGACCCAAGGCTCGGCCAGGTCGGCCAGCGCGGCGACCTGGGGCGCCCAGAGTCGGGCGTCGCAGAGCAGCCCGGGCAGCAGGGCGAGCGGAACCCGCTCCGACATCGGCTGTTTCTCCTATTTGACGAGCTGCAGGAGGTCCTTGAACTCCGGACGGTCGGCCCGTTCGAGCCATTCGAAGACGGCCATTTCCGTGGTCACGGCTTCGACGCCGGCCCGGGTCATGCGCGCCAAGGCCGCCTCGGCATTTGCCGGATCGCGCGAACCCGTGGCGTCGGCGACGATGTAGGTGCGATAGCCCGCCTCGGCCAGGCTGATCGCCGACTGCATGACGCAGACATGGGCCTCGCAGCCGGCGACCACGACCTGCGGCCGGCCCAGCGTCGACAGGCGGTCGCGGATCTCCGCCGCGCCCAGGCAGGAGAAGGTGATCTTCTCGAAGCGCGCCTCCAGGGGGATCACCGGATCGAGCTCCGCCACCGTGGCGCCCAGGCCGCGCGGATTGTGCTCCGAGGCCAGGACCGGCACGCCCAAGCGGCTCGACGCCCGCGCGAGCACCTCGACGTTGCGCAGGATGGCCGAGCGGTTGGGGATCGCCGGCGCCAGACGCGCCTGCACGTCGACCACGAGAAGAACCGAGGCCTCGGCCTTGAGAAGCCGGGAGTCGCTCACTATCAAAGGCTTAACCAGTCGCGCTGTAGAAGGTGTCAGCAAAGTAACGCAAGCGTGGTGACAGGACCAGTAAACGCCCGTTTCCAGACCGGCCACAGAGATTGACTTTGCCGACATCGACCCTAAGATGCGCCGCGAATCGCCTCGGTACATGGCCTGCCGGCCGTTCTGCCTAGAGGCCCTTTCTCCGAACCGAATTGAATGAGTTGATGGATTTCTCCGATCTCGGGCTCAGCCCGGAAGTGCTCAGGGCCGTAGACGAGTCCGGCTATCAGACTCCCACGCCGATTCAGGAAAAGGCGATCCCCTATGTCCTCATGGGCCGCGACATCCTGGGTTGTGCCCAAACCGGGACCGGCAAGACCGCCTCCTTCACCCTGCCGATGATCGACATCCTGGCCAGCGGCCGGGCCCGGGCGCGCATGCCGCGCTCGCTGATCCTGGAGCCGACCCGCGAGCTGGCCGCCCAGGTCTCGGAGAACTTCGAGCGCTACGGCAAGTTCAACCGCCTCTCGATGGCATTGCTGATCGGCGGCTCCTCCTTCGTCGATCAAGAGAAGGCCCTGGACCGCGGGGTCGACGTGCTGATCGCGACCCCGGGGCGCCTGATCGATCTCTTCGAGCGCGGCAAGATCCTGCTCGCCGACGTGAAGGTCCTCGTCATTGACGAAGCCGACCGCATGCTTGACATGGGCTTCATTCCCGACGTCGAGCGCATCGTCGGACTGCTGCCGAAGATCCGCCAGACCCTGTTCTTCTCGGCGACCATGCCGCCGGAAATCCGCAAGCTGGCCGACGCCTTCTTGATGAACCCCAAGGAGATCTCGGTCAGCCCGCCCGCCTCCACCGCAGAAACCGTCAGCCAGTCGATGGTTCGGGTCGGGCCCAGGGACAAGCGCAAGGCCTTGCGCACGCTGCTGAGCCAGGACGAGATCCGCAGCGCGCTGATCTTCTGCAACCGCAAGCGCGACGTCGACGTAGTCCACCGTTCGCTGAAGCGCCACGGCTTTTCCGTCGACTGTCTGCACGGCGACATGATCCAGTCGAAGCGCATGGAGACCCTCGAGGGCTTCAAGAAGGGCGAGGTGAAGCTCCTGGTCTGCTCCGACGTCGCCGCCCGCGGGCTCGATATCCCGGAGGTTTCACACGTCGTTAACTTCGATGTGCCAACACACGCGGAAGACTATGTGCATCGGATCGGACGGACCGGTCGTGCCGGCCGCAGCGGCAAGGCCTTGACCCTGGTGACGCCGGAGGAGAACAGGTCGCTCGCTGCGATCAAGCGGCTGATCGGCAAGCCGATCCCCGAAATCGAGCTGGACGGTATGGAAGCGGCAAGCACGAGGGCGGAACCGGAGACCGGAGCGCGCGGCGGCGCGACCGCGGAGAAGACCAGGAGCCGGCGGCGCAGCACTAAGACGGGCGGCGCGCGCGGCCGCAAGACCGCCGACGCCCCGGCGCCCGAGGCCGTCGTTGCGGAGGCCCCTGCGCCCGAGGCGCGGAGCGCGAAGGCCGCGCTTTCCCAGGCGTCCGAGAGCGAAAGCACCTCCAAGCCCTTTGGCAAGGACACGCCCGCCTTCCTGCTCCGGCCGGTCAAGCTCGCTGCCGGCGGCTGAGGCCCGGCCGCCGCGGGCGAGCCCTGACGGACATCCGTAGAGCCAGGACGCCATGACGGACGGACGCAGAGACGATCCGGTTTGGGCGACGCTCGCCGCCTTCCGGAAGTACCGGGCCGATATCGGGCACGGCTGGGAGGCCTTCCTGCGCGAACGTCTCCTGGGTTGGGCCCTACGCTGGACGATCGGCTTCTTCGGGATCTTTCTGGTCACCTACTTCTATCCGGACTTCGCTTGGCTGTGGTGGGCCGGCGCCGGTCTCGCACTGTTTTCCCTGGCCTTGCTGCTGGGCGGGCAATGGCTGATCTCCCGAAAGCTCGCACAGGCGGAGGCCTCTCTGGACGACCTGGAGACGACGCTCGAAGAACTCGAGGCAGAGGGTCTGTTGACCGACGGCGAGTCGCGTCCGGAGACCTGAAGACCGCGCTTGCCCGTTGGCGCAGGCGTCCGATCGGCTATGATCCCGGAAGCGCGGTGGGAGGAGTCGGCATGCAGACTGTCTTCATCATGGTCAAGTGCGAGTTGGGCAAGGCCTACGACGTCGCCGACGGCCTGGTTCAGAACCTCGAGCAGGTCTCGGAGGTGCACTCGATATCGGGCCAATACGACCTGCTGGTGAAATGCTATCTGGCCGACGACGACGACCTCGGCCACTTCGTCACCGACCGCATCCAGACCCTGCCGGGCATCAAGGACACCTTCACCCTGGTCGGCTACAAGGCCTTCAGCTAGAGGCTTGCCCTCGTCGTCCGACCCGGCTGCGGGCCCCCGCAATCTGACGCTGCGCTTTGCCGGCTTCTACGGCGTGGTCTTTCTCGTGCTCGGTGCGCAGCTGCCCTATTGGCCGCTGTGGCTGGAGGCGCGCGGGCTCTCCGGCAGCGAGATCGGGGTGCTGCTGGCCGCCGCAGCCTGGATCAAGGTCGCCAGCAATCCGCTGACCGGCTACCTCGCCGACGCCAGCGGCCGGCCTCGGCTGGTGATCGCCGCACTGATGGCCCTCGGCGCCCTCGGCTTTGTCGGCTTCAGCCTGGCTCAAGGCTTCTGGGTGCTACTGCCGCTTCAGATCCTGACCGCCGCCTGCTTCCAGGGATTACTGCCGCTTGGCGAAAGCCAGGCCCTGGCCGCGGTCCGTCGCCACGGCCTCGACTACGGCCGCAGCCGCCTCTGGGGCTCGGTCACCTTCGTCGCCGGGGTCCTGACGGTCGGCGCCGGCCTCGACCTGCTCCCGGTCGAGAGCCTGCCCTGGCTGCTGGCCGCCGGCCTCGGTCTCGGGCTGCTGGCGGCACGGGCCCTCCCCGCCTCGGCCGAGGACCGGCAAAGGCCGGGCAAGGGCGACCTGAAGCGCCTCCTGTCGGATGCGCCGCTGCTGTGGATGCTGCTGGCCGCGGCCCTGGTCCAGGCGAGCCACGCCGTCTACTACGTCTTCTCGGCGGTCGCCTGGCGGGCGGCCGGGCACGGCACCTTCACCATCGGCTGGCTCTGGACCGAGGGCGTGCTTGCCGAGATCCTCTTCTTCCTGCTCAGCGGCCGGATCCTGGAGCGCGTCCCCCTGCGCGGCCTGGTGCTGCTGGCGGCGGCCGGCGGGCTGCTGCGCTGGAGCGTGACTGCAACGACCACCGAACTGCCCATTCTGGCCGCGGTCCAGCTGCTTCACGCGGCGACCTTCGCGGCCGCGCACCTGGCCGCCGTCCACGTCATCGCCGCGCGCGCGCCGGACGGCCTCGCCGCCACTGGCCAGAGCCTCTACGCCAGCGTCAGCGGCGGAGTCCTCATGGGCTTCGTGATGCTGGCGATCGGTCCGCTCTACGAGCGGCTCGGGCTCCAGAGCTTCTATGCCATGGCCGGCCTCTGCGGCCTGGCCTTGATCTTGATCTTCTTAGCGCCTCGTGTTTCCTCGGCAGGGGAACGGGAGGGCCCGCCATGACCACGGACCGAAGCGACCCGGCCGCGCAGTTCTCGCGCCAGGCCGAAGCCTATGTCGCCAGCGCAAGCCACGCGAAGGACGCCGATCTGGACATCGTCGAGGCGCTGGCCGACTGTCGGGCCGGGGACCGCTGCCTCGACGTCGCGACCGGCCCAGGCAACGTGGCCTTCCGCCTGGCGCGCACCGCCGGGCTGGTCGTCGCCTGCGACATCGCGCCCGGCATGCTGCAGGTCGCCCGGCGCCAGGCCGAGCAAAAAGGCCTGACGAACCTCTGCCTCGTGCGCGCGGCCTCCGAGGCCCTGCCCTTCCCCGCTGGCGCCTTCGACGCCATCACCTGCCGCATCGCGCCGCATCACTTCCGCTCGGTGCCCGCCTTCCTCGCAGAGGCGGCGCGTTGCCTCAAGCCCGGCGGCCGCTTCGTGCTCGAAGACAGCCTTGCCCCGGAGACAACCGAGGCCGCGGCCTTTCTCGAGGCGGTCGAAAAGTCGCGCGACGCCAGCCACGTCCACACGCTGTCCCGCGCGGAGTGGATCGGCGCCCTTGCGGCGGCCGGGCTGCGCATCACCGACGAGCAGGTCTTCCGCAAGGTTCACGACTTCGGGCCCTGGATCGAGCGCACCGGGCTCGAGCGCGGCGCCATCGATGCCATCGTCGCGCGGATCCTGGCCGCACCGGCGGCGGTGACCCAGGGGCTCTTCGAACTCGACGGCGATCGGGTGACTCGACTTCACGACCGCAAGCTGATCCTGCGCGCCGAGATCTGATCGAGCTTCCGCGCTCGCAAATGCCTGCAAAGCGGTCGCAGGTGATCGCTCAAGTCGCTTGTCGCCCTTTGCCGCGATCTGATAGCTTCCGCTTTGCCCGAGATAACAGGGGGGTAGAACGACAATGATGCCGGGCTGCTTCGCAAGAAAATGATCAAGGCACTCCTCCACGCGATCAGCCTTGGCATCCTGCTCGCCATCATCTGGCTGACCCTTTCCGGATTCTTCCAGCCCCTGCTCCTGGCTCTCGGCGTGGTTTCCTGCGTCGCCGTGGTCCTGATCGCGCATCGCATGGACGTGATCGATCACGAGGGCCATCCCATTCACCTGGGCTGGCGCATCCTGGCCTATTGGGTCTGGCTGAGCTGGGAGATCGTCAAGTCGAATATCGACGTCGCGCGGCGCATCCTCAATCCGGCGCTGCCCATATCACCCCGCCTGATCCGGGTGACGGCGAGCCAGAAGAGCGAACTCGGCCATGTGATCTACGCCAACTCGATCACCTTGACCCCGGGCACCGTGTCGATGCTGGTCCAGGACAGGACGATCCTGGTGCACGCCATCGCCGAGGAAATGGCCGAAGATCTGGATTCCGGAGAGATGGACCGTCGGGTCACCGCAGTCGAGGACCCGCCATCCAGAAAGGAGACGGCGACCTAATGTTCTTGATGGCGACCTTGGCGGTCCTGGTGACCATGGCCATGACCCTGATCCGGGCGCTGCTCGGGCCGACGATCTACGATCGGGTGCTGGCGGTGAACACCTTCGGCACCGCCACCGTTCTGCTGATCGCGGTGCTCGGCTTCCTGATCGACCGGCCGGACTTCCTCGACTTGGCGCTGGTCTACGCCTTGATCAACTTCATCGGCACCATTGCAGCCCTGAAGTTCCTGAAGTTCCGCGACCTCGGCACGCCCGGGCCGAGCTCCCTCGCCGACGAGGAATAGGGAAACCGGCGATGGAGCTGCTTCCGGATATCTTGAGCTGGGTCTTCCTTGGCCTGGGCGCCGCGTTCCTGATCATCGGCGGGATCGGCATTCTGCGTTTTCCGGACCTCTATGCGCGCATGCACGCCGCAGGTGTCATCGACACGCTGGGATGCGCCCTGCTTCTGATCGGCCTGACGCTTCAGGCGGGGCTGACGCTGGTCACCCTGAAGCTCCTGCTGATCCTGGTCTTCGTACAGTTCACCAGTCCGACGGCGACCTACGCCCTGGCCAATGCGGCCTACCGCAGCGGCCTCGCCCCTCTCCTGAGCTCGAAGGACGACGGATCATCGAAGCTCTAGTCGACATCACCCTGCTGGCCTTCCTGGCTGCCGTCGCGATCGGCATCATCCGGCTCGACAATCTCTTCGCCGTCGTAATGCTGAGCGGAATCTACAGCCTGCTGTCGGCCGGGCTCTTCGTGACGTTGGATGCGGTCGACGTCGCCTTCACCGAGGCCGCGGTCGGCGGCGGCATCTCGACCGTGCTCCTGCTCGGCACGCTGGCCCTGACCGGGGAAGACTCCAAGCCGCGCCAGGCCCGCTGGCGGCTGGCGCTGCCCGTGGTCGTGATCACCGGCGGCGCCCTGATTTACGGGACCCTGGACATGCCACGCTACGGCGATCCCACCGCGCCGATCCATCAGCACGTGGTGCCGCGCTACATCCAGGACTCGCCACAGGAGACCGGTCTGCCGAACATCGTGACCTCGGTCCTGGCCAGCTACCGCGGCTACGACACCATGGGCGAGGTGACGGTCATCTTCACCGCGGGCATCGGCGTCATGGTCCTGCTCGGGGTCGCGACCCGACGCCGGCGCCGGCCTAAGCCGGCCGAAGCCGAGCCGGAGGAGTCCGCGCTGGCGGAGGAGGAAGGCGCATGAGACGCCATCTCGTCCTTCGGGTCGTCGCCAAGCTGCTGATCCCCCCGATCCTGCTCTTCGCGCTCTACGTCCAGTTCCACGGCGATTTCGGTCCCGGCGGAGGTTTCCAGGCCGGTGTGATCTTCGGAGCCGGCTTCATCCTCTATGCGCTGATCTACGGCGTGGAGAACGCCCAGCGCGTCGCGCCGCCCGGCCTGGTCCGCTTCCTGGTCGCGCTCGGCGTTTTGATCTTTGCCGGAGTCGGGGTCGTCGACCTGCTGCTGGGCGGCAACTACCTGGACTACGACGTCATGGCCAAGGACCCTGTGGCGGGCCAGCACATCGGCATTCTTCTTGTCGAGCTCGGCGTCGGAATCACCGTCGCGGCGGTAATGATGACCATCTTCTTCGCCTTTGCGGGACGGGAGCGCTAGGTCGTGGAGCTGCTCGGTCTTTACAACTACTGGATCGTGGTCGTGCTGATGATGGCGGGCTTCTACACCGTCATCGCCTTCGACAACCTGGTGAAGAAGATCGTCGGGCTGACCATCTTCCAGACCTCGGTCTTCATTCTCTACATATCGATGGGCAAGGTCAGCGGCGGTACCGCACCGATCCTGACCGGCGAACCCGAGGTCTTCTCCAACCCCCTGCCCCACGTCCTGATCCTGACCGCGATCGTGGTCGGCATCTCGACCACAGCGCTCGGCCTGGCGCTCATCGTCCGCATCAAGGAAGCCTACGGCACCATCGAGGAAGACGAAATCCAGGCCCAGGACGACCGCCAGTGATCTCCGCCCACCTGCCCGCGCTCCAGGTGGTGGTGCCGCTGATCGCGGCGCCGCTCTGCGTGATCCTGCGCCGGGGAACCTGGACCTGGGCGCTCGCGCTCCTGGTCTCCTGGATCAGCCTGGCGATCTCCGTGTTCTTGCTCGGCCAGGTGTTGGACGACGGCCCGTTGTCCTATGCCTTCGGCGGCTGGGAGCCGCCCTGGGGCATCGAGTACCGGATCGACGCGCTCAACGCTTATGTTCTGCTGATCGTCTCCATCGTCGGCGCCGTGGTCCTGCCCTTCGCGCGGCGGAGCGCGCTGGAGGAGGTCCCGGAATCCCTGCACAGCCTGTTCTACGCCAGCTTTCTGCTTTGCCTGACCGGTCTGCTCGGCGTGACGATCACCGGCGATGCCTTCAACCTCTTCGTGTTCCTGGAGATCTCGTCGCTGTCGTCCTACGTGCTGATAAGCCTGGGCCGCGACCGCCGGGCGCTGCACGCCGCCTTCCAGTACCTGATCCTGGGCACCATCGGCGCCACCTTCATCGTGATCGGCATCGGTCTGCTCTACATGGCCACTGGCACATTGAACATGGCCGATTTGGCGAACCGCCTGCCCTACGTCGACGAGAGCCGCACGGTCTTGGTCTCCTTCGCCTTCATCACTGTCGGCGCCACGCTCAAGCTAGCGCTGTTTCCGCTGCACTTCTGGCTGCCCAACGCCTACGCCTTCGCGCCCTCGGCGGTCACCGCCTTCCTGGCGGCGACGGCGACCAAGGTCGGGGTCTATATCCTTCTGCGCTTCTTCTTCACAGTCTACAGCTTCGACTTCCCCCTCAAGGCGATCACTCTCCAGGGCATGCTGATGCCGCTGTCGGTCATCGCCGTCCTGGTTGCCTCGACCGTGGCGATTTTCGAGACCAACGTGAAGCGGATGCTGGCCTATTCCAGCGTCGCCCAGATCGGCTACATGATCCTTGGGCTCTCCTTCATCTCCGTCACCGGGGTCACCGCCGGGATCCTGCACATCTTTAACCACGCCCTTATGAAGGGCGGCCTGTTCCTTGCGCTGGGCTGCGTTTTCCTCCGCCTCGGCTCGGTCGAGCTCGACCGGCTGCGCGGCCTGGGGCGGCGCATGCCGCTGACCATGTTCGCCTTCGTCCTCGGCGGATTGAGCCTGATCGGCGTGCCCCTGACGGCCGGCTTCGTCAGCAAGTGGTACCTGGTGCTCGGCGCTCTGGAGGACGACCGCTGGCTGGTCGCCCTGGCGGTGCTGGTCGGCTCGCTGCTTGCTCTAGTCTACGTCTGGCGCGTGGTCGAAGTCGCTTATCTCCAGCCCCCGTCGGATGACGCCAAGGTGGCGGAGGCACCGCTGTCGATGCTGATCCCGACCTGGGTGCTGATCGGCGCCAGTATCTACTTCGGCATCGAGACCTCCCTCTCGGTCGGCGTCGCAAAGACCGCCGCGGAACTCCTTCTCGACGTGGGTCCGTCACCGTGACGGCGGAGACCAAGATCCTGCTGGCGCTCCTGGTGCCGTCGCTCGGCGCGCTGCTGATCAGCCTCAGCGGCCGCCGGCCCAACCTGCGCGAGGCGGTCACGCTGATCACGGCCGTCCTGCTGTTCGGCGACGTCCTGCTGCTGCTGCCCGAAATCGCCGCCGGGTCCCGGCCGTCGCTCACCCTGACCCAGATCCAGATCTTCCCCAGCGTGCCGATCCGCTTTGAGGTCGAGCCCCTAGGCATGATGTTCGCGGTCATCGCCTCGGGCCTCTGGATCGTCAACTCGCTTTATTCCATCGGCTACATGCGCGGGAACCAGGAGCAGAACCAGACCCGCTTCTACGTCTGCTTCGCGACTGCACTGGCCAGCACCATGGGCGTCGCCTTCGCCGGCAACATGCTAACCTTGTTCATATTCTATGAGGCGCTGACGCTTTCGACCTATCCCCTTGTGACCCACAAGGGCAATGAGGAGGCCAAAGCCGGCGGGCGGGTCTACCTGGGGATCCTGCTGGCCACCTCGATCGGCCTGCTGCTTCTGGGAATGCTGGCGACCTGGAACATTGCGGGGACTCTCGATTTCCTGCCCGGCGGCATCCTCGAGGGCAAGGCCTCGGGTCCACTGCTCGGCCTTCTGCTGTTCCTCTACATGTTCGGCATCGGCAAGGCGGCCTTGATGCCCATCCACCGCTGGCTGCCCTCGGCCATGGTCGCGCCGACCCCCGTCAGCGCCCTGCTCCACGCGGTCGCCGTGGTCAAGGCCGGGGTCTTCACAGTGCTCAAGGTGACGGTCTACATCTTCGGGGTCGACTTCCTGGGCCGCAGCGGGCTCGGCGACTGGGTGGCCTACGTGGCGGCTGCAACCATCCTGCTCGCTTCCCTGGTCGCCATGACCAAAGACAACCTCAAGGCGCGGCTGGCCTACTCGACGGTGAGCCAGTTGTCCTATGTGGTGCTGGGGGCGATGCTGGCCAGCACGCTCGGCGTCATCGGCGGCGGCATGCACATCGCCATGCACGCCGTCGGCAAGATCACGTTGTTTTTCTGCGCCGGGGCGATCTACGTCGCCACCCACAAGACCGAGATCAGCGAGATGGCCGGGATCGGCCGCAGCATGCCGATCACCATGTCCGCCTTCTTTCTGGGTTCGCTCAGCATCATCGGCCTGCCGCCTTTCGGCGGCGCCTGGAGCAAATGGTATCTCGCCTTGGGCGCAGCGGAGACCGGCCATACTCTGCTGGTTGCCGTGCTGATGATCTCCTCACTGCTGAACGTCGCTTACTTGATGCCGATCGTCGCCAGAGCCTTCTTCCTGCCCCCGCCCGAAAGCGCCAGTTCGGCCGCCGTCGGGATCCGCGAAGCGCCTATGTTCTGCGTCGTGCCGCTGTCGATCACCGCGCTGGGCTGCCTGGCGCTCTTCTTCTATGCCGACAGTGTCTACGACTTCCTGACGCTCCTCGTCACGCCACAGGGATGACGCCATGGCCGACCACGACAAAGAAAGGACCTACTGGCTGGATGATCCGGCGAACGTGAAGAAGGTCGTCTGGGCCCTGGTCGGGGTCTGTGTGATCGTCTTCCTCGCCGACGCCCTGATCCACAAGCACGGCTACTTCCAGGTCGAGCACATCTTCGGCTTCTACGGCATCTACGGCTTCGTCGTTTGCGTCGGGCTCGTGCTGGCCGCCAAGGCGCTGCGGATCATCCTGATGCGCCCCGAGGATTACTACGATTCCGATGACTAGCTTGTCCCCGGGCCTGATCCTGATCCTCGGCGCGCTGGCGGTGCCGCTGCTGCGCGGCCAGGCGCGCAATCTCTACATGCTGGCCCTGCCGGTCCTGGGGCTGGCCAGCGTGCTCCTGCTCGAGCCGGGCAGCCACTGGCAGCTCTCGGTCCTGGGCATCGACCTGGAGATTGTCCGCGTGGACCGCCTGTCGACGATCTTCGGCATCATCTTCTGCATCGCCGCGGCACTCGGCGTCCTCTACAGCCTGCACGACCAGGACCCGGTACAGCAGGTCGCCGGCCTGATCTACGCCGGCGCCGCCATCGGCGCGGTCTTCGCAGGGGACCTGGTGACGCTCTTCGTGTTCTGGGAACTGACGGCGATTGCCTCGGTGTTTCTCATCTGGGCGCGGCGCAGCGAGCGCGCCTATCGTGCCGGGATGCGCTACCTGATCATCCAGGTCGGCTCGGGGGTGCTGCTGCTGGCCGGGGCCATCCTGCACTTCGATGCGACCGGCTCGCTGGTCTTCGGCGAGCTCGGCCTGGGCAGCCTCGGGACCAACCTGATCTTCCTGGCCTTCGGCATCAAATGCGCCTTCCCCCTGCTGCACAACTGGCTGGAGGACGCCTATCCCGAGGCGACCGTCAGCGGCACGGTGATGCTGAGCGCCTTCACGACCAAGCTGGCGGTCTATTCCCTGGCGCGCGGCTTTCCGGGCACCGAGATCCTGATCTACATCGGCGTCTCCATGACCGCCTTCCCGATCTTCTACGCGGTCATCGAGAACGACCTGCGCCGGGTCCTGGCCTACAGCCTCAACAACCAGCTCGGCTTCATGGTCGCGGGCATCGGCGTTGGCAGCCAGCTGGCCCTCAACGGCACGGCGGCGCACGCCTTCTGCCACATCATCTACAAGGCCCTGCTGTTCATGTCGATGGGGGCCGTCCTGCACCGCACCGGCACGATCAAGGGCTCGGAACTGGGCGGGCTCTACAAGTCGATGCCCTGGACAGCCGGCTTCTGCATCGTCGGCGCCGCCTCGATCTCGGCCTTTCCGCTGTTCAGCGGCTTCGTCTCGAAGTCCCTGATCCTGAGCGCGATCGCCGAGGAGGGCTACTTCGTGCCCTGGCTGATCCTGCTCTTCGCCTCGGCCGGCGTGTTCCACCACTCGGGCATCAAGATCCCCTTCTTTGCCTTCTTCGCCCACGACAGCGGCATCCGGGTCAAGGAGGCGCCGGCCAACATGCTGGCCGCCATGGCCATCGCCGCCTTCCTGTGCATCGGCATCGGGGTCTATCCGGCGCCGCTCTACGCCCTGCTGCCCTTCGACGTGGACTATCAGCCCTACACGGCAGAGCATGTCGTGACCCAGCTTCAGCTCCTGCTGTTCTCGGCGCTGGCCTTCACCTGGCTGATGCGCACGGGCCTCTACCCGCCGGAGCTGCGCTCGGTGAATCTGGACAGCGACTGGATCTACCGGCGCGCCCTGCCGCGGCTGATCCATGCCGGGGCCGAGATCTTCAAGCCCCTGGAGATGGGCCTCCGCCAGGCGGGCCTGCGCGCGGTCTATGCCGTGATCCTGCGCACCGAACGCCATCATGGGCCGACAGGGATCCTTGGCCGGACCTGGACCACCGGGGACACGGTGATGTGGGTCGCGATCCTGCTCGGGGTCTACCTGATCCTCTTTTTCCTCTGACTCGGGACGATCAGTCGAGCTTGAAGCCCTTGGCACGGATGAAAGCGCCGAAGTCCGCGCGTTCCGGCTTGGAGTACTGGCGCGCCTTGTCTTCTGACCAGCCGTAGTCGGGGTCTTCTCCGTAGTCCTTGGTGAAACGCTGCTTCGCATAGGGCTGCGTCGCCGTCCTGGCCCTGTCGTAGGCCTCGACCGCCGACCGCGGATTGGCGGACCCGAAGCGGTTCTCGTGCAGGGTCACCGCGAGCGGCAGGCGCTGGCTGATCTCTGCCGGGCCGGCCGGCCAGCCCAGGGCCAGTCCGGCGACCGGGAAGACGTGGTCTGGCAGCTCGAGCAACTCGCTGAGCCGCTGCGCCTCATTGCGCACCGCCGAGACCGGGCAGCAGCCGAGGCCGACTGCTTCGGCCGCGGTGACGAAGGCGCCGAGGGCGATGGCCGCGTCGACCGCGGCGTTGAAGAAGGCATCGAGGTGGTCGTTGACGAAGGGCCGGCCGCGCCAGGCGTGGAGCTGACGCTGGCGTCGGTTGTTGCCGCAGAAAATCAGCAGCTCCGGCGCGTCTGCGATCCAGGCCTGGGCCTCGATCAAGCCGTTGACGGCCTGCCGCAGATCGGGATCCGAGATCCGCAGGATATCGCGCTGCTGGAGGTCGCTCTTGGTCGGCGACGCGAGGGCGACCGCGCAGAGCAGGCGGACAAGGCCCTGGTCCAGGGGCTGCGCCGTGAAGGCTCGCTGGGCCCCACGGCCGGCCATGCCCGCCAGGGTTTCCAACCCATTGGCCAGATCCGGCGCGACCGGCGGATCGGCAAATCGTCGTTCCAAGGCCAGGCGAAGCTTGTCGAGCGCGTCAGGCATGGCATTTAGTCCTAGTCTCCTGCGCCCGGCGCTTTGCTTGGACGGCCGGCTTGCAGGCTACCGTCGAGGGCAGCTCGGCACCGCCAACTCCAGACGCGGTAACGAACTTTTGTCCCTAGCCCTTCGTCGCAGGGGACTTGCCTCGCACAGCGGGTCTGATAACTTTGGGGCCAGCAAGGTCGTACCTGGGCGGCGCCGGGCGGCAAACGACCTGAACATAAACACAGATTCGCCGACTGCGAGGGAGGAAAACCACATGTCCACCATGAAACCCGTGAGCAGCCTCCTGGCCACGGCTGCGACGGTCGGCCTCTTGGTTGCCGGGCCGGCCAACGCCAAGGTCGAGGGTGACACCATCGTCCTCGGCTCGGCCATATCCCTGACCGGCAAGTACGCCACCAACGGCATTCACGCCCAGAACGGCTACGAGATCGCCGTCGCGCGCATCAACGAAATGGGCGGCGTCAAGGTCGGTGGCAAGTCCTACAAGCTGGACATCGTCTACTACGACGACGAGTCGACACCGGCCCGCGGCGCCCAGCTCGCCGAGCGCCTGATCAAGCAGGACGGCATCCAGTTCATGCTTGGACCGTATTCCTCGGGCCTGACCAAGGCCATCGCGCCGGTCACCGAGAAGTACAAGATTCCGATGGTCGAGGCCGAGGGCGCCTCGCGCTCGCTCTTCACCCAGGGCTACAAGTACCTCTTCGCCGTGCTCTCGACGTCGGAGCAATATCTGGCCAGCGCCATCGACCTCGCGGCCGAGCTGGCGGAGAAGAACGGCAAGAAGCCTTCCGACATCAAGATCGCCATGGCCTTCGAGAACGATCCCTTCTCGCTCGACGTCCGCGCGGGCGTGATGGAGGACGCGAAGAAGTACGACATGAAGATCGTGATCGACGACAAGCTGCCGCGCGATCTCTCCGACATGTCGGCCACGCTGACCAAGGCCAAGGCGCTCAAGCCCGACCTGCTGATCGTCTCGGGGCACTCCAAGGGTGCGGCCACCGCGGTGCGCCAGATCAACGAGATGAAGATCGACGTGCCGATGATCGCCATGACCCACTGCGAGGCGGCCAAGGTCACGGACAAGTTCGGCGCCGGCGCCAACGACATCCTCTGCTCGACCCAGTGGGCCGAGACCCTGTCCTACGAGGACGAGTACTTCGGCACCGCGGCCGACTTCCACGAGAAGTTCAAGAACACCTTCGAGGGCTACACCACCGTGCCCTACCAGTCGGCCCAGGCGGCCGCCGCGGTCATGGTGTGGAAGGACGCCTTCGAGCGGGCGGACTCCTTCGACATCGAGAAGGTGCGCGATGCCATCGCAGCCACCGAGATGAATACCTTCTACGGTCCGATCAAGTTCTCCGAGGCCGGCAACAACATCGCCAAGCCCATGGTGCTGCGCCAGATCCAGGACGGAAAGTACAACGTCGTGGCGCCCTCGAAGTGGGCCTCCCACCCGGTGAACTTCCCGCGGAAGGCGCCCTGAGCGGCGATTTCAAAGGGACTCTCGAGAGAGGTGAAACCAGCAGCGCCCCCGCCCCCTGACGGGCGGGGGCGGCTGCGCGTTTCCCGCCAGCGGCATCAGGCCCCAGAGACCCCATGCTAGACAACCTTTCCGTCCTGACCATCGCGCCGGTCTTCAACGTCCAGCTTCTGCTCGACGGTCTCTTCATCGGCGCGATCTTCGCGCTCGCGGCCTACGGTCTCGCCCTGGTCTGGGGGGTGATGAACGTCAAGAATCTGGCCCAGGGTGACTTCGTCATCATGGGCGGCTACCTGGCGCTGGAGCTGGGCCGCTTCGGCATCCATCCGATCCTCTCCCTGCCCATCGTGGCGGTGGTCATGTTCGGCTTCGGCTGGATCGTCTACATCCTGGTGATCCGGCGGGTGATCGACCGCGACCTCTTCACCTCGCTGCTGGCCACCTTCGGCATCGCCCTGGTGATCCAGCAGGCCCTGAACCTCGCCTATGGCCCAGAGGTCCGGGTCGCCGAGTCCGGCTTCGATACCCGCTACATCTTTGACGGACAGGTCACCATCGCCGAGATCAAGCTGATTTCCTTCGTCCTGGCCGCCCTTCTCGCCTCGGCGATCGTGATTTTCATGAAGCGCAGCCGGATCGGTCAGGCGATCCGCGCGACGGCCCAGGACCCGCGGGCGGCCAAGATCATGGGCATCGACACCGACCGGGTCTACGCCTTCACCTACTCGCTCAACTCGGCGATCTGCGGCGCTGCCGGCGTGCTGATCGTGATGATCTGGGTGATCCAGCCCTTCTACGGCATCACCCATTCGGTGCGTTCCTTCGTCATCGTCACCGCGGCCGGCTTCGGCAACCTGCCGGGGGTGATCACGGCCGGCCTCGGGCTGGGCGTGGCGGAGCAGTACAGCGGCTTCGTCCTTGGCGCCGAGTTCCAGCAGGCGACGGTGGTCGGCCTGCTGGTCGCCGTCCTAGTTTGGCGCCAGCTGCAGCAGAGCCGGGTCCGGCAGGTGGTGCAATGAGTCTCACCGCCCGTCAGATCGGCCTCTACACCGCGGTCCTCATCGCCGGGATCGCGGCGCCGCTTCTTTTTCCCGCCTACACCAACCAGCTCTCGGTGCTCTGGGTCATGATCCTCTTCGCCCTGACCTGGGACATCATGGGCGGACAGATGGGCTACAACTCGCTGGGCAACATCTTTTTCTTCGGCGCTGGGATGTACATCTGCGCGGTAGTGCAGATCGGCCTCTACTACGACGTCGGCGCCTACACCTCGGCCTTCGGCGCGATCAAGGTCGACTTCACCTTCGATCAATACTTCACGGGCCTTGCCCTGGGCTTGGTCGTGGCCGCGATCCTCTCCGCGCTCTTCGCCGTTGTCTTCGGCTGGATCGTCTTCGGGCTTCGAGGCCCCTACTTCGCCATCGGGACCTTGGGCGTTGCGATCGCGGCGGGCGAGCTGGTCGGTGCCTGGGGTTGGGTCGGCGGCGGCGGCGGCATCTCAATGCCGACCTACCCGGGAGAGCCGGATACCCGCTCGCTGATCTACTACTTCCTCTCGATGCTGGCCGCCATCGCGACCTTCATCTTCCTGCGCTGGCTCTACGCCAAGCGCTTCAAGCTGGCGATCAACGCGATCCGCGACGACGAGGAAAAGGCCGAGGCCATGGGCCTGCACACGGTGCGCCACAAGACGGTCGCCTGGGCCATCGCGGCCTTCTTCCTGGGCATCTCCGGCGGCATCTTCGGCAACATGATCGGCTTCATAGAGCCCCTCGAGGTCGCCTTCCCGACCGTCACCTTTGGCATCTTCATGGTCGTCATGGCCCTGCTCGGCGGCAAGGGCACGCTCTGGGGGCCCGTCCTCGGCGCCACTCTGTTCCACGTGATCAAGGAAGTCACCTGGACCCACCTCGAGGGCTGGCAGTGGGTCGCGCTGGGCCTGGTCCTGATCGTCAGCGTTGTCTACTTCCAGCAGGGCATCCTGGGTTGGGCGCAGGACCGCTGGCCCGAGTTCTTCGGCATTCGGGTCGAGGCCGCCCCGGCCGAGGACGCGGAGGCGCCGGCCGGCGCGCCGCAGAGGGCGGGCGAATGACACCGCAGATCGAAGTCGAGAGCGTCTCCAAGGCCTTCGGCGGCGTCCAGGCCAACCGCAACATCTCGCTGTCCGTGCCCCAGGGCCGGATCACCGGCCTGATCGGCCCCAACGGCTCTGGCAAGACCACCCTGTTCAACTCGGTGGTCGGCTATCACCCCATCGACAGCGGCTCGATCCGCTTCGAGGGCCGCGAGATCTCCAAGCTGCGGGTGCCGCAGATCGCGCGCCTGGGGCTGCTGCGGACCTTCCAGCAGACCCGCATCTATTCCAAGATGAACTGCGTCGAGAACATGCTGATCTCGGTCCCGCACCGCAGCGGCGGCTGGTCGACCATGTTCGGCGAGTTTCCCGCGGAGCTGACGGAGAAGGCCGAGCACCTGCTGGAGTTCGTCGGCCTCTACAGCAAGCGCCGGCTGATCTCGGGCGACCTCTCCTTCGGCCAGCAGAAGCTGCTGGAGTTCGCCATGGCGTTGATGAACGAGCCCAAGACCCTGCTGCTCGACGAGCCGACGGCGGGCATCAACCCGACCCTGATCAACGGGTTGATCGATCGCCTGAAGCGGGCCAACCAGGAATTCGGCATCACCCTCTTCGTCATCGAGCACAACATGCGCGTCATCATGAACTTGGCCGAGCGCATCTATTGCCTGGCCCATGGCGAGCTGCTGGCAGAAGGCACGCCCGATCAGATCCGCAACGACCAAAGGGTCGTCGACGCCTACCTGGGAGCGCATTGATGCCGCCTTCGGACGACCCCTCCAGCGAGGATCAAGCCGCCCAGGGCCAGAAGGACCGGATCAAAGGCTACGGCGCCGGATCGGTCGAGACCGTCATTTCGGTCGAAGAGGTGAACCGCCAGGCCGCGGCCATCGCGGAGGCCGGCGTGTCTGCGGGGCGTGTCGCCGAACTGGCCGGGCCGGAGCCCTTCGTGTCCATCGAGCGGCTGCGCGCCGGCTACGGCAAGATGGAGATCCTGCACGACTTCAACCTGCAGGTCGCACGCCGGCAGTCACTCTGCCTGATCGGACCGAACGGCGCCGGCAAGTCCACCGTGCTGCACTCGATTTTCGGCTTCACCAACATCTTCGACGGCCGCATCTCGGTCGGCGGCAGGGACGTCACGCGGCTGTCCTCGAAGGACAAGCTGAGGACCGCCGGCATCGCCTACATCCTGCAGGACAAGTCGGTCTTTCCCGGCATGACCGTCGAGGAGAACCTTTGGATGGGCGGCTACCTGATGGACAAGCCGGCCCGGGCCAAGGAGAAGGCCGAGGAGATCTTCGGTAAGTACCCGCGCCTGGCCGAGCGGCGGTCGCATCCGGCCAAGGTGCTGTCCGGCGGCGAAAGACGCCTCCTGGAGATCTCCCGCGCTCTGGTCATGGATCCCGAGGTGCTGCTGGTCGACGAGCCTTCGATCGGCCTGGAGCCACGCTTCATCGACATGGTCTTCGAGATCCTCGACGACCTGCAGAAGGGCGAAGGCAAGACTATCATCATGGTCGAGCAGAACGCCAAGAAGGGTCTGGAGTTCGCCGATATCGGCTACGTTCTGGTTTCCGGCCAGCTCGCGATGGCGGGCCCCGGCAAGGAGCTGCTCGCCAATCCGGAGGTCGGCCGGCTCTTCCTTGGCGGTTAGGAGGCTGTTCCGCGATCTTGTTCGCGCCTCGGCTGTCACGCTAGTGTAACGCCCCTATCGAGACATCGAGTCTCGGCTTTTTTTGCGGCCTGGGAGGGCTTCGGGAATGGAGATGTCCGGCGAGTACCGGATCGCCGCAGCGCGGGAGAAGGTCTGGGACGCCCTCAACGACCCGGAGGTCCTGAAGCAGGCGATTCCCGGCTGCCAGGAACTGGAGAGAACCGCCGACAACGAGTTCACGGCCAAGGTTCGCGCCAAGGTCGGACCAGTCTCGGCGACCTTCACCGGGAAGGTCAATCTGGCCGACATAAACCCGCCGGAGAGCTACACCATCGCCGGCGAAGGCCAGGGCGGGGCCGCCGGCTTCGCCAAGGGCAGTGCCGCGGTCCGCTTGAGCGAGGACGGCACGGTCACGGTCCTGAACTACGACGCCAAGGCCCAGGTCGGCGGCAAGCTCGCGCAAATCGGCTCGCGGCTGATCGGCGGCACCGCCCAGAAGCTGGCCGACGAGTTCTTCGGCAATTTCAGCGAGATCGTCGCACCGGCGGCGGAGGAGGCCGCGGCCGAAGCGGCCCCGGCACCTGCGGCCCCTCCGGTCGCCGAGAAGCGCGGCCTGTCGCCAATCATTTGGATCCTTGGCCTGGTCGTGGTCGTGGCCCTGCTGCTGTTCTTGTTCGGCGGCGCCTCTTAACCTCTTGCCTCCCGGCCTCCAAGGATAAGCTGCGGCGACCTTTATCCGGCCCGGTCGGCCCTCACGCGCGCGCCGCTTTTGACCCTCCCGACTGGCCGAGGCGGTTCGTAGCGGGTGCGCCCGGCTTGCCCCAATCTTCGTTAATTTAACGGATTCTTTCATCCTCTGGCGCTCGATTCACCTGGGCTCGCAGGCGCGGGCCCCGGGCAGGGCGGCATGTCTGCGTCTTTCGATTGCGAGCGCTATTCTTTATTATGTTTCAATTGCTTAGATATTTTTCGATCACGAGCGCCTTGGCGATCATATGCATGATGCTGATCGCCGTGCTGCTTTACAGGAATAGTGCGATCGAAGAAGTCGTGGTGGCCGCGGAGAACCACAACGTGGCCCTGGCCCGCTCCTTCGCCAACACCCTCTGGCGCGACTTCGGGCCCTACGTGACGACCCTCGCGGAGGACGACGGGGACAGGATTCGCGACCTGCCGGAGACGCAGGCGCTGGACCGAAGGGTCAGGGAGATGGCACGCGGCCTCCCGGTCCTGAAGATCAAGATCTTTCGGGTCGACGGCCTCACCGTCTACTCCTCCCAACCCAGCCAGATCGGCGAATGGAAGGACAACGACGGCTTCCGGAGCGCGGCCGAGGACGGCAGGCCGGCCAGCAAGCACAGCTACCGCAACAGCTTCAGCGCCTTCTCCGGCGAGATGCAGAACCGTGACCTGGTCGAAAGCTACATTCCGATCAAGGGTCCGCACGGCCGGGTCGAAGCGGTCGTGGAGCTCTACTCCGACGTGACCCTCTCGATGGCCCGGGTCACCAACAACACGATCAGCTATCTCGGCGGTCTTTTCCTGATCAGCCTCGCCCTCTATTCCCTGCTCTATGCGATCGTCCGGCGCGCCGACCGCATCCTGAACCGGCAGTACGTCGAGCTTGACGAGGCCAGGACCAACCTGCAGGCGAAGAACGGCCTGCTGGAGCACGAGATCCAGCAGCGCCGGCGCGCCGAAGCCGCGCTCAAGGAAGCGCAGCAAGACCTCGAGGTCCGAGTCGAAGAGCGCACCCAGGAGTTGCGCCGCGAGGTCAACGAGCGCCGTCAGGCGGAAACCGCGCTGCGCACCGCCAAGGAGGACGCCGAGGCCGCCAACCAGTCCAAGTCCGAGTTCCTGGCGAACATGAGCCACGAAATCCGGACACCTTTGAACGGAATCATCGGCATGGCCGGAATGCTGCTCGATTCCGACCTGAGCGAGGACGACCACCACTACGCCGAGGTGATCCGCCACTCCGGCGAGTCCCTGCTGGCGATCATCAACGACATCCTCGACTTCTCGAAGATCGAGGCCGGCCGTCTGCAGCTCGAGACCGTCGACTTCGACCTCCCGACGCTGCTCGACGGCGTGGTTCAGATCCTGACCCCGGAGGCCCACGGAAAGGGCCTGGCCCTCCCCGTCTATCTCGATCCCGAGGTGCCCGGCCGGCTCTGCGGCGATGAGGCCCGGCTGCGGCAGATCCTGCTCAACCTCATCGCCAACGCCATAAAGTTCACCGGGGCCGGCGGCGTCGCGACCCAGATCACTCTGCTGGACGACATCACCGCGGAGAACACCGTGGTCCTGAAATTCGAGGTCATCGATTCCGGGATCGGCATTGCGACCAAGGCCCAGAATCGGATCTTCGAGCAGTTCACCCAGGTCGACAGCTCGACCTCGCGGCGTCACGGCGGCGCCGGCCTTGGCCTTGCCATCTGCAAGCGCCTGGTCGGCGCCATGGGTGGCGAACTGGGCGTGGTCAGCCAGCTGGGCGAAGGCAGCCGCTTCTGGTTCACCCTGCCCCTGGGCCGCCAGGGCGGCGGCGCCGATGCGGATTGGCTGGGCGAGCTGCGAGGTGCCAGCGCCAGCCTGAAAATCCTGGTCGTCGACGACAACCCGGTCAATCGGCGCGCCTTCGAGGACCAGCTCACCGTGCTCGGCTGCGAGACCGCGGTCCTGCCCGATGCGGGCTCCGCGATCGAGGCCCTGAAGGCGGCGTCGGAAGGCCCTGCCCCCTTCAGCGCGGCGATCATCGACCACATGATGCCCGGGACGGACGGGGTTGCCCTGTCCAGGCTGATCCGGGCCGAGCCGGCATTGAAGGACCTCAAGCTGGTCATCGCCTCGGCTGCCGGACTGCGCAACACCGGCAAAGCGGCGCGCGAGATGGGCTTCGACCTCGCCCTCTCCAAGCCGCTGCGGCCGAACAGCCTGATCAAATGCCTGCGTGCCTTGCTGGCCGATGCGCCCGGCAGCCCCGCGGACGGCGCCATGGTCCAGGCCGAGGCCGATGCCCGCCCCCGATCGACGATCCGGGTCCTGCTCGCCGAGGACAACCCGGTCAACCAGCGCGTGATGATCGCGCTTCTCGCCAAGTCCGGCGTCCGGGTCGACGTCGCCGGCAACGGCGTGGAGGCGATCGAGGCGGTCCGCAGCCGGCCCTATGACCTGATCCTGATGGACATTCAGATGCCCGAGCTGGACGGGGTGCAGGCCGCCCGCAGGATCCGCGAACTGGAGGGCGAGATGGGGCACATCCCGATCATCGCCGTCACCGCCCACGCCATGAAGGGCGACCGCGAGAAGTACCTTCAGGCGGGCATGAACGACTACCTGCCCAAGCCGATCAACCGGGCCGAACTGCTGAGCAAGATCGACTACTGGGCCGAGCGCCGCGGTGGTGAAGCCGACCAGCCGGACGCCGCACCTGGCCCTTCTGCACGGTCCGAGGCCGGCTCGCCGCCGGCGAGGAAGAAGCGCGGCGGAACGGCGCGGAAGTCCAAGCGCCGACGCGGCACGGGCTGATACCAAGGGAAGGAAACATCGACCTGTTTCACGGCGCTGTGGTGCCTTCCGGGAAGGCGCGGTCTGCGCAGTGGTGCTGGCGCACCATAAGCGGGCCGCATTGCACCCGGGCGGCCGATGAGGCCCATGAAACAGGTCAATGTTTCCTTCCCTTGGTATGACTCGGTTCCGGCTTCCCGGCCGCTTGCGCGCGAAGTCCCCGCCTTAGCCAGATTCCCCCCGGTCCCGCCGCGGACCGGGGTTTTTCTTAGTGACGCGCTGGCAGTGCCTTGGTACATGATTGACGAGTTCCTCAGGCACGGCTGAGGCCGTGATCGAGGCGGCGGTACGGGAAAGCATCCGTAGCGAGAACGGCCCGCAGAAAGGGCCGCAAATCAGTCCAAAGGGAGGAGATCCGAATGCCGAGCGTAACGATGACGGTCAACGGGCAGCAACTGACCCGTGACGTCGAGGGGCGCACTCTGCTCACCGATTTTCTGCGTCAGGACCTGGCCCTCACCGGCACCCACGTCGGCTGCGACACCAGCCAGTGTGGCGCCTGCGTCGTCCACGTCGACGGCAAGTCGGTCAAGGCCTGCACCATGCTCGCGGTCCAGGCCGATGGCGCCGAGGTCACGACCATCGAAGGCCTCGCCCAGAACGGCGAGCTCCACCCGATGCAGGCGGCCTTCAAGGAGCACCACGGCCTGCAGTGCGGCTTCTGCACCCCGGGCATGGTGATGAGCGCAGTCGACCTGGTGAACACCAAGGGCGAGGCAAGCGAGACCGAGATCCGCGACTGGCTGGAGGGCAACATCTGCCGCTGCACCGGTTATCACAATATCGTTAAGGCCATCCAGGCCGGCGCAAAGGCGATGAGGAGCTGAGCCATGCCAGACACAGGAATCGGCGCCAGCGTTCGGCGCAAGGAAGACCAGCGTTTTCTCACCGGCAAGGGCCGCTACACCGACGACCTCAACCGGCCCGGCCAGGTTCATGCCGTCTTCGTGCGCTCACCGCACGCCCATGCCACGGTCGCCTCGATCAAGACCGATGCCGCGGCCGCCGCGCCCGGCGTGATCGCGGTCTTCACCGGCAAGGACATGGAGGCCGACAGCGTCGGATCCCTGCCCTGTGGCTGGACCGTCACCGACAAGCACGGCGAAGCGCACAAGGCGCCGCCGCATTTTCCCCTGGTCCGCGACAAGGTGCGCTACGTCGGCGACCACGTCGCGGTCGTGCTGGCGGAGAGTGCGGCCGAGGCGGTCGATGCCGCCGAGCTGGTCGAGGTGGACTATGAGAGCCTGCCGGTCAACATCGATCCGACCAAGGCCATGGACGGCCCGCTACTGCACGACGAGGCGCCGAGCAACCTTTGCTATGACTGGGAACTGGGCGACCAGGCCGCGGTCGACGAGGCCCTGTCGCGGGCAGCCCATGTCACCAAGTTGGACCTGGTCAACAACCGCCTGATCCCGAACGCCATTGAGCCGCGGGCAGCGATCGCGGAATACGACACCGGGACCGACAGCTACACGCTTTATTCGACCAGCCAGAACCCGCATCTGCTGCGGCTGATCCTCTGCGCCTTCGTGCTCGGAATCCCGGAATCGAAGCTGCGGGTCATCGCGCCCGACGTCGGGGGCGGCTTCGGCTCCAAGATCTACTGCTACGCCGAAGAGACGGTCTGCACCTGGGCCGCCAAGAAGACCGGCCGGCCGGTCAAGTGGACCGGTGACCGCTCGGAGGCCTTCCTTGCGGACGCCCACGGCCGCGACCACGTCACCCATGTCGAGCTTGGCATGGACGCCGAAGGCAAGTTCGTCGGCATGAAGGTCGACACCACGGCGAACCTGGGCGCCTATCTCTCGAACTTCGCGACCAGCATTCCGACCTATCTCTACGCGACCCTGCTCGCCGGGCAGTACACGACCCCGGTCATCTACTGCAACGTCAAGGCGGTCTTCACCAACACCGCCCCGGTCGACGCCTACCGCGGCGCCGGCCGGCCCGAGGCGACCTACGTGGTCGAGCGGATCGTCGAGGCGGCCGCGCGCGAGCTGGGCATGGATCCGGCCGAGCTGCGCAAGCGCAACTTCGTGCCGCCCGACGCCTTCCCCTATGCCACGCCGGTCGCGCTGACCTACGATTCCGGCCAGTACGAGCTGGCATTGACCAAGGCCCAGGATCTGATCGACTACGAGGGCTTCCCGGCGCGCCGCGAGGCCTCCAAGGCCAAGGGCAAGCTGCGCGGCATCGGCTTCTCGGCCTACATCGAGGCCTGCGGCATCGCGCCCTCGGCGGTGGTCGGCTCCCTGGGCGCCGGAGTTGGCCTCTACGAGTCCGGCCAGGTGCGCTTCAACCCGACCGGCACGGTCTCGGTCTTCACCGGCTCGCACAGCCACGGCCAGGGCCACGAGACGACCTTCTCGCAGCTGGTCTCGGATACCTTGGGCGTGCCGATCGAGAACGTCGAGATCGTCCACGGCGACACCGGGTCGATCCCCTTCGGCATGGGCACCTACGGCTCGCGATCACTCGCGGTCGGCGGCTCCGCGATCAGCAAGGCCTGCGACAAGATCATCGAGAAAGGCAAGAAGATCGCCGCCCACCTGATGGAGGCCTCGGTCGACGATATCGAGTTCGACAAGGGCACCTTCCGGGTCGCCGGCACGGACAAGGAGAAGGCCATCGGCGAGATCGCCTTCACCGCCTACGTCCCGCACAACTATCCGGAAGACCTGGAGCCGGGCCTCGACGAGACCTCGTTCTACGATCCGCTGAACTTCACTTATCCGGCGGGCACCCACATCTGCGAGCTCGAGATCGACCCGGAGACCGGCGTGATCGAGATCGTCGACTGGGCGGCGGTCGACGACTTCGGCAAGGTCATCAATCCGATGATCGTCGAGGGCCAGGTCCACGGCGGCATCGCCCAGGGCGTCGGCCAGGCGATGCTGGAGAACTGCGTCTACGACGCCGACGGTCAGCTACTGACCGGCTCCTACATGGACTACTGCATGCCGCGGGCCGACAACCTGCCCTCCTTCAAGGTGGAGACCACCGAGACGCCCTGCCCGCACAACCCCCTGGGGGTGAAGGGCTGCGGCGAGGCGGGCGCGATCGCGGCCCCGGCCGCCTTCATGAACGCGGTCACCGACGCCCTCGGGACGGAGGAAATCGCCATGCCGGCCAGCCCGGAGAAGGTCTGGCGGATCGCCCAAGCGACCCAACCGGCCCAGGCGGCCGAGTAAGGGAGGATGTGTCATGTATGAGTTCAACTACCATCGTCCCGCCAGCCTCGACGCGGCCGCGAGCGCCCTGAGCGGCGCCGGCGAGGGCAAGATCGTCGCCGGCGGGATGACCCTGATCCCGACGCTGAAGCAGCGCCTGGCTCAGCCGTCGGATCTGGTCGACCTGGGCGCGATCGCCGACCTCAAGGGAATCTCCGAGGAGGGCGGCAACATCGTGATCGGGGCCACGACGACCCATGCCGAGGTGGCAGGCGACGCCACGGTCAAGGCCAAGATCCCGGCCCTCGCCGACCTGGCCGAAGGCATCGGCGACGTCCAGGTCCGCAACCGCGGCACCATCGGCGGCTCGATCGCCAATGCCGACCCGGCGGCCGACTACCCGGGCGGTCTGGTCGGTCTGGGTGCGACGGTCCGCACCAACAAGCGGGAGATCCCGGCCGACGACTTCTTCACCGGCATGTTCGAGACCGCTCTGGCCGAGGACGAGATCGTCACCGCGGTGGCCTTCCCGGTGCCCGACAAGGCGGCCTACGCCAAGTTCGCCAACCCGGCCTCGCGCTACGCCATCGTCGGCGTCCTGGTCAGCCAGGGAGCGGGCGGCGTGCGGGTCGCGGTGACCGGTGCGGGCGCCTCGGTCTTCCGGGTCTCGGAAATGGAGACGGCCCTGGCCTCGAACTTCTCGGCATCGGCCATCGAGGGCATCTCCGTGCCGGCCGACGGCCTCAACAGCGACATCCACGCCAGCGCGGAGTATCGCGCCCACCTCGTGGGCGTGATGGCCCGGCGGGCGGTCGCGGCCGCGGGCTGACGAGCGCTTTCGAGCTTGCCTCAGGATCCCGGGGGCCCTGTCTGCGGCCCCCGGGGTTTCTCGTCAGGGTTCGAACGGACGACCTTAAGGCGGAGGACGGGCGGGCTTTCGCGCCGGCTTGATCTGGCGCATTGCTTCGGCTGACCAGAGGCTGGTAACGGAAAATGGAATGAACCAAGATCGTCCCGACCATGGCTGAACCGCCCAAAATCCCGAGCTCGGTCGACGAGGCCCTGGCGCTGCTGGCAGCGGGCGACTACGTGGCCGACCGCAGCTTGGCTACGGCCCTGCACCTCTCGCTGGCGCTGAAGCGGCCGCTGTTCCTGGAGGGCGAGGCCGGCGTCGGCAAGACCGAGATCGCCAAGGTCCTGGCGGAGACTCTCAAGCGCCGCCTGATCCGGCTGCAGTGCTACGAGGGCCTGGACGTGGCCTCGGCGGTCTACGAGTGGAACTACCCGCGCCAGATGGTCGAGATCCGGCTCGCCGAGGCGACCGGCGAAGCCCAGCGCGAGACCCTGGACGAGGACATCTTTTCCCAGAAGTTCCTGATCGAACGGCCCCTGCTCCAGGCGCTGCAGCCACAGGTCGGCGGCGCGCCGGTGTTGCTGATCGACGAGCTGGACCGCACCGACGAGCCTTTCGAGGCCTTCCTTCTCGAAGTGCTGTCGGACTACCAGATCACCATCCCCGAGCTGGGCACGATCCGGGCGCCCGAGCCACCGATCGTGGTCATCACCTCGAACCGGACCCGGGAGATCCACGACGCTCTCAAGCGGCGCTGCTTCTACTACTGGGTCGACTATCCCAGCGCCGCGCGCGAGCTGGAGATCCTGCGCGTCAAGGCGCCCCGGGCCGCGGAGCGGCTTTCCCGCGAGGTCGTGCTCTTCGTGCAGGAGCTGCGCGGTACGGATCTCTTCAAGCTGCCGGGGGTGGCCGAGACCATCGACTGGGTCGAAGCCCTGACCCAGCTGGACAAGGTCTCGCTCGACCCGGAGACCGTGGATTCCACGCTTGGCGTTCTTTTGAAGTACCAGGACGACATCGCCAAGATCCAGGGCAGCGAGGCGCAGCGGATCCTCGACCAGATGAAACAGGAAATGCTCGCGCTGCAGCCTGCCGGCGATTGAGCCATGAGCGGTGACAAGCCTCCGGCGATCGCGGCGCTGGCCGAGGCGCCGCTGCAGAGCGGCCGGCTGGTCGAGAACATCCTACATTTTGCGCGGACCCTTCGGGCGGCGGGGCTGCCGGTCGGGCCCGGCAAGGTGCTGCAAGCAATCCGCGCGGTCGAGGTCGCCGGCATCCAGCGGCGCGAGGACTTCTACTGGGCCCTGCACGCGGTCCTAGTCAACCGCCGGGACCAACGGGAGATCTTCGACCAGGCCTTCCACGTCTTCTGGCGCAACCCGAAGATCCTGGAAAAGATGATGAGCCTGCTGCTGCCTGACGTCCGGCCCAGCGCGACCGGCAGTCCCGAGGAGGAGCTGGAGCTGAGCCGTCGGGTGGCCGAGGCCCTGACCCCCATCGCCCAGGGCCGGGAGCCGAGCGGCGAAGGCGAGCAGGAGCAAATCGAAGTCGACGCGACCATGACCTGGTCGGGGCGAGAGGTCCTCCAGAAGATGGACTTCGAGAAGATGTCGGCCGAGGAGCTCTCGGCCGCCAAGACCGCGATTTCCCGCCTGCGCTTTTCCCTGCAGCAGGTTCCGACCCGGCGCTTCGTATCGCACCCGCGCGGCCGCCGCGCCGACCTGCGCCGGACCCTGCGGGCCGCCTTGCGCTCGGGCAGCGACTCGATCCCGCTCAAGTGGCGGCGCCGGCGCCGGCGCCATCCGCCTCTGGTCGTGCTCTGCGACATATCGGGCTCCATGGACCGCTACTCGCGCATGGCCCTGCACTTCATGCACGCCGTGACCAACGACCGCGACCGGGTCCACACCTTCCTCTTCGGCACCAGGCTGAGCAACATCACCCGCTTCCTGCGCCACAAGGACGTCGACGTCGCCTTGAAGCTGGTCTCGGAGCACGTGCTCGACTGGTCGGGGGGGACCCGGATCGGCGCCTGCCTGCACGATTTCAACAAGACCTGGGCCCGTCGGGTCCTCGGCCAGGGCGCGATCCTGCTGTTCATCTCCGACGGTCTGGACCGCGACAACGCCGAGGGCCTGGCCGGCGAGATGGAACGCCTGCACAAGTCCTGCCGTCGGCTGATCTGGCTCAATCCCCTCTTGCGCTACGAGGGCTACGAGCCAAGGTCTTTGGGAGCCCGGGCGATCATGCCGCATGTCGACGAGTTCCGCCCGGTGTACAATCTCGACAGCCTGGCCGAGCTCGCCGAGGTGCTGAGCCGGCCGATCACCCGGCGCGAGGAGGGCGTGAGCGAATGGCTGGACAGCATCCCATAGACGCGCGCGAACCGGCGGACGACGTCCTGGCCCAAGCCGGCCGCTGGCTGGGCGCGGGCCGCAAGGTGGCGCTGGCGACGGTGGTCTCGACCTGGGGCTCCTCGCCCCGCCCCGTCGGCAGCCAGCTGGCCGTCGACGAGGCCGGCAACATGACCGGGTCGGTCTCCGGCGGCTGCATCGAGGGCAGCGTGGTGGAGGAAGCCCTGCGGGTCATGGCCGGCGCCCCGCCGAAGCTGCTGGAGTATGGCGTCAGCGACGAGGATGCCTGGGCGGTCGGCCTGGCTTGTGGTGGCAGTGTACAGGTTTACGTCGAGCCCTTGACATGAAACGTGAAGTCTTCGATGCCCTGCAGACGGCCCGCGCGGCGAAGCGGCCAGCCGCCCTGGTGACCGAGCTGGACAGCGGCCGCCAGGCCGTGGTGGACCGAGGCGCGGTCGGCGCCGGCGCGCTTCAGCCCGGTCCGGAGGTCCTGAGCGCGGTCGCGGCGGCAATCCGGCACGACCGGAGCGGGCGCCTGCCCGAGCCCTTGGAAGGCCACTTCGTGGCGGTGTTCAACCCGCCGCTGAGGCTGGCGATCGTCGGCGCAGTCCACACCGCCCAGCTCCTCGCGCCCATGGCCGAGCTGGCCGGCTATGAGGTCACCCTGATCGACCCGCGCAGGGCCTGGGCCAGCCCTGACCGCTTTCCGGGCCTGACCCTGGTCGACGACTGGCCGGACGAGGCCCTGGCGAAGCTCGCGCCCGACAGCCGGACCGCGGTGGTCACTCTGACCCACGATCCCAAGCTGGACGACCCTGCGTTGATCGCCGCCCTGAACAGCGAGGCCTTCTACCTCGGCGCCCTTGGCAGCCGCAGGACCCATGCCACGCGCCTGGAGCGCCTGCGCGACCAGGGCTGCGAGGAGGCCGCGCTGGCCCGCATCCACGGCCCGATCGGCCTGCCCTTGGGCGGCCGCTCGCCGGCGGAGATCGCCATCGCCGTCCTGGCCCAGATGACCCAGGTCCTTCACGGCGCCGGGCCGCTGCGCGCGCAGCGCGAGGCCGCCGCATGATCTTCGGCGAGACGCCGCTGGATGGGGCCGAGGGCGCCATCCTGGCGCATTCCCTCAAGGCCGGAAGCCGGAACTTCAAGAAGGGGCGCATCCTCTCCGCCGACGACGTCGAGATCTTGCGCGCGGCCGGCCGGGACAGCGTGATCGCCGCGCGCCTGGAGGCCGATGACGTCCACGAGGACGAGGCCGCGACGGTCATCGCCGAGGCCCTGGCCGGCGATCACCTCTCGGTCTCGGCGGCCTTCACCGGGCGCTGCAACCTGATCGCCGAGGCCCGCGGCCTGGCCGTGCTCGACCGGGACCGCCTGGATGCGCTCAACCTCGTGCACGAGGCTGTGACCGTCGCGACCCTGGCACCCTACGACGGCGTGGTGCCGCGCCAGATGGTCGCAACGGTGAAGATCATCCCCTTCGCCGTGCCGCGGCCTGTGCTTCGGCAGTGCCTCGAGCTGGCGAAGGCGGCAGGGGTCCGGGTCGCCCCCTTCCGGGCGCGCCGGGTCGGCCTGGTGCAGACCACCCTGCCCGGCGGCAAGGCGAGCCTGCTGGAGAAGACCAAGGCGGCCGTCGACGCCCGCCTGGCCGGCCTGGACTGCGCGCCGAGCCGGGAGCAGCGCTGCCGCCACGACGCGGCCAAGATCGCGGAAGCCCTGGGGACCCTCAAGGCCCAGGGCTGCGATCTGCTGCTGGTCTCCGGCGCCTCGGCCATCGTCGACCGGCGCGACGTCGTGCCCGCCGGCATCGTCCTGGCCGGCGGCACCATCGATCATTTCGGCATGCCGGTCGACCCCGGCAACCTCATGCTGCTGGCCCACGACGGCGCGATTCCGGTTGTCGGCCTGCCGGGTTGCGCCCGCTCGCCCAAGCTCAACGGCCTGGACTGGGTGCTGCAGCGGCTGGTGGCCGGCCTCGCGGTCGGCCCGTCCGAGATCATGGCCCTGGGCGCCGGCGGCCTGCTCAAGGAGACCGGTGGCCGCCCCCTGCCACGCGCCGAGGCCGTGGAGACCCCGGCCGAAGTGCAGCGCGCGCCCCGCATTGCCGCGGTCATCCTCGCCGCCGGACAGTCGCGGCGCATGGGGCCGATCAACAAGCTGCTCGCCGAGGTCGGCGGCACGCCGATGCTGCGCCGGGTCGCCGAGGCGGCCTTGGCCTCCAAGGCCGGGCCGGTGGTCGTGGTGACCGGGCACGAGCCGGAAGCCGTGGCCGCCGCCCTGGCCGGCCTCGACCTGCAGCTGGTCCACAACCCGGACTACGCCGCCGGGCTCTCCACCAGCCTGCAGCGTGGCCTGGGCGCGGTGCCGGCCGAGAGCGACGGCGCGGTGGTCTGCCTGGGCGACATGCCGGGCCTGACGGCCGGCGCCATCGACCGACTGATCGCCGCTTTCAATCCGCTTGAGGGCCGCGCGATCTGCGTGCCGACCTGGCAGGGTAAGCGCGGCAACCCCCTGCTCTTCGCCCGGCGCTACTTCGCCGAGATCCAGGCGATCTCGGGCGACGTTGGCGCCCGCCACCTGATCGGCGAGTATCCCGAAGCCCTGGCCGAGGTGCCCATGGCCGACGACGCGATCCTGCAGGACATCGACACCCCCGACGCCCTGGCCGCCTTCAAGGACGCGGGCTGAGCGGCTATTCGAGCCGCCCGCGAGCCCCGGTCAGGCCAGCGAGGAAAGACTCGATCCTGCGCGCCACCTGAGGAAAGGCCAGGAGGTCGTTGTGGCCGGCCTGCGGGTGCAGAAGCAGCTCCTTGGGTTCCCGAGCCGCTGCGAAGAGGCGCTTGCCGAAGTGGGGCGGGATGACGCGGTCGCGCTCGCCATGGAGCACCAGGAGGGGCACGGAGAGCTCGTCGACCCGAGAAACCGAATCCCACTTGTCGAGGATCAGCCACTTGGCCGGCAGGTACCAGTAGTGGTGCTGGGCGACCTCGGCCACGGAGCTATAGGGCGCCTCCAGGACGACCCCGGCCACCGGCCGCTCGGCGGCTAGGTGCACCGCGACGCCAGAGCCCAGGGACTCGCCGTAGAGCACCACTCGCTCCGGCCCGATCCCCTGCCCCGCCAGCCAGTCCAGCACCGACCGGCCGTCAGCCAGAAGGCCGTCCTGGTGCGGCTTGCCGGGATTGCCGCCGTAGCCCCGGTAGCCCACGAGGAAGAGTCCCTGGCCCTGGCCGGCCAAGCCGATGAACTTGGGCACCCGGTGCGAGAGGTTGCCGGCGTTGCCGTGGAAGACCACGACCACGGGCGCCCCCGCCTGGGCCGGCGGCCGATACCAGTGGCTCAGGGTCAAGCCGTCGGCGGTCCCGGTCTCGACCGGGCTTATGCCGTCGGTCAAGGGCTGGAGATCGGCCGAGGGAAAGTAGAGAAAGCTTCGCTGCAGCACGAACATGATGGCGAGCAAGGCGCCGTAGCCGATCACAGCGGTGCCGAGAATGGTCATGAGTCGCTGTCGCACGCCTCGCGCTCCCGGGTCAAGGGCGGCCCGAGGCCCTGCCCTTTCCGTCCCCCTCTACCATAGGCCAAATGAGCCCGGGGTTAATCCCTTGAACGCCGGTAAAAGGAATCATATTCTCATTGCGTGAAGGAGAAATATTTTTTCTACACTAGTTTCTGGTAGATATTCGATGGCCAAGATCCATGTCCTGCACGAGAACGCCGCCTGGCTCGGCCCGCTGCGCGCCGCCTTCGAGGAGCTCGGCCTGCCCTACGAGGAATGGTTCCTGGACCAGGGCCTGGTTCCTTTCGACGAGGCCCCGCCCGAGGGCGTGTTCTACAACCGGATGAGCGCTTCCTCCCACACCCGCGGCCATCGTTTTGCGCCGGAGCTGACCCATGCCACCCTCAACTGGCTCGAGACCCACGGCCGCCGGGTCGTCAACTCCAGCCGGGCGCTCTACCTCGAGGTCAGCAAGATCGCGCAGTACGCCGCGCTTAACCGGGCCGGGATCCGGACCCCGCGCAGCGTGGCGGCGGTTGGCCGCGCGCAGCTGCTTCAGGCCGCCCGCGATTTCGGTGAAGCGCCCTTCATCGTCAAGCCGAACCGCGGCGGCAAGGGGCTCGGGGTCCACCTCTTCCACGACGCCGAAGAGCTCGCCGCCCGGCTCGACGCGGCGCCCGAAGAGGCCCCGATCGACGGCATCTGGCTGGTCCAGTCCTACATCCGCGCGCCCGCGCCGGTCATCACGCGCTGCGAGTTCGTCGGCGGCCGCTTTCTCTATGCGGTCGAGGTCGACACCCGGGAGGGCTTCGAGCTCTGCCCGTCCGACGTCTGCGCCGTCGAGGGCGCAGGCAGGGCCCCGGTGTTCCGGGTCCTGGAGGGCTTCGACGATCCGATCACACACCGCTACGCCCGCTTCCTCGCCGACAACGGGATCGAGATCTCAGGAATCGAATTTATTAGAGATGTTTCAGGCGAGATCTTCACCTACGATGTGAACACTAATACGAACTACAATCCGGAGGCCGAGGCGGCCGCCGGAGGACCCTATGGGATGAAGGCTATCGCCAGCTTCCTCGGTGAGGAACTCGGCCGGCTGCGCGCGCCGGCGACGGGCATCGCCGCGGAGTAGCCCGCGGCCGCGCGGCGCTCACTCCGCGTAGCGCGAGCCCTTGTCGGCGAGCACGGCCTTGAGCGCCTCGAAGTGGCCGCGGGCGTAGCTGCCGTCGCCACCCTTCCAGACACCGAAGGCGGTCGCCGCCATGTTGTCGCCGATGCGCTTCAGCGGCCGGCCGGTCGACATGGCCAGGACCTGGACCTGGCAGGCGCGCTCCAGGTAGTAGAGATCGTCGAAGGCCCGGGCCACGTCGGGTCCGACGACGATAACTCCGTGGTTGGCCATGAAGAGGATGCGCTTGTCGGCCAGGGCCTCGGCCAGCCGGTCGCCCTCCTCCAAGCTCTCAGCCAGGCCGTTGTAGTCCCGGTCGTAGGCGACGTCGTTATAGAAGCGCAAGGAGTTCTGGTGCACCGGCTCCAAGCGGCCGCCCTCCAGCACCGTCAGGGCGGTGGCATAGGGCATGTGCGTGTGCAGGACGCAGGCGGCCTGGGGATGGCGGGCGTGGATCCGCGAATGGATGCAAAAGGCGGTGCTCTCGATCTGACCCTCGCCCTCCAGCACCTGCCCCCGGTCGTCGACCACCAGCAGGTCGCTGGCGCGGAGCAGCGACCAGTGAACGCCATGCGGGTTGAGCAGGAAGCGGCCCGGCTCGCCGGGCACGGCATAGCTGAAGTGGTTGCAGATGCCTTCCTGCAGGCCGAAGTGCGCGGCCAGCTGCAGAGCCGCCGCGAGATCCGACTTGGCCCGATACAAGGCGTCGCTCATGGCCCCGTTTCCTTGCGCAAGACTCCAATGCAGAAGCAGATCAAGGTAGCGCGGCACCGTCAAGACGGCTTCGCGCCGGCTGCGCGACCCGGCGCGGCAAGAGGCGAGGATTGCGTTGGGCTGCCAAGACTGGAAGGATAGCGCAGATCAAAAATCTCTGAACGAACGGAGGGGGAGGCAATGGACGTCAAGGCAGCGGTGGCTTTCGAAGCCGGGAAGCCCTTGGAGATCGCCACGGTGCAGCTCGAGGGGCCGAAGGACGGCGAGGTCCTGGTCGAGGTCAGGGCGACAGGCATCTGCCACACCGACGAATTCACCCGTTCGGGCGCGGATCCCGAGGGCATCTTTCCGGCGATCCTCGGGCACGAGGGCGCGGGCGTCGTGGTCGAGACCGGGCCGGGCGTCACCAGCCTGAAGAAAGGCGACCACGTCATTCCGCTCTACACGCCGGAGTGCCGGCAGTGCGAGTACTGCCTGAACCCCAAGACCAACCTCTGCCAGGCGATCCGCGCGACCCAGGGCCAGGGCCTGATGCCCGACGGTACCAGTCGCTTCTCGCTCGACGGCAAGCCGATCTACCACTACATGGGCACCTCGACCTTCGCCAACTACACGGTGCTGCCCGAGATCGCGCTGGCGAAGATCCGCGAGGACGCGCCTTTCGACAAGGTCTGTTACATCGGCTGCGGGGTGACCACCGGCATCGGCGCGGTGATCAACACCGCCAAGGTCGAGCCCGGCTCCAACGTTGTGGTCTTCGGCCTCGGCGGCATCGGCCTAAACGTCATCCAGGGCGCGCGCATGGTGGGCGCCGACAAGATCGTCGGCGTCGACCTCAACCCGGGCAAGAAGGCCCTGGCCGAGAAGTTCGGCATGACCCACTTCGTCAATCCGAAGGACATCGACGGCGACGTCGTGGCGCACCTGGTCGAGCTGACCGGCGGCGGCGCGGACTACAGCTTCGAGTGCATCGGCAACGTCACCACCATGCGCCAGGCGCTGGAGTGCTGCCACAAGGGCTGGGGCGTCTCGGTCATCATCGGCGTCGCCGGCGCCGGTCAGGAGATCGCCACCCGACCCTTCCAGCTGGTCACCGGCCGGGTCTGGAAGGGCACCGCCTTCGGCGGCGCCCGCGGCCGGACCGACGTCCCGCAGATCGTCGACTGGTACATGGAGGGCAAGGTCAACATCGACGACCTGATCACCCACACCATGCCGCTGGAGGAGATCAATTCCGCCTTCGATCTGATGCACGAGGGCGTGTCGATCCGCAGCGTCGTCATCTACTAACCGCGCAACGAGGCCCGGCCCCGGACCGCCGGGACCGGCGCCGATCCGGAAACCAGCATGAGCGAGATCACCACGGTCAGCGAGAACCGCTGCCACGGCGGCATCCAGGGCGTCTACAGCCACGAGTCCCGGGCCTGCAACGGCCCCATGCGCTTCGCCGTCTACCAGCCGCCCCAGGCCCTGGCCGGCGAAGCCGTGCCGGTGCTGACCTACCTCTCGGGCCTGACCTGCACCGAGGAGAACTTCATCACCAAGGCCGGCGCCCAGCGCCTGGCCGGCGAGCTCGGGCTCATGGTCGTCGCGCCGGACACCTCCCCGCGCGGCCAGAACCTGCCGGGCGAGGACGAGGCCTACGACTTCGGCAGCGGCGCCGGCTTCTATCTCGACGCGACCCAGGCGCCCTGGAACGGCGCCTACCGCATGTACAGCTACGTCACCGAAGAGCTGCCGGCCGCCCTGGCCGCCGGCTTCCCGCGGGCCGACCTCGCCCGCCAGGGCATCACCGGGCATTCCATGGGCGGCCACGGGGCGCTGACCATCGCGCTCAAGAACCCCGAGGCCTACCGCTCGGTCTCCGCCTTCTCGCCCATCGTCGCGCCCATGCAGGTGCCCTGGGGCGAGAAGGCCCTGAGCGGCTACCTGGGCGACGACCGCGCGGCCTGGGCCGACTACGACAGCGTGGAACTGATCAAGAGCGGGCGCAGGACCGGCAAGATCCTGGTCGACCAGGGCGAGGCGGACAACTTCCTCGAGGAGCAGCTTCGCCCCTGGCTTTTGGAAGAAGCCTGCAAGGAAGCCGGTCAGGCGCTGGAGCTACGGATTCAGCCGGGCTACGACCACTCCTACTACTTCATCCAGAGCTTCATCGACGACCACCTGAGGCATCACGCCGCGCTGCTTTAGGTCCGCGTTGAGCTATACTGGGCGGCATGGACGGGGCCACTCTAACCGATAGGGAACACGCCGCTCTCAAAGCGCTGGTGCGCCGCTCGGACACGCGCGGCCTCCTGCAGCTCGGCGGGCACCTCTCGCTGATCGCCGGAACCACGGTGCTGGTTGTACTGGCGGGAAGCGGCCCTTGGCTGGTCCCCGCACTGCTGGCCCAGGGCACCGCTATCGTCTTTCTCTTCTGCCCGGTGCACGAGGCGATCCACCGCACGGCCTTCCGGACCCGGGCGATCAACGATGCCGTGGCCTGGCTCTGCGGCCTGGCGCTCCTCTTGCCGCCGGCCTTCTTCCGGGCCTTTCACCTGGCGCACCACCGCCATACCCAGGATCCGGTCAGGGACCCGGAGCTGGCCGAGCCCAAACCGCGCAGCCTCGGCGCCTATTTCCGACACCTGACTGGCTTCGCCTACTGGCGCGGCCAGATCACGGCCCTGCTGCGCCACGCCTCCGGCCGGGCCACGGAGGCCTTCGTCACGCCGCGGGAACGCGCCCGGGTGGTGAGGGAGGCGCGGCTCTTCCTGGCGGTCTACGCCGGCATCGCCGGGCTCTCGCTCTGGAGCGGCAGCACCCTGGCCCTGAGCCTCTGGGTGGTTCCGGTCCTGCTCGGTCAGCCGCTGCTCAGGGCCTTCCTGCTGGCGGAGCACCTGGGCTGCCCCGAGAGCGGCGACATGATGCTCAACTCCAGGACCACGGAGAGCAACGGGGCGCTGCGCTGGCTTGCCTGGAACATGCCCTTTCACGGGGCGCACCATGCCTATCCCGCCCTGCCCTTCTTCGCCTTGCCGGCGGCGCAGGAGATCCTTGCGGCGCGCGCCTCGACGCGTGCCTCGGGCTATCTGAGCTTCCACAGGCAGGTGATCGCCGGCTACCTGAGCCGGCCTTGAAGTTTTCAGGCGCGGACCCGTTCCGAGGCTTCGACCAGAACGTCGTCGATGGCCTGGAACTGGACGTCGCCGGACATCCGGCCGCCCTCGTGGATCATGAGCTGATTGTAGCGGACCCGGCCGGTCACGCGCCCGGTCTCGGTGATCTCCAATCGGCCCCGAACCACGACGTTTCCGGTCAGGGTTCCGGAGATGATCGCCGTGTTGACCTCGACGTCGCCGTTGAAGTGGCCGCCCGTTATGACGTCGATCTCGTCCGCTTGCAGGGTGGCCTCGACCTGGCCTTCGACGACCAGGCGGTCGCAGCTCTGGATCCGGCCCTTGACCGAGATGCCCGGCCCGACCATCAGCAGACGGTCGTTATGCGCCCGGGCGGCCCGCTCGGCCTGCTCCAGCGGCAGCGCCGGGAGGTCCGGAAGGTCGTCGGCAGGCTGCGGGCCCCGCCCTTCGCGACGGTCAGGCCGCGGGAATTCGCCAGGAGTCTCGCGTTGCTTCGATGCCATTTCGAGAGGCCCGTCGTCGGTCCTGCGCTTTCTCGACCCGTTACTTTAAGCCGTCATGCGAGCTCACCGCAATGCCTCAGTTTCGCTGGCTTCCCGGCGGCTTAGCCTCCGGTTCGCTGAGCCGCGGAGGTGCACTTTCCAGGCCAAGGCAGGTCCCGGCGCTGCGCGCCTCCTCGGGGCTGGATTCCAGGACCGGGCTGTGACGCCGCCGCGAAAATGCAGCCGCGCCACAAAGGACAATTAAGCGCGGATTTACCCTTCGGCCTTACACCAGCACGATGGCGGTCGGAAATCACCGCAGGGGCCCCGAGTCCGCGCAGCGCCGGTCGCTCGGGGCAAGTTGGCCTCGGGCCGGGTCGACGCCCCAGCGGACACCGGAGACGTGATGCAGGTCCTGGCGTTTCTCTCCAAGCAAAGAGCCATGGGCACCTCGACCCTGGCTTGCCACGTCGCGGTCCAGGCCCAGCTCACCGGGCACGGTCCGGTGACCCTGACCGGCCTTCGGCACGACCCAATCCTGTCGAACTGGGCCGGCCTGCGACAGGGCCGCCATCCCCTCTACGAGGAGACCAGCCTGGCCGACCTGGGAGCGGTCCTGGAGAAGCAAAACCGGGCCGGGGTCAGGCTCTCGGTCATCGACTGCGCCTTCGAGGACGAGGACACCCTGTTCCGCATGGCCGGCGCCTCCGATCTGGTGGTCGTGCCCACCCATGCCGCGACCGAGGCCCTGGCCCAGGCCAGCGGCTGCGCCGCGCTCGCCGAGCAGCAGCGCAAGCCCTTCATCTTCGTGATCAACGCGGCCGAGCTGGACAGCGAGGCCATCGGCGACGCGCTTGGCGACGCCGCGATGTACCTGGCCCAGCACGGCACCGTCTCGCCGGTGATCATGCCCCAGAACGACGACCTGGGCACCAGCATCCGCATGGGCCAGACCATCGTCGAGCTGAACCGGACCTCGCCGGCCTCCTCGGAGGTCGCCCGGCTCTGGGACTACCTGCTGTCCCGCCTCGACCGGGTGCCCCGCCAGGCGACGCATTCCTTCCGCGCCTCCCTGCCGAACCTGCCGGTGGCGGCGGAGCCGGAACGCAAGGCCTTGCCGGTCCGGGTGCTGCACGGCGCCCTCGCCGCCGGCGCCCGGAGCTTCCGCCGCCTGCCCCTGCCGATCGAGAGCGGCAAGAGCCTGTGGCGCGACGTCACCACCACGCCCAGCGCCCGTGCCTTCGCCCGGACCCTCAAGGCCCAGCGGCCCTCGGTCATCGGCCCCAGGGCCGAAGTCGTCGGCAACCTGGAGAGCACCGGCGACATCCACTTCCACGCGCACTACGAAGGCGAGATACGGGCCCGCACTCTGCGGGTCTGCCGGGATGCCTCGATCCGCGGCCTGATCATCGCCGACGCTGTCACCGTCGAGGGCGCCGTGCGCGGCCGGATCCGGGCGGCCAAGGTGATCCTCACCAAGGGCGCCAGCGTGTCCGGCGAGGTGCTTTACGAAAAGCTCGTGGTCCGCAAGGGGGCGATCCTCGACGGCCACTGCCGCCGGGTCGAGCCGGTGCCGGCCCTGGCCCAGATCAAGGCCCTCGAAAGCGCCTGATCGACAAGCGGGGTCAGCCGGGGAGCGGCAGGGCGACGGAGATGGCGAGCCCGCCCTCGGGGCGGTTTTCCGCCCGCACCGTGCCGCCGACGGCCTCGATGTTCCGACGTACCAGCCAGAGACCAATGCCGAAGTTCTCGCCTTCGCCGATGTGCTCGCCGGTCTCCTTGGCGGTGCGGAAGGAATAGTAGCGCTCGAAGATCCGGTCCAGGTCGTTGGGATCGACGCCGGGACCGCGGTCGGCGACGATCAGGGTCACCATCTTGCGCTGCCTGGCCAGGCCGATGGTCAGCTCGCCGCCCAGCGGGGAGAAATCGATGGCGTTGTCCAGCAGGTTCTCCATCACCGTCTCGAGCAGGTCCGAGCCGACCAGGACATCGATGCCCGGCTCAATCAGGCGGACCACGCGCAGGTGCTTGGCGTCGAAGGACTCGGCGTAGGCGTCCAGCATGGCCTCGACCAGGGTCGAGAGCTCGGTCCGCTCGCGTGGCGGGTCGATCAGCTCGGCCGACATCTCGTCCATCTGGCGGGCCGCCGAGACAAGGGCGTCGAGCCGCCCGATGGCCCGCTCGATCAGCTCGATCGCGCGCACGGTGCGCTTGTCGTCGCCGTTGATGGAACGGCGCAGCGGCTCCAGCGACTGGGAGATAATGGCGATCGGAGTCTTGAAGGCGTGGGCGTTCTCCTCTGCCGCGCGCCGGATCGACAGGGCCGAGGCGTCGAGGGATTCGACCATGGAGTCGAACTCCTGGGCGACCGCGGAGAGCTCGGGCAGGCTGTTGAGCGCGGCGAAGGAACGGTCGCCCGGGCCGCCGGTCCGGATGTCCCGGGCCAGGCGGCCGAAGCGCACGAGGCTGCGCCAGATGCCGAGAAAGAGCGACAAGACGATCAGCGCCATCAGGATGTAGATCGCCGCCGCAACCCGGACCTGCGGGGTCTGCCAATAGGGCAAGTCGAGGCTCGCGCCCAGCCACTCGTCGCTGGCGTGGGAGGTGATCACCGCCCAGCACCCGGCTTCGGTGTTGACCGGGATGATCGAGGTCAGGATCTCCTCCTGGCCGGCCGGGTTGATGTAGCGTACGGCGCGGGTCTGGTTGCCTTCGCAGGAGTTCTGGAGCAGCCGCAGGATTCCGGTCTCGACCAGCTCGACCCGCTCCTGGTCCAGGTATTCGTTGGGCACGACGGGCTGGGAAGCGACGTAGAAGAACCCGGTCGGCTCCGGCTGGCCCGCCGGCCGCAGAAGCACTTTGATCTTGAGGATCTCTCCGGCCCCCAGGCGCACCAGAACCTCGCTGAGCACCCGGGCGGAGTTGCCATCGAAGGATTGCAGCATCGGCTCGAGGCTGCGGGCGATCAAGCGTCCCTGCGTCTCGAGGCTGTCCAGTAGAATTTTGTTCCGCTGTACGTCGCCTTCACGGAACTGTGCATAGAGGATGATCGGTACGGAAAAGAAGATCGTGACGAGGAGGGCCAACTTGGTCGCAAAGGATCCCCAAAGGAATCTGGCCCTCTCCGCGGTGTCACGTCGTCTTAGACTTATCATCCCGCCAACGGTAGCCATAGCCCGGGTAGTTCTCGATCTCCTCAAAGGCCGGATCAAGATCACGGAACTTCTGGCGAATGCGCTTGATGAAGGTGCGCACGTTGGCCCGATAACCCTCTTTCCCGGCGCCGGCGACGAAGCCCTTGCCGTGAATCAGGTCATAGAGTTCGCGATAGCGGACGTCGCGGCCTGCATTGGTCGCCATGTACTCGACGATCTTGAATTCGTTCAGGGTCAGATCGACTTGGCGTCCTTCCCAATAGGCACGGCTGGTATCGGGCAGCAGTTCGAGCTTGCTGAGGCGCATGCTGCCGTGCTGGTCGGCCATGTCGCCAGCGCTCGCCGCGCCCCGGCGGGTGCCCAAAGTGATCAATTCGATACGCTTCAGCAGGATCGAGAAGCTGCGCGACTTCTCGACGAAATCGACCGCGCCATGCAACAGCGCCGATTCCTCGTAGATCTGGTCGCTCAAGACGGTCAGGAAGATGACGGGGACGTCATTGTGCCGTTCGCGCAGCATGCGCAAGACTTCGATGCCGTTGAGCTCCGGCATCTTCCAGTCGAGCAGGACCAGATCCGCGGCACCGCCGTTATCGAAGTACTCGACGGCGGAAACGCCATCGCCGAAATCGATCACCGAGAAGCCGGCGTCCGACAGGTTTCGCCCCAGCGATTCTCGAAACAGCGCATCGTCGTCGACAACCACCACCAAGGCCGGGTCCGTCGCCAAGGCAACACTAGCCATGATCACCCTCCGGAGTCAGCAAACGAGTTAGACAGGCTTGCCTTGCCGCCTCAGATGGCTCACCCGCTTCGAGTTCATAGGTCAAAGAACGCAAATTGTCACTTTCAAGATCAAGGTAGAAGTAGATCTCCAGCCGACAGCCCTCCCGCCGATAGGCCCAGACCTGGGCCGGCGGATCCTCGCGAATCTGCTCCGGCACGCCTAGAAGGCCCATGGCGTCCACCGGCTCTATGCCAATTAGGTTATCTTCTGTCAACTTTACCGCCTCGTAGGTCCGCAAAGCCTCAAGCCCCTCGTGGTCGGACTTGCTGGGCAGCAGGGATATTCCGACCAAAGGCTTGCGCGGCGGCGGGCCAGGCGGCGGCGGAAGCACGACCAGGAGGTCCTCGTTCAGGTTTGCCTGGAGCTCGGAATCCGAGGTCTCGAATCCGGCGCCCGTGCCTTCGGGCAGGGCAGCCCCGGCCGGCGAGTCGGCCGATTCGGACTCCATTCCCAGAAGCTCGCAGCCGGGTAGCGCCAATAACAGCGATGCCAAAACGAACGCCTTGGCCCTCATTTTCCTGCCCGCCGGAAGAAACACACCGAAAATCTGGTCAGCTTACCTAGCTCCTGGAGACCTTCAGCCCGATTGCCGTGGGTTCTGCAAAGAAGATTTTCATATATTCGCCTTTAACGCCATCACTGAGCAGCGCCTACCTGGTCCCTGGTGCCAACCCCGGTGCGAGCAAAGATTTTTTGCGGGATTTCAGATGGGTGGCCATCCAACCGTCGCTTTGTGTCAAAAATTCGGCAAGCCCGGACGTGCGCTGATCACAGCTTTCCCGCCTTGGTGCCCTGGCCATTCACGTCCTGTCGACGATAGCCGACAGCGTCCGATTCTGCCAGATTGCTGTACAAGACAGGCCGGGTTGAGAATGAGGATGAAGGAATTCTACCCCAGCGACTGTGAAATGGATCACCCTGACAGAACGACCGAAGACAACTTCCGCGTACCCTTTGCCCAGGCGCTGCGCAATACTTGGATTGAGGAGGGAATCCTCAGGATTCCAGCAGTTTACGATGGACCGGCGCTCGCGGCATTGAGATCGGCGCTGGACCAAGCGGCGACGTCCGGAGCCTTCGCCACCCGCGCCGGCAACCGTGGCTTGCTCGAGCACTCCGCGCCCGTCCGGGCGCTGGCCGTTTCGGACCCGGCCCTGGCGCTGGCACGGGTGCTGATCGGCGATGAGGCCCGGCCGGTCAAGGCCACGCTCTTCGACAAGGTCGCGGAGGCCAACTGGACCCTGCCCTGGCACCAGGACTTGACCGTCGCCCTGCGGGAGGTCGCCGAGACGCCCGGGTTTTCGCGCTGGAGCTCGAAGTCCGGTGTCGTCCATGCCGAGGCGCCGCTCGGGATTCTGCGCCGGATGGTCGCCTTGCGGCTGCACCTCGACGACTGCGACGCCCGGAACGGGCCCCTGTTGGTGGTACCCGGCAGCCATCGACGCGGCAAGCTGGGCGTGGCGGCGCGAGAAGCCCTTCCGGGCCAATCGTCCGTCAGGCTCTGCGAGGCCAGGACGGGCGACATCCTGGCCATGCATCCCTTGCTGCTTCATCGCTCGGCGCCGGCCGAGACTCCGAGCCGCCGGCGCGTCATCCACCTAGAGTACGCAGCCGCGTCCCTCCCACAGGGCCTGTCCTGGCGCTACGATCCCTTGGCCGAGGCCGTCGGCCGGGCTTCGAGCGGTGCGAACCCCAGCGCATGACCGCCAGCGACCCGGCAACGCTCTACGTCGTCTGCACGCCGATCGGGAACTTGGCGGACATCTCGCGGCGCGCGCTGGAGGTGCTGCAGAGCGTCGATGTCCTGGCGTGCGAAGACACGAGGCACAGCCGGCGGATCTTCGACCACTACGGCCTCACCCGGCCGCCGGTCGTTCTGGCCTGTCACGAGCACAACGAGAAGGCCGCGGCCCAGCGGATCCTGGCCCTGCTTCGCGAGGGTCGCTCGGTCGCCCTGGTCAGCGACGCCGGAGCACCCGGCGTCAACGATCCCGGGTACCGGGTGATCACCGCCGCCGTCGAAGCCGACATCCCCGTCCGGGTGATCCCGGGGCCGAGCGCCGTGATCACCGCCCTGCTTTGCTCGGGCCTGCCGACCGCCAGCTTCGTCTTCAAGGGCTTCCCGCCGCGCAAGTCCTCGCAGCGGCGGCGCCTGCTGGAGGCCGAGGCCGAGCGGCCGGAGACCCTGATCTTCTTCGAATCGCCGCACCGGCTGGCCGGCCTGCTCGCCGACGCCGCCGCCGTGCTGGGCGACCGGACCGCGGCCGTCTGTCTGGAATTGACCAAGCTGCACGAAAGGGTCGCCCGGGCCGGGCTTTCGGAGCTCGCCGCGCGCTTCGCCGCGCAAAAGGTCAAGGGCGAGGCGACCGTGGTGATCGCCGGTCAGAGCCGGAAGGAGGCGCAGGAAAGAAGGCGCGCCCGCGCCCGCGAAGACCGAAAGGCCCGACGAGAAGACCGGAACGCCTAGAGCGGGATAATCCGAAGCCGGATGGATTTCAGACCTCATTCCCGCCGCACCTCAACAGCTGATACCAAGGACCGCGATGCCATGAGATCGGTCCAGCCTCATAGCGTTCTGCTCTCGTGATTCGGACGCAAGCCGGGCGCACCGCCGTTAAGCTTAACCGCTTCTTAAGACAATTTACCTATTCTCATCGCCGGGAGTTACAGCACTTCCCCTCCCATTCTTCTATGCCGTAGCGAGAAGCCCCGCAGCCACGCCTTGCGGGGCTTCTTTTTTCCCTGGGCGAAAACATCGTATATACATGAAGTATTCTTCAAAATAAGAACCCGCATTTTACGATCTTTACTGCCGAACTAAGACCTCTGATATTAATGTTTTTTTTGGCGCTGGCCGCGATATTGCGACAATAACGTCGCGGGACATCAATGCTTCAGCATCGCCTCAAGGCTCCGGCACGCAACTCGCTTCTGCTGCGCTACAGTGCGGAGTTCTCTTTGCTAGTGGAGCGCCGGCGCTCGGAAGCGGCGTTGCTGGCCGCCAAGAAGGAGGCCGAAAGGGCCGCGGAACAGGCCCGTAGCGCCATGTACAAGGCACAGGCCGCGGACCGGGCCAAGACCGCCTTCCTCGCCAACATGAGCCACGAGCTTCGGACTCCGCTCAACGCCATCATCGGCTTTTCCGAAATGATGGTCCTGCTGGGCGACGACGGCCTCGCCAAGTACCGGGAATATGCCGCAGACATCAGCGCCTCCGGGCAGCACCTGTTGGAGCTGATCAACGATGTTCTCGACCTGGCAAAAGTCGAGGCCGGAAAGCTCGAGCTCGACGATCGGCAGGTCGAGGTCCCCGCCGTTGTCGAAGCCAGCCTGACCTTCGTCAGGGACAGCGCCCTGGAGCGTGGCCTGGAGCTGTCCAGCGCGCTCGCCGGCGACCTACCGCGGCTGCGCGCCGACGAACGCAAGCTCAAGCAGATCCTCATCAACCTGCTGTCGAACGCCGTCAAGTTTACGCCGCAGGGCGGCAAGGTCTGCCTGGAAGCCTTTCTGGACCAGGATGGCGCCCTGATCTTCCGGATCACGGACACCGGCATCGGGATTGCGGTCCAGGACATACCGCGGGCTCTTGCGCCTTTCGAGCAAGTCCGCAGCAGAGCCGGCCTGACCGTCGAAGGCACCGGCCTCGGGCTGCCGCTGACGAAGGGCCTGATCGAACTGCATGACGGGGACTTGTCGATCGACAGCGAACTCGGCCGGGGCACGGAAGTTACCGTCCGCCTGCCGAGAGAGCGGGTTCTGGCCCGCGCCGCCTGACCTCCGGCGGGAGGACGGGTGGCAAGCAAGAAGGAAAGCGAAAGAAGAGCGATGGACGGACGGCCAGCACCCAAGACACCGCCCCCACCCCTGGCGGCAGACCAAAACGAGACAAGCGTTCCTCAAGATGGGATGCCGGATCCCGCTCGTGCCGCGGGTTCCAGCCAAACCGCCACGCCGGGCGGCATCACGGCCTCCGATCCTCCAGCATCATCTCCCGGCGTGCCCAGCACCTACCCGGGATCCGCCGTGCTAGGCCCGCCGGCCGCTGCCACGCCCGCTGCGAAAGCACCGCCGGCCGCCGCCGGGACCCCGGCGCCCCAGGCGCCGGAGAGGACCGCCGTCCCGGCCCAGAATCCGGGAACGACACTGCCGAGCGCCCCGCAGAACGGGTCGGGGGGCGCGGCGCCCAACGAACCGCACGCCCGCTATGCCAGGCTGCAGGCCGCGGCGAGCGAGATGGCCTCGTCGCTTGCGCGCGCCGAACCCGAAGCCAAGGCTTCGGGGTCCGGCGGTCCAGTCGGAAGCCCGACTGCGCCACCGGCGAGTGGGCCCAGGGCCAGCGTTGCAGCCGGCAGTGGCACGCCTGCCGCGCAGAGCGCTCCAGGCGGCGCGCAACCGCAGCCGGCCGCGGCGCCGGATATCAGGGTTGGACGGGTGGTCTCGGTCTCCGGCTCCCAGGCGGTGGCCTTGCTGGAAGGTGACGGCGCCGACGGCCGGGAGCAGTCCTGCGGCCTGGAGATCGGCAAGCTGGTGACCATGCGCACGGACCGCAGCGTGGTCTTCGGCCTGGTCGCGGCGCTCTCGGTCCCGGTGCCATCCCAGGATCCCACGCAGCCGGAAGTCCGGGTCGTCGAACTGGAGCTCCTCGGCGAGACCCAGATCAACGAGCGCGGCCGCCGCCTCGGCTTCCAGCGCGGCGTCACCACCTTTCCCTCCCTCGGCGACAGCGTCTTCCACGCCAATATGGAGGATCTCGGGATCGTCTTTGCCAGCCCCGACGCCAGCAAGGTCCGGGTCGGCTCCATTCACCAGGACCGGCGCCTGCCCGCCTGTGTCGCGGTCGACGACCTGCTGGGCAAGCATTTCGCGATGCTCGGCACGACCGGCTCGGGCAAGTCCTGCGCCGTCGCCCTGATTCTGCGCCAGATCCTGCAGGAGCATCAGAACGGACACGTGGTACTGCTGGACCCGCATAACGAATACCACCGCGCCTTCGGCGAGATGGCCGAACTGATCGATCCGGGCACCCTGGAGCTGCCCTTCTGGCTGTTCAACTTCGAGGAGTTCGTCGAGGTCGTCCTGGGCCGCAAGAGCAGCCCCGACGCAATCGAGGCCTCGATCCTCAACGAGCTGATTCCGATCGCCAAGCGGCAGTTCCTGGGCGACGCCGAGGACCACCGCTACGTCACTGCCGACACGCCGGTGCCCTACCGCTTCAACTACCTGATCCAGCTGATCGACGAGATCATCGGCAAGCTCGAGAAGCCCGAGGACCTCGGTCCGTACATGCGGCTCAAGGCCCGCCTCAAGGCGCTGCAGGCCGACTCACGCTTCTCCTTCATGTTCGGCTCGGTCGCCCTGCGCGACAACATGTCGCAGATCATCTCGCGGATCTTCCGGATCCCGGTGCAGGGCCGCCCGATCACCATCATCGACCTGTCCGGCGTGCCTTCCGAGATCCTGAACGTGGTGGTCTCGGTGCTCTGCCGCATGACCTTCGACTTTGCGATCTGGAGCGATCGGGCCCTGCCGATCCTCTTCGTCTGCGAGGAGGCGCACCGCTACGCGCCGCAGAACCCCACGCTGGGCTTTGAGCCGACCAAGCGCGCCCTGTCGCGGATCGCCAAGGAGGGCCGGAAGTACGGGGTCTCGCTCTGCGTCATCACCCAGCGGCCCTCCGAGCTGGACACCGACATCCTGTCCCAGTGCAACACGATCTTCGCGCTCAGGATGAGCAACAGCAGGGACCAGGATTTCGTGCGCAGCACCCTGTCGGAATCCGCCGAGGGCCTGATGCACTTCCTGCCGCTGCTCGGCACCGCGGAGGCGATCGCGGTCGGCGAGGGCGTGCCGGTGCCGGTGCGGATCTGCTTCGACGAGCTGCCGCGGGAATACCGGCCGCTCAGCGGGACCGCGCCCTTCTCCCACACCTGGAAGATCGACAAGGGCGACAGCGCCTTCATCGACGCCGTGGTCGAACGCTGGCGCCGGCAGCAGCGCTGACTGCCGCAGATCCCTCCGGCCGTTCAGCTCGGCGTGACGCCGCGCTGCCGCTCGTTGTAGCGCCGCAGCACCTCGACCGCGATCATCAGGAGGGTGGAAACGCAGATCAGCAGAGTCGCCACCGCCAGGATGATCGGGCTGATCTCCTCGCGGATGCCGGCCCACATCTGCCGCGGGATGGTCTGGTACTCGACGCTGCCGACGAAGAGCACCACCACGATCTCGTCGAAGGAGGTGACGAAGGCGAAGAGCGCGCCGGAGATCACGCCGGGCAGGATCAGGGGCAGCACGACCTTGAAGAAGACGCGGGTCGGGGTCGCCCCGCACATCAGGCCGGCGCGCACCAGGGACTGATCGAAGCCGATCAGGGTCGCGGTCACCGTGATGACCACGAAGGGCGTCCCCAGGACCGTGTGCGCCAGGACGATTCCGACAAAGGAACCGGTCAGTTGCAGGTACTCGTTTAGGCTTGCGTAGAAGAAGAAGATGCCGGCCGCCGTGATGATCAGCGGCACGATCATGGGCGAGATCAGTAGCCCCATGATCAGATTGCGAAAAGGCATCTCCGCACGGCTCAGGCCCAGGGCCGCCAAGGTCCCGAGAACCGTCGCCAGCAAGGTCGAGCAGAGCGCGATCCAAAGCGAGTTGGGGATCGCCTCCAGCCATTTGTTTTCCCGGTTCGGGTTGGTGTCGAAGAGGGCCTCGTACCACCGCAGCGAATAGGCCTCGGGATCCAACGACAGCATCCCCTCGGTGAAGGTGAAGTAGGGTTCGGCGTTGAAGGACAGGGGCAGGATGACCAGCAGCGGCGCGATCAGGAAACCGAAAACCAGCACGCAGATCAGCAGGAAAAGGTAGTGCCAGATGCGCTCGAGCGGACCGGCATGAGGCGGCAGGGAGATCATGTGCGCCTACCCCAGCTTGAGCCGCTCGACGCCGACCAGCCGGTTGTAGAGCCAGTAGAGCGCGATCACGCCGACCAGGAGGATGCCGCCCAGGGCGGCCGCCAGACTCCAATTCAGGCTTTTCTGCATGTGGAAGGCGATGAGGTTGGAGATCATCTGGCCGTCCTCGCCGCCGACCAGGGCGGGTGTGATGTAGTAGCCGATGGCCAGGATGAAGACGAGCAGGCAGCCCGCCCCGATGCCCGGCAGGGTGTTCGGCAGATAGACCCGCCAGTAAGCGTAGAACCGCGGGGCGCCCAGCGACTGAGCGGCCCGCATGTAGCTCTCGGGAATGGTCTTCATGACGCTGTAGAGCGGCAGGATCATGAAGGGCAGTAGGATCTGGGTCATGGCGACCACGGTACCCTGGGCGTTGAAGATCATCTGGATGCGCTGGTCGTCGCCGATGATGCCCAGCCAGACCAGCAGATCGTTGAGCACGCCCTGGGTCTGGAGCAGCACGATCCAGGAGGTCGTGCGGACCAGCAGCGAGGTCCAGAAGGGCAGCAGGACCAGGATCATCAGCAGGTTGGCATAGCGAGCCGGCAGCGAGGCCAGCAGGTAGGCGATCGGATAGCCGAGCGCCAGGCAGGCCAGGGTGACCGCCACGCTCATCCAAAAGGTGCGCAGGAAGAGGTTGCGGTAGATCTGCCGGTTTTCGGGCTGGGCGACGATGTCGCCTTGCACGTCGTAGCCCAGGTCCACGGCGGCCAGGTACTGGATCGGCGTGTAGCGGTCACCGAGGCGCTTGATCGCGGCCCAGGTCGAGAGCCGTGACCAACCGGGGTGAGCTTCAGTGATCGCGTCCTTGAAGGGCGCCTCGAAGCGCGCGACCCGCCGGGCCGTGCGCATGATCATGGTCCGCGTGCCGCTCAGCTCCTGATTGACCCGGGTCGCCAGGCGGCCGAAGGTCTTGTTCTTCCTCGCCTCGCCAAGGTCCACCGCCAGGGCGGCGAAGACCTCTTCGTCGGGCAGGTCCTTGCCGTCCCAGGCCTCGAGCGCCTCGAGGGTCCGCGGCAGATTTTCCGCGACCACCGGGTTCTCGACCGAGCGGAACAGCATCAGCGCGATGGGATACAGGAAGGTCGCGCCGAGGAAGAGCAAGAGCGGCAGAACTAGGAACAGCGCCTTCCATCGCTTGATCCGTTCAGCATGGCGCAGGGCCAGTGCCAGCGGCCGCCCGTCCGCGGTCGTCATGGCCGCCGTCGACTGGGTGCTCCCTGCGATGTCCACCATGCGCGTTCCGCTCCCGCCATCCGCTGCCCTGTCCGCGCGTCAGGGCGCCAAGAGCGTCGGGGCGGGCCTCCCGACCCGCCCCGCCCGTTTGCTACTACCTCGCCAGCCAGGCGTTGAAGCGCTCGTTCAACTCGTCCTGGTAATCGGCCCAGAACTCGAAGTCGTTCTGCACCGCGGTCCGGAAGTTCTCCGGCGCCGTCGGCATGTGCGGAGCCATCGGTACACCCGCGTCGGCGTGGTTGCCGATCAGCGGGATCGACGACTGCCGCGCCGGACCGTAGGAGATCCAGGCGGCCTGATCGGCGAGGCGCTGGGTGTCGGTGGAGAACTTGATGAACTCCATGGCCGCGTCCTTGTTTTTGGCGCCTTTGGGAATGCCCCAGAGGTCGATGTCCCAAACCTGGCCGTCCCAGACGATGACGAAGGGCTTGTTCTCCTGCGCCTGGGCGTTGAAGATCCGGCCATTGTAGGCCGTGGTCATGGCGACTTCGCCGTCGGCCAGAAGCTGCGGCGGCTGGGCGCCGGCCTCCCACCAGATGACATCGTCCTTGATGGTGTCGAGCTTGGCGAAGGCCCGATCGACGCCTTCCGGGGTCGCCAACACCTCGTAGACCTTGTTCGAGGGCACGCCGTCGGCCATCAGGGCAAACTCTAGGTTGACCTTGGGCGTCTTGCGCATGCCGCGCTTGCCCGGAAACTTCCCCGTATCGAAGAAGTCGGCCAGGGTGGTCGGCTTGCCGCCAGAGAACTTGGTGTCGTCGTAAGCGTAGATCGTCGACCAGATGATGGTCGCGACCCCACACTCGTGCAGCGTACCGGCGATGAAGTCGTCGCGCGCCGCCTTGCCGTCCGGCGCGGCCGGGAGGGCATCCAAGTCCAGAGTCTCGAGCAGGCCCTCGTCGCAGCCACGAACCACGTCCGCCAGCTCAAGATCGACTAGGTCCCAGTTGACGTTGCCGGCCTCGACCTGGGCTTTGATCTCGGCCAAGCCGCCGTTGTAGTTCTCCGACAGAATCTTGATGCCGGTCTTCTCGGTATAGGGCTTGTGGTAGGCCTCCACCTGGCTCTTCGTGTAGGCGCCGCCCCAGGACACGACGGTCAAGCTGTCCGCCGCAAGCGCCGGCATGGCGGTCCAAACCCCCAAAGCCGAGGCGCCGGCGATGGCCAAGCAGGATTTCTTCAGATCACGTTTCATGTGTCGCAAACTCCCAGTCTGATACCGGGGCCGGGTCGTGATGGCCCCTTCGCTCTCCCCCAAGTCCCTCTCCGCGCCTTCGTCGTCCCCGGTCCCGGGACAGCGCGTTTGCAGGCACGCTCCTTCGCTTCTAGGCATCAAGCGCCCTGCAGTCCTCCAGCGCCCAGCCGACGCGCACCTGCTCGCCTTCGCGCAGCATGGCATGGCCTTGGGCGTTGGGAACCTTGATGATGAAGTCGTCCTTGCCGCAGAGGCTGACCCGGGTCCGGATGTGATCGCCCAGATAGATCAGCTCCTGCACGCGGGCCTCGAAGACGTTCGGAAAGGCGCCGTCCTCTGGATTGATGGCGACCCGTTCGGGGCGCAGCGACAAGGTGGTGCGGGCCTGCTCGCCGGCGACCTTGACCGCCAGGGCCTGGACCCGGCCGCCGCCGTCGTCGAGATCTACCGCGCAGGACGTCCCGTTGAGCCGGCTGACCTGGCCACTCAAACGGTTGTTCTCGCCGATGAACTGGGCGACGAAGGCGTTCTCTGGACGCTCGTAGAGATCGTCCGGGGCGGCCAGCTGCTGGATCCGGCCGTCGTTGAAGACGGCGATTCGGTTCGACATGGTCAGCGCCTCCGACTGGTCGTGGGTGACGTAGACGATGCTGACCCCCAGGTTCTCGTGGATGTGCTTGATCTCGTACTGCATCTCTTCGCGGAGGTTCTTGTCCAAAGCCCCCAGTGGCTCGTCCATCAGAACCAGATCGGGTTCGAAGACCAGGGCGCGGGCGACGGCCACGCGCTGCTGCTGGCCGCCGGACAGCTGCCCGGGTCGCCGATGCTCGAAACCGCCCAGGCGCACCATTTCCAGGGCACGTCGGACCTTCTCCTCGATCCCGCTTTTGGGCAGCCGCCGCACCTCCAGCGGAAAGGCGAGATTCTCGGCAACCGTCATGTGAGGAAACAGGGCGTAGTTCTGGAACACCATGCCGATTCCGCGTTTATGCGGCGGCACGTTGTTGATCGGCTCGCCGTTCAGGGAGATGGCGCCATAGGTTGCCGTCTCGAAGCCTGCCAGCATCATCAGGACCGTGGTCTTGCCCGACCCCGAAGGCCCCAGAAGGGTCAGAAACTCGCCCCTCCGGACCTCCAGGTTGAGATCCTTGACCACGAGCAGAGTGCCGTCATAGCTCTTCTGCACGCGCTCGAAACGTACGATCGCATCGCCGCCGTATGACGTGGGTTTGGCGTCCAAGTCCTTCCCTGCTCCAGGCACGGCACCCCTGCCTGCGTTTCTTGCCTTGGCCGATCTGAGCCGGCTGCATGAAGGCGCCCTACCCGCCGGCACAGTCGGCAAGTCTGACCCCGGCGCGGATGCTACGTGAGCGCAAGCGAAAGGTGGAGTCTCTTTTGGGTAACTGTCTGTCACCGAAAGGACAAGAATGGCCGCGGACCGGCTGTTAACCAAAGGTTACCACCCCTAGGGGAATTACTAATTTACTAAGATTATTGAGTGTTGCAGATTTCTAGCATGGTGATCAGGGCACCGGAAAAGCTGGATTTCGTTGGCACAGACCCTCGTGTCACCGCCTCGATTCCGCGGGCAGACAACGACACAGCTTTAACATCTTCCTTTGCCAGAATTTGCAACCTATAATGGTGTCCGTCACAAAACTTTGATGCGGAACGAATTCACGACGGAGGTGACATGACCGCAGTAACGGTCCTGACAACCCTGGATACGAACGGCCTTTCGCCAGAGGACATTGATGCCCTCGAGACGATCTGCCGTCGGCGCCTCAGCCGCGGCATCGCCGGTCACCTAGCTTACCTCCGGAGCGAGGGCGGCGACTCCTATGCCGAGATTTTGAGCGAGCCAGAGGGAGACACGGTTTTCAAGCTGCGCCGCTTGGACGGTACCTACGTCCTTTCCTATTGCTGCCCGCTCTATGGACAGAACCTCTTGGCAGAGGGACCGAGCCTTCCGAAAGTCATCGAGGCCCTGCCGGAGTGGCCCCCCGCCGCGAGCCCGCGCCGGATGAGCGAGGCTGTCTGACCCACCAAGGCGCCGCTTCTCGGGGTTTGCCGCCCCTTCTGAAGCACGGCGTCTCAAGGCTTGTCGTCAAGGATCTCCCGAAGGCTTTCCCGATAGCGCGTCGTCTGCGTGCCGCCCAATGCCACCGCCCGCTCCGCGGCCGAGATTGCTTCCGTCCGGCGGCCGAGCGCCTTCAAGGCGTAGGCCAGGTTGTTCCAAGCCGCCGCCGCGTCGGGACGCAGCTCGATCGCACGCCGAAAGGCGGTCTCCGCGCCGGCAGCGTTCTTTGACGCATAGCGGGTGTTGCCGAGCCCCATGAGGGCGGCATGGCTTTCCGGCCAGCGCTCCAGGACCGCCGCATAGGCGGTTTCGGCCTCTGAAAGGCGCCCGGCTCGCTCGAGCCCGGCGGCCGCTTCGACCACCTCACGTTGCCTCGCCGTGGCCGGCAGGCGATCGGGGGCCAGGACTGTCAGCGCCCAGAAGTCACCCCGCCGCCAGGTCCGCTCGAAGGTCGCCAGGTCGAACCTGCGCCTGGCCTCGGTTCCCGAATGCAGGGTGATGGTCCCTTCGGTCAGGTCGTAGCCGATCGCAACGGCGAAGTGCCACTGCGGCAGGAGATCGAGCCCCAGATTCTGGAAGACCAGAACCGGATGCCCAGCCGCCAGCTCGGCGAGCAAAGCCTCCAGGCGTCGGGTCTCGACCGCAAGGCGGCCGTTGCGGCGTGCGCCGCCCAGGATGTCGCTGCGCAGCGTACCTTCCCGCCCGGGCGTGTAGACCTGCGGCACCAGGTCCTGCGCCGTGACCGGTGAGCCGGACCAGGCAAGAACCATGGCCAGGGCCGCCGGGCCACAGTAGTAGCGTTCCTGCGGGAAAAACGGCACCTCGGCGACCTCTGCACGCGCCGGCAGATCGCCCGGCTGTTCCCGCAGCCGCTCGCTTTGCGTCGCAGTGCAGGCGGCAAGCCCCACAGCCAGGATCAGGCCTGTCAACCGAGACGCGAGACGCCGGATCCTTACGGCACAGGGCGGCCCGGCACACTCGACGTCGACACATAGCGACGATGGCGCAAATCCCGGAAGCAAAGACCTGTCCAAGTAACCTCGCAGCGACCTGCGTGATCGGGTCTCGGGGTGAAAGATAGCACGCCCGGCGACCTGCGGTCTCCACCCAGGGTGCGGTCAAGGCCGTCAGATCGGATTGATAAAGGGGAATATGTCGGTGGCGCCGACCAGGTCCGTGATGATGAAGATCAAGAAGATGATAAGGATCGTCGCCACAAGGATGACCACGATCCCCTGGCCGGCCGGCTCTTGGTCCATCTGATCGACGATCTTCGCGATCTCGACATCGGAGAGGCCCTGGACCCGCCGGGTCGCTTCGTCGGGATCGACTCCCAGGGCTGTGATCTGCTGCCGCACGTCCTCGCGAGCCAGGAAAGCGAGCACGCGCGCCCGGTCCGACTCGGTCTCGCTCTCAGCCAGGACCTGATCGGTGGAGACCATCGCGGCTTGAGCCAGATTGGCCGGCAGGGAAACGAAGAGGATGACGAGCGCCAAGGGCATTGCCAAGGCCCGGCAGAAGCGATTGAAAACGGTCATCTGGGTTGGACCCCTCTGCTACCTCGCGCCAACCGGTATGAGTCGCTGCCGGTCGGATTGGGCAGGATTATTGGCGCGCTCAAATCCTGCTGCCAAGTGAGGACAGCATTTTGCCACGCTATGGTCACCGTCGGATGAACGGCCGCGCCGCGCCACGGTAATCTTCAAGTCTCACCTGAAGATTCTCTGTTAGTATTTTGATTAACAGGATATATTTGAGGTCTTTGTCTGGCCCGACGGCTCGGGATCAACACGGACGCTGTCTGGCGAATCTCGGCCTGGGGCGGGCTTCTCGCCTCACCCCATGATGTGCAGCCCGCCGTCGATATAGACGGTCTTGCCGGTGATCAGTTTTGAGGCGTCGGTGGCAAGACCCGCACAGGCGACCCCGACATCCTCGATCGTGACCAATCGGCCGGCCGGCGCCTCGGCCGTAGCGCGGTCCAGGAACTCGTCGAAGTCCTTAATGCCCGAGGCCGCGCGCGTTTTCAGCGGGCCCGGAGAGATCGCGAGAACCCGAATGCCCTTGCGTCCGAGTTCCCAGGCCAGATATCGCGTCGCCGATTCCAGCGCGGATTTGACCGGTCCCATCAGGTTGTAGTTCTCGATCACCTTGTCGGCGCCGTAGTAGCTCATGGTGAAGAGGGCGCCCCCGTTCGTCATGAGCGGCTCGGCCAGGCGCGCCATCCGGATGAAGGAATGGCAGGATACGTCCATGGCGAGCAGAAAGCCGTCGCGCGAGGTGTCGGTCAGCCGGCCTTGCAGGTCCTCCTTCGGTGCGAAGGCAATCGAGTGCAAGGCGAAGTCAAGCCGCCCCCAGCGGTGCTCGATCTCCCCAAATACCTCTTCCATTTGGCCGTCGACACGAGCGTCGAGCGGCATAAAGATCCCGGCCTCGAGTTCCTCAGCAAGCGGCTGGACATAGGGCTTCGCCTTTTCGTTCAGGTAGGTGATGGCGAGGTCCTCGGCCCCGAAGACCTTGAAGGCCTTGGCGCAACCATAGGCGATTGACTGGTCATTCGCGATCCCGAGGATCAGCCCCTTCTTGCCTTCCAGCGTGAGGGCTTCCGGTGTGAACATCTGATCTTGTTTTCGCTGGGGCATAATCAAACCTCGTCAATCAAGCATCGACGCCGGCGCCGACGATACGCAACGCGTGAGTTGCGATCATCCGCTCTTCGTCGGTCGGAACGACATAGACCAAGGGGCGCGTGCCTTTTCGACTGATTTGCGCAGCGTTCTGCCGATTGGCCTCATCGTCTACAGAGATCCCCAGCCAGGCTAAACGCTCGCAGATGTCGCGGCGTACCTCCGGGGCGTTCTCGCCGACTCCGGCGGTGAAGATCAGCGCGTCGATGCCGCCGAGCACCGAGGTCAAGGCGCCCACCTCCTTGGCGACACGAAAAGCGAAGTAGTCGAGGGCCAAGCGGGCACCGGGCTCTTCGCTGGCGAGCAGGTCGCGGACATCGTTGCTGACCCCAGACAAGCCCTTGAGACCGCAATCGTGGTAGAGCAATCGCTCCACCTCCTGCGGGCTCATGCCTTCGTGCGAGATCAGGAAAAGAACGACCCCCGGGTCGAGCTGACCCGGTCGCGTGCCCATAGGAAGCCCGTCGAGAGCGGTGAAGCCCATCGTGCTGTCAACGCTCCGCCCTCGGTCGATGGCGCAGAGCGACGCGCCGCTTCCCAGGTGGGCGGCGATCACGCGGCCGCGGGCGATCTGCGGCGCCACTTCCGGTAGCACACCCGCGATGTATTCGTATGACAGGCCGTGGAAGCCGTAGCGCCGAATCCCCATGTCGTAGAAGCGGCCGGGAAGCGCAAAACGATCCGCCAGCTCCCCGTGATTGCGGTGAAAGGCCGTATCGAAGCACGCCACCTGCAGGATGTCCGGAAGGAGCTCTCGGATCGCCTTAATCGGCGCCAGGTTATTGGGCTGATGCAGGGGCGCCAGTGAGACAAAGTGCTCAAGCTCTGCAAGGACCGCGTCATCGATCAGCACCGCTTGGTCGAAGCTCGGCCCCCCGTGCACAACGCGATGGCCGATGGCAACCGGCAGGTTGCCGGCCAGCCGTTCTTCCAGCCAGTCCCGCAGGATCGCCAGCGCGCTCGGCAGGTTGGCGACTTCGGAGGGCTCGAAGGCGGTCTCGACGAGCGCTGCGCCCTCGGCATCCTTCGCCGTCAGGCGCGGCTTCGCACCAATACCCTCTATCTGACCCTTGAAAAGGCGCGACGGCGTCCCCCCGCCGATCGCGAAAAGCTGGAACTTGATGCTCGACGAGCCGGCGTTGAGGACGAGGATCGTCTCCGACATGTTCAGACCGAGACTGGCTTCTTTGCACGCAAGGCCAGGGCGTAGAGCGCGGCCACGGCACAGGACGCCATGCGGGTCTGCAGGGAGTCGGCTCGGCTGGTCAGCACGATCGGCACTCGGGCTCCAAGCACGATGCCGGCGGCGTAGGCCCCCGACAAGAAGGTCAGGTTTTTCGCCAGCATGTTGCCGGCCTCCAGGTCGGGCGCAACCAAGATGTCGGCCTGGCCTGCCACGGGCGACTTGATCTGCTTGACCCGGGCGGCTTCGAGGCTGATCGCGTTGTCGAGCGCAAGCGGGCCGTCGAGCAATCCGCCGGTGATCTGTCCCCGCTCCGCCATCTTGCAGAGGGCGGCCGCCTCGACGGTCGAGGGGACCTTGGGATTTACGGTCTCCATCGCCGAAAGGATCGCGACTTTTGGCTCCTCCACGTTCAGCCCGATGGCCATGTCGATCGCGTTCTGGACGATATCAACCTTGGCCGCGAGATCGGGAAAGATGTTGACCGCTCCGTCGGTTATGAACAGCGGCTTTGGATAGGTCGGCACGTCCATGGCGAAAACGTGAGACACGCGCCGCTCGGTCCGAAGCCCGGCCGAGCTGCTGAGCACCGCACGCATCAGTTCGTCGGTGTGAAGGCTGCCCTTCATCAGGACCTCGCCGCGCCCCTCACGCACGAGTTCGACACCGCGCTCGGCGGCCGCGTGGCTGTGGGGCGCGTCGACGATCTCGCAGGTCGAGATGTCCAGATCGTGCTCAGCGGCGACTGTTTCGATCTTCTGCCTTGGACCGACGAGGATCGGCTCGATGATCTCGGCCTTGGCAGCGTCTAGAGCACCTGCCAGGGCCGAGCTGTCGCAGGGGTGGACTACGACGGTGCCGATGACCGGCACTTGCTCAGTCTCGGCGATCAAGCGATCGTACTTCTCGCCCCGGTGTTTCCACTGGCCCTCGTCCTTCTGGGCCTCCAAGTCCGTCATGGGATGCTCACTCCAATATCCTGCTCGCGCTGGGCGGAAAAGGCGTCTGCCAACGCTCAGGAGGTTTGCTGTCGTGCAGCGGTCCGGCGACGCGGCCGGGCGGCCGGCGCCCGGGTGACCGGCGCGGTCGGGGCGGGTCGCTCGTCGGATTGCGGTTCAGCCTGTTCCTTGGCGACCACCTCCAGTTTCCGTCCATCCACAGCGACATCGGGGTCCAGACCAAAGCAGGTCGCCAGCTCGCGCAGGTGCGCACGTCGTATGTCGCTCGGCGGACCGGCCGCGGTCGAGACCGACAGAACCTCCTCGAACAACTTGCGCCGCGCCTTCGGATCCGTCGGAAGCAGGTCCGGCAGGGTCCTCATCGCCGCCTCTTCGTCGATCAGCAGCATGAAGAACTGGTCTCGGACCAGCGCCTTGAATTCGCCCAGCGCCATCTGCTCGGCGGGCGGAGACTGCTCGTGGATTACCTTCAGGGCGCCAAAGCCGCGTTCGTCGATCCGACCGTCGGGCAGCCCGGCGTAGAGCAAGGCGCGCACCACGGCCTCTGCCGCTCCGCCCGATGCGATCCTTTGCTTGAGGTCCCGGATCTTCTCGTGAACCAGGGCCTCGCGGGCAGGATCGCGCGCCGCGGTCCTTTTGCGCCGTTCCTCGCTGCTCGACCTGAGCCCGACCAGCGCCTGCAGGAACTCCGACTCGTAGATCGAGAAGAAGAGCTGTTCCTGGGCGCGGTCACGCAGTTCGCGCCAGGAATCGAGCCAGGCGACGATGCCGTCCGAGACCTGTTTCTCGGCCATGCGGAAGGGGTTGTCGTCTTCCACCTTTTGCCGGTTGTCGCGCACGGTCTCGGCGGCCTCCTTGGCCCAGGCCATGAAGGGATTCTGGTCCGAGAACAAGCTGTACTGCAGGCGTGCAGGGTGCGTATCCCGCAGCGCCTTGGCGCCTTGCTCCGTCACCGCGCCGCGCAGGAAGGGAGACAGGAAGGTCTTGTAGAGGCCCTGATTGATCTCCGAAACGCGGGCCACCGCTTCGAAGGCGCGCTCGTCGTCGCTGTCCTGCTCGCCCAGCGCGCGGATGTCGTCCAAGCTCCGCTCCTCGAAGGATATGATGTAGTCGCCTTGGGCGAGCTCGACGTTGCTGTCCTCCTCCGTCTTCTCGCGGATCACGGCCTCGTAGAGGCCCGGCGGCAGGACATCGATCAGGTCCATGTTCTGGGTGAACTCGGTGTGCTCCTTCTTGCCCACGCGGCCGGAGACGAAGATCCCCAGATGGCCGATGTCGTGGTGCAGCGCGTAGATGAACGTCTGGCCGTAGGCCCGAATCTCGTCGACGTCCTGGTAGAGGTCCAGGATCCATTGCAGCGCTTGCTGGGGCGGCGTGATGTTGTCGCCGTGGGAGCAGAACACGACGATCGGGGACCGAATGTTGCGCAGGTCGATGGCAAGCCCGTCGGAGGTCTGCATCTTGCCCTGGACGAGCCTGTTGCCGACGAAGAGTTCGTCGGCGATGAACTGCATCTCCTCGTCGGTCAGCAGGACGTGGCCACCCCACCAGCGCTCGAAAGCCAGGTAGCGTTCCGGCTCGGTGTCGATCTTGGACCAAAGGTTGTACTGCTTGGACCACAGGGTGTTGGCCGGGTTCAGGTTCTCGAAGTTGGAGACCAGATGGGCCCCATCGAAGATGCCGTGCCCGAGGTCGCCGGAGAGCGCCGTCAGCCAGGTGCCGCCGAGAAGCCCGCCCGTGTAGCGCATGGGATTCTTACCGCGCACGCCGGCCCAATACGACAAGGGCGAACCGGCGATCAGGAGCGGACCGACAGCGTCGGGCGCCACGGCCGCCAGCATCATGATCGCCCAGCCCGCCTGGCAATTGCCGATCACGCAGGGCTTGCCTTCGGTCGCGGGGTGGAGCTCGGCGACGTGCTCCAGGAAGGCGAGCTCGGCACCGCCGACGTCTTCGATGGTCTGGCCCTCTACCGGCTCCGACACGAAGCCGATGAAGTAGCAGGGATGGCCAGCCTTCAGTATGGCACCGACCTGGCTGTCGGGTTTGAAACCGCCGATGCCCGGCCCGTGCCCGGCCCTCGGGTCGATGACGACGAAGGGACGCTTGTTATCATCGACCTCTATCCCCGCCGGCGGGCGGATCCGGACCAAGCCGTAGTTGGCCGGCCGAGGCAGATCGCGTCCGTCCATGACCAGATCGAAATCGTAGTTCAGCACATGCTGGACCGGCTGCGCCATGTGCTCCAGGTGCTGGTTGCCGCGTTGGCGCATGACGTCGGCAAAGAGCACGTTGCGCTGCCAGCAATCCGTCGCGTAGTCCCAGAAGGCCTGCCACGGCAACTGCGTTGTGGATTGTGTCTGATCTTGGGTGCGATCGATCTGCTTGGACGGCGGCATGGCGTGCCTCCCACTAAAGAACCTTCGCATCTGCAAAATGCAATCTTACGAATAAATTATAGCACAGAAACCCGACGAAAGGAACTTTAAGCTTTTGTGATAGCGATTATATTTTGGCCTGTGGACGGGAGCAGCCTGTACGATTAAGCGGCGGAAACTTCGGCCCTTTTCGCAATTGCAGCATGAGAGGATTTGTCAGGGTTTTCGCCAGACCACCAAGCCACAACCTGTCGCGTTGCCCTGGGCCATCATCCTGCGCCGGTCCCCACCGTCGGGCACATCTCGAAAGGGCGGCGCAAGGCGGTTTTGCTGGTATAGCAGAGCCGTCTCTTGCGAGATGGACGAGAAGCCGGGCCCTTCTCCGGCCGGCCCGGGTTGACTGAGGCGGCCTTTGGTTCAGGAATTCCGTTTCAGCTCACTGCGGCACACCGGCCGCGAGATCGTCGATCTGCTTGAGCAAGCCGCTGTAATCCGGCGAGTCTTCAGCCGCGTAGTTGAAGTTCTTGAACAGGCCCGTGAGCTTCGTGAAGTAGTCCCGGACCGCCTCCTTGTCGGCGAAGCTGTAGCGCCGCGTCACCAGGTCGTAGACCTTGCCGAAGGTCAATTTCTGGCGTTCCAGGGGCGCCGAGGCGTCGACCGAGTCGAAGGCATCCTGCTGCAGATAGACCATATCCAGGAACAGCGCCTTCTGCTGGACCACGAAGTCCTCGGTCGTGATGCCCTCCTCGCCGGTCACCTGCATCATCTGCGAAACGCCTTCGCCCTTGTGCAGCAGCTCCTGCATCTCCTCGACACGCTTGGTCCAGCCGACGTCGACGTTCTGGTTGAACCAGGGCTCCAGCTGCTTCAGGTAGCGCGACCAGGAGATGAGCGGATCGACCGCCGGGTAGAAGCGCTTGTAGGCGCGATCGTAGGACAGGCCGAGGAAGTCCTTGACCGTCGACAAGGTCGCCTGCGTGACGGGCTCGTCGAAGTTCCCGCCGGCCGGAGAGACGGTGCCGATCATGGTCAGGCTGCCGACCGCGCCGTCATTGGACTTGATCATCCCGGCCCGCTCGTAGGCGTTCTTGATCGAGGATTCGAGATAGGCGGGAAAGCCCTCCTCGCCGGGTATCTCCTCGAGCCTTCCGGAGGTCTCGCGCATGGCCTGCGCCCAGCGCGAGGTGGAATCGGCGATCAAGAGCACGTCGAAACCCATCTGCCGATAGTACTCGCCGAGAGTCAGCCCGGTGTAGATCGAGGCCTCGCGCGCCGCCACCGGCATGGAGGAGGTGTTGCAGATGATGATGGTCCGATCCATCAGCGAGCCGCCCGTGGTCGGATCCTTCATCTTGGGAAACTCGTTGATCGTCTCGACCACCTCGCCGGCGCGCTCGCCGCAGGCGACGACGATGACCACGTCGACCGCGGAATAGCGCGAGATCATGTTCTGCAGCACCGTCTTGCCCGCGCCGAAGGGACCCGGGATGCAGGCCGTCCCGCCGCGCGCCACCGGGAAGAAGGTGTCGATGATGCGCTGGGTCGTCACCAGCGGCTCGTCGGGATAGAGCCGCTCCGACCTTCGGCTCTGCATCAGATTGGAGTCGAGCGCGCGCCGCACCGGCCACTTCTGGGCCAAGCGGATATCCTGCGCCCGCCCCGCCTTGTCCTCGACCTGGGCCACCGTTTCGCTGACGGTGAAGTTCCCCTCCTGAATCCAAGATACCTTGAACTCGCCCGTCCAGCCGAAGGGCACCATGATCTTGTGCTTGAAGCGTCCTTCCTGAACGGTGCCGATGGTGTCGCCGGCGGCAACGGTCGCGCCGACCTTGACCGTCGGCACGAAGGACCATTTGCTTTTGGGATCCAGAGGAGTCGTCGTCGCCCCGCGCGGCAGGAAGATGCCGTAGCGCGTGGAGAGCTCGTAGAGGGGGTTCTGCAGCCCGTCGTAGACCTGCCCGAGCAGTCCAGGGCCAAGGTCGACCGCGAGCATTTCGCCGCTTTGCTCGACGGCATCGCCGATGGCGACGCCGGCGGTGTCTTCGTAGACCTGCGCGTCGGCGGTCCGTCCGCGGACCCGCAGGACCTCCGCCTTCAGCCTCTCCTGCTCGCCCAGCTCGTTGACCTGCTTGGGGCAGATAAAGACCACCTCGTTCTTTACGAGATCTGCCGGGTTACCCTCGAGGTCGTCGACAGCCTCGATCTGGACGAGGTCGTCTTGGACGGCGACGACTCGTGCCGTCGCCTGCAGGTTTCCTTCGGCCATTCGCCTCTCCTGCGGTTTCTTGGTCCTGGGTTTGACGGGCAAAGCCGCGGCCGCTTTGCGTTTCGGCCGGCTCGCCGCCTTGGCCGCCTGCGGAGATCCGCCACCACCGGACCCGGATGCGCTCGCGGGTTTCTTGGGCTTATCGGTGCTGGCCATCAGGCTTGTCCTTCCTCGAACACCTTCGCGTGGTCTCCGAGAGCGGCCTGGGTCAACTGCTCGAAGCGCTCGGCCGCTTGCTCGCCGTTGTAGCGGCCCCAGCGGTCCACGATGTTCCACTTGAGGACGTAGGCGACCACAGCCTCGAAGTCGTACTGATGCTTGCCCTTGCGGCGGTTCACCACTTTCCAGGCCTGCTCCAGGATCAGCCGTTGCAAAGGCAGGGTCTCGCCCTCCTTCAGAAGGCGGTCGGCCTCGCGAAGCCATGGAAAGACGTTGTCCAGCCGGAAGGTCGCCTCGGTCCAGTTGCGCGCAATGTGCCTCGTCCAGCGGCCGAAGCCCCAGACGGTGCTGGACCCCGGCGCCGTTTCGCCGCGATGGCGTCGGCGCAGCGCCACCATGCAAGTCCGGATCTCGAGCCGATCGCGAATGATCAGCCGGACGGTCTCGCTCTCGATCTGCTTGACCGCCTTCTTGGCCCGGCTGACGATCTCCTCATCCGTCACGGAGAGGGGGATCTCTCCCCAGTGAAGGACCTGCTCGGTCGCCTTGAGGTCCCGGGCGTGCGCTGGCGCGAGGACGCGCAGGCGGCGATCCAGCTTCAGGCGCGAAAGCGGCGGCCGCTTCGCGAGGAAGAGCGCCTCCGGACTGGGCAGGCTCGACATCAGCATGATGTAGACGTTCGGATCGCTCATCGCCCTGCTGCTCGTCCGTTACTTCACGATGCCTTCGAGCACGGCGCGAAACCGCGGCTGTAGGTGCTGCAGCAGCAGGGCCGCGATCGCCTCGTCGGTCAGGTCGATCGTGATGTTGTTCTTGACGACGCGGATCTGGACGCCCGCCTTGACATCTTCGGACGCGGAGAAGGTGACACCCTCGCGCAGCATGGCGTCGCTCAGACCCAAAGCGTACCTAGTCGCCTTGCCCTTTTGCAGCTCCGCCGGGTTCTTGCGCAGCTCCTCCAGACCCGCCGCCTTCTCCGGCAGAATGACCTCGACGTCGCCTGCCTTGGCGAGGCCCGTGTCCGTTCCCACCCGGCCGACCAGCTCGAGGATCATCTGCTTGAGCGTGTCGTCCTTGCCGAGCTCTTCCGTCGCCAGCCTCTTCACGTCCGCGCTGAAGCGCTGCATCAGGCGGGCCTTCATGTCGAGGACGGTATCGCGCAAGGCGGTTTTCACCGCCTCTTCCCCGGCCGACTGGTAGGCATCGCCCTCCTTGTGGGCGGCCGCCAAGTGCGCCTTGGCTTCGGCTTTCGCCTTGTCGATGATCTGCTTCGCCTGGGCCTGGGCGTCGGCGATGATCCTGTCGGCCTCGCCGCGGCCCGCCGTGACCCCCTCGTCGCGAAGCTTGGCGATGAGCGCATCGACTCCGCTCGCAGGCGGTAATGCCTCCTTGATTGCCTTGGCCATCAGGAGCCCCCCACTGCCGGGATGCCGGCGCTCACGACCAGAGCGAAGACGAAGGCGAAGACCGCGAAGCCCTCGATGATGGCGGCCGGTGCGATCGACAGGCCGAAGATTTCGGGCTTCTCCTTCGCCGCATTGATCGCGTCCGCGCAGGACCGGCCCTGATAGATGCCGGCATAGAGAAACGCGAGTCCGGCGAAGAACCCGATCCCGAACAAGGCCCCGGCGTTTTCCGGGTTCACTTCACGTTGGAGTGTGAACATGATGACGATGCCGTAGATCACGAAGGACGACGGCAGCGCCGTCAGACCGATGAAGCGGCCGTAGCCGCTCTCGGTCTCGAGCATTGCGCCGCAGGCAGCGGAGCCAGCGAGGGCGCAGCCGATCGAGCTGCCGATCGCACCGATCGCCATGGGCGCGTAGATCCCGACCCAGCCCAAGGCCACTACTAGTTCATTCACGGTTGCACCTCCTTGCGGGCGAACTTCTGGAAGGGGCTGCCCTCCCCCGGCATGCCCCACTTGTAGAATTCGATGAAGTTGAGCCTGAGGCCGTGGACCACGCCGCTCATGATCACCAGGCCCAGGTTGATGACATGACCCCCGATAAGGATGAGGATCGCGAAGAGCAGGCCCAGCCCGGGTAATGCGTCCTTGGCCTGCATGGCCATGCTGTTGAAGGTTATGGCCAGAGACGCGCCGGCCAGGCCAAGCGCGAAAAGGCGCATGTAGCTCAGCACGTCGCCGAACGCGCCCATCACCCCGGTCAAGGCCTTGAAGCCGTCAAGGGCCCGCCAGAGAAGATCGCCTGGAAGTTTCGCGATCGGCCGGTCGCTGGAGAAGAGGAAGATAAGACCGATGCCGGCGCCCAGGATATAGGGGGCCGCTTCCGCCAAGCCCCCATTCTCCTCGGCATAGACCATCGCCGTGCCGCCGATCAGACCCACAATCCAGCCGAGATTTGCGATCGCGGTCGTACTCCTGTGATTCGTGAAGCCGACCACGGCATTCGCGAGAATCAGATGCAGGACGCCGATGATGACCGAGAGCTGCATCATTGCCCCGTAGTTGTTCAAATCGATCACTTTGAGGGCGCCGAGCAGGGAGTCCTCCGGCGGTGTGACGCCGAAGAAGCTGCCGATCATGGTCCCGTAGATGATGGTGCAGCCGAGCATGGAAAGGCCGAGCAGGCGATAAGAGCGTCCCCTGACGCTGTCCCCGAGTCGCTTCCAGAAGGCAAAAAGGGCGGCCAAGAGGACGGCGGCATAGCCGGCGTCCGCCACGATCATCGCGAAGAACACCGAGAAGGAAAAGAACAGGACCACGCTGGGGTCCCACATCCGGTAGGGCGGCACGGTGTAGAACATCGCCAGGTCCACCCCGGCGGTCATCTCGGGCGCCTCTTCAATCAAGGTCGGCGGCTGTTCGTCCGGCTTGGGCTCCTCCAGGAGGCAGGCGAGGCCGCGTTCCTCGGCAAAGGCTTGCACGCCAGGCACCGCATCCTCGGGCACCCAGCCCTGCACGGCGACAATGCCCTGCTCTTCGCGGACCTGCTGGTCGGCATAGGCGAGCGAGGCCCGGTTCTCGGCCTCGGCCAGATTGACGCTCAGCAGATAAATGTAGCGTGTCAGCGCGTGGCGCCGGGCAATCGTGTCCTCGATCTCGATCTCGGTCTCTTCGAGCCGTTCCTTGAGAGCCTGCAGCGGAAGCGAGCCGGTACGGGTCCTCGGCACCGGCAGAAGATCTTCTGGCGGCTCCTCCTCGGCGATCACCACGACGTAGGTGAAGCGGTTGTCCTTGCGGGCAATCTGCCAGGGGAGCTCGACCTTTTCGAGGGCGGCGGCCTTTCCCGACGGCAAGACGTAGAACCACAGCCGATAACCGGCGAGCTCGGAAAGCGGCGGAAACGCGATGTCACCCCAAGGTTCGACCGCCGCTATGCGATGCTCGAGAAACTCGCGGCGGTCGGTGGCGTCGCGCAGCCTGTCCTTAACGACGAGTGCCTCGTGCACGAGGTTTTCGACATCGAACGTCGGGTCCCTGGTGACCTGCTTGCGCTTCTCCGGCATGTCGGTGAGGAAGCGCAGGGCCTTGTAGGCGTCTTCGGCCCGGGGGCTCGCCACGTTCTCAGCTTCCGCCGGCGCCGGCCGCAAGGGCAGCAGATGCATGCAGCCGAGCCTCTGCAACCCCTCCAGCAGGTCATCCTTCTCGGTCAAAAGGCCACAGACGGTGACCCTCTTTACTCGGGCGATGCTCATGCGGCCCCCGCGGATGCGTGTTTCTTCTTGGCGAGCTTGGAGCGTGCGACGGCAGCGGTCTGAAGGTCCGACAGGTAGATTTGAATCCGCTTGATGTTCTGCTTAGCGGTCGGGATCAGAACCTTGTCGAAAAGGTTGACGCGCTGGGTGACCGTCTTGACCGCCTGCTCCAAGAGCGCCAGCCGGCGCTCCTCGACCTGAACCCGCACGCGCAGCTCGAGCATGTCGTGCAGAATCTCCGCCGTTCGATCGACCCACTGCGGCCGACCCATAAGGGCATAGGGGCGCACCTCGACCTCGATCTCTTCAAGCTTCGGCAGACGCGTCCCGACCACGTTCTCGGTTCCGAGGGTCACTTTCTTCAGCTTCGCCAGATCGGTCAGATCCACCTCGCCCAGGGCAAGCATCGGCAGCTTTTCGCCAGCTTCCTTTCGGAACCTTTCGATCTCTTGCTGCGTGTTGGCCAGCGCCTTTTCGGCCTTCGCCCGCTCGGCCATGACCTGCTGGCGCTTGAGGTCGAGAGACGGCAGGAAGCGCTCAAAGGTCTTGAGGCTCTTCTGCTCCCGGGCGAGCGCGGACTTACTGAGCTGCAGCTTCGCCATGGTTGCCTTCCTGCTTGTCGGTCCCGGCGTCGGCCTCTGATCCGGCCTGCTCTTGCCCCTTCACCGCGGCCTTGGGTTCCGGTGCTGCCTCGGCCTCCTGCGTCTCGGCATCTTCGCCGTCCGCGCCCTCCGCCGCGACCGTCGGCGAGACGTTTTGCGGGAAGTACTTGTTGACCAGGTCTTGCTTCATCAACAGCTGCTCCGGCCGGAAGCACTCGGCCAAGGTCTGCCAGCCGAGATCGAGCGCCTCCTCGAGCGGGATCGAGACCTCGATGTTCATGAAGCGCTCGCGGAACAGCCGGTTGAACTTGAGCAGCTGATGGTCGAAGTCCGAAAGGTCGAAGGCCATGGCCTGCTTCTGCGCGGCGTCCTGTCCTTCGGAGTAGAAGCGGATCATCGTGTTCATGATCTGGCCGTGATCCTCCCGCGTCACCTTGCCGATGACGTTCTGCTTGAGGCGCGAGAGCGAGCCGAAGGGATCGATGACGCCGCTGTGCAGATAGAACTGTCCCTCGGTGATGTAGCCGGTGTTGTCGGGTACCGGATGGGTGACGTCGTTGCCCGGCATGGTGGTCGCGGCGAGGATCGTCACCGAGCCGCCCTTGGCGTAGTCGCAGGCCTTCTCGTAGCGCCGCGCGAGTTGAGAATAAAGGTCGCCCATGTAGCCGCGGTTCGAGGGCACCCGCTCCATGGAGATGCCGATCTCTTTAAGCGCGTCCGCATAGGCGGTCATGTCGGTCAGCAGGACCAAGACCCGTTTGCCCTCCTCGACCGCAAAGCGCTCGGCCACGGCCAAAGCCATGTCCGGCACGAGGAGGCGCTCGACAATAGGATCCGAAGCCTGGTTGACGAACATCACGGTCCGCGAGAACACGCCGGCGTCCTCGAAGTTCTTCCGGAAGGTGTAGTAGTCGTCGAAGATCAGACCGAGCCCGCCGAAGACCACGATGTCGGCGTCGGCCTGGATGCCGATGCGCGCCAGGAAGGGGTTGTAGGGCTCGCCAGAGACCGAGAAGATCGGGATCTTCTGACTTTCGACCAGGCTGTTGAAGACGTCGATCATCGGCACGTCGGTGCGGATCATCTTGGTCGGCACGATGCGCTCGACCGGGTTGACCGACGGCCCGCCGATGGGGACCTGCGGATCCATGGAGAGGTCGGGCCCGGAGTCCATCGGCTCCCCCGCCCCCGTGAAGACGCGCCCCAGGATGTTCGGGGAATAGGTCGTCTGCATCGGATGGCCGAGGAAGGTTACGGTCGCGCTGGTCGAGACGCCCTTGGTCCCGGTGAAGATCTGCAAAGAAACCGAGTCGCGGACGATGTTGATGACCTGAGCCAGGGCCTTGTGACCACCCTCATCCTCGATGATGGCAAGGTCCTTGAAGCGGACGACGGCTTCCTCGCCCTCCGCAGCTTCCGGCACCTGAACCTGTAGAATATCGCCGACGATCGACAGAATCTTCGAGTAACGCACCAACTCGCGCGTCATGCCCGCAAACTCCCTGTTCCCTGAACGCCCGGTCGCCCCCTTTTCCGGGATCAGCCTGTCAAGGCGTTCATGTTCTCGCCCGCCCGAAGCCCGGCCTGGCCTCAAGCCGAGCTATGGTATTCCACTCCCTCGGCGGACCCGCTGATTGTCGTGCCGGCCTTGCCCTCAAGTATATCAGGCAGGTCGGCAAGCGCACCGATGGCAGCCGCTTTGCCGGTTTGCTCGGCGAACTGACAGGCGGCTGCGACCTTGGGTCCCATGGATCCGGCCGCGAACTCGTAGTCCTGCATCGCGGCGGGCGACGCCAGCCTGATGCCTCGCGCCTCGGGCTTGCCCCAGTCGAGGTAGACCGCATCGGCATCGGTCGCCATGATGAAGAGGTCGGCGTCGAGGTCCCGCGCCAGCAACTCACTTGCGAGGTCCTTGTCGATCACCGCCTCGACGCCGTGCAGCTTGCGGTTCTCGTCGTAGACCGTCGGAATGCCGCCGCCGCCGGCGCAGATCACGATCGTGTTCTGCTCGAGCAGCCACTTGATGGGACGCAGCTCGAAAATCCGCTTTGGCAAGGGCGAGGGCACGACCCGGCGCCACTTGTCGCCATCCTGCCGGATCGACCAGTTCTTCTCCTCCGCGAGCCGGTGGGCTTCCAACTCCTCGTAGACCGGTCCGATGAACTTGGTCGGGTTCTTGAAGGCCGGGTCGTCGACATCGACCTCGATCATCGTCAGCATGGTCGCGAAGGGCACCTCGAAGGGCAGCAGGTTGCCCATCTCCTGCTCGATCATGTAGCCGATCATGCCCTCGGTCTGCGCCCCCAAGACGTCGAGCGGGTAGGCCTCGTCCGGCTTGTAGGCGGCCCCCTGGAGGGCGAGCAGCCCGACCTGGGGACCGTTGCCGTGGGAAATGACCAGCTGGTGCTCTTCGGCGATCGGCGCCATCGCCTGGGCGGCGACCCGAACGTTCTCGCGCTGGTTCTCCGCGGTCAGCGCCTGGCCGCGACGCAGCAAGGCATTGCCGCCCAGGGCGACGACGACACGCATGGCTCAGCTCCCGATCGTCGCGACGAGCACCGCCTTGATGGTGTGCATGCGGTTCTCGGCTTGCTCGAACTGGATCGCGGCCGGGGATTCGAAGACCTCGTCGGTGACCTCCATCTCGGCGATGCCGAACTTCTCATACATCTCCTCGCCGACCTTGGTCTCGCGGTTGTGGAAGGCCGGCAGGCAGTGCATGAACTTGGTGCTCGAGACCCCGGTTGCCGCCATCAGCTCGCTGGTCACCTGATAGGGCTTGAACAGCTTGATCCGCTCTTCCCAGAGCTCGGCGGACTCACCCATCGAGACCCAGATATCGGTGTGGATGAAGTCAGCGCCATTCACCGCCTCATGGGGATCGTCGGTGATCGTGAGGCGTGCGCCGTAAGTCTCGGCGAGCTCTCGCGCTCGCTCCACGTAGTCGTCGCTCGGCCACTTCTCTTTAGGGCCGGCAAGACGTACGTCCATGCCCATAATGCAGCCGACAAGCATTAGGGAGTGACCCATGTTGTTGCCCGCGTCTCCAACGAAGGCGTAGGAGATCTCGTGCAACGGCTTGTCGCTGTGCTCGCGCATGGTCAGGACGTCAGCGAGCATCTGGGTCGGGTGGAATTCGTCGGTCAAACCGTTGAAAACCGGTACTCCGGCGTACTTTCCAATCTCCTCGACGATCTCCTGGCCGAAGCCGCGGTATTCGATGGCGTCGTACAGACGACCCAGCACCCGCGCCGTGTCCTTCATGGATTCCTTGTGGCCCATCTGGGAGCCCGACGGGCCGAGATAGGTGACGCCGGCACCCTGGTCCATCGAGGCGACCTCAAAGGAGCACATCGTCCGGGTCGAGGTTTTTTCGAAGATCAGACAGATGTTCTTACCCTTCAGATGTTGCTGCTCCGTCCCAGCGTACTTGGCTCGCTTCAGATCCCGCGACAGATCCAGCAGGTAGCGCAGCTCGCGCTGGTTGAAGTCCACGATCTTGAGGAAATTGCGTCCCTTGAGATTGAATGCCATCTTTTTAGATCTCCATTCACCGGCCCTTTGGCCAACACCATTAACGCTACGACTTGCTTCGAGCCGCCGCTATCCGATTTAGGCAATTCGGCTCGACTACAGACAACTGATCCCGACTGCCCTGCCCGACCCGGACGCGCGATCCTCTGCGAAGTCCGGGCCGGTCGCCCGGCTTTGCATCCAACGCCCTGGCCTGCCAGGGGCTGCCCTCAAGCGGGTCATGGCACATCGGATTCACTCCGTCACTTCCCCCGCTGGTCAGGCCGGTCCTAATAGTCGACCGGATCGCGCTCGATCGGACAGGTCATGCAGTGACCGCCGCCGCGACCCCGCCCGAGCTCGTTGCCGGCGATGGTGACGACCTCGATCCCCGCCTTGCGCAGCAGGGTGTTGGTGTAGGTGTTGCGCTCGTAGGCCACCACCACGCCCGGCTCCAGGGCGACCACGTTGTTGCCGTCGTCCCACTGCTCGCGCTCGGCCTCATAGGGGTCGCCGCCGGTGTGGACGGCATGGAGCTTCTTGACCCCCAACGCCTCGGCGACCACTGTCGGGAAGGGCTTCTTCTCCTCGACGACCGAGATCTCTCCCTCCTTGTCGCCCGGCCGGATGGAGAAGGGCCGGATCGTGTTCACGACATCCGGGAACATGTTGACGACCTCTTCGCTGCAGAAGGTGAAGACGGTGTCCAGGTGCATCGCGGCCCTTTCCTTGGGCATTCCGGCGGCGATGACCAGCTCGGCCCCGCCCTTGGCGAAGAGGCTGCGCGCGACCTGGCCGACCGCCTGCGGGGTCGTGCGTTCGCCCATGCCGATCAGCACGATACCTTTGCCGATCGGCATGACGTCGCCGCCCTCGACGCGGGCCATGCCGTGGTCGTTCTCGACGTCGTCGCCCCACCAGAACTGGAAATCCGCGTCCTTGAACATCGGATGGAACTTGTAGATCGCCGCTGTGTTAAGTGTCTCCGCGCGACGCGCCGGCCAGAACATCGGGTGAAGCGTCACGCCGCCGTAGATCCAGGCCGAGGGATCGCGGGTGAAGAGCTGGTTCGGCAAGGGCGCCAGGACGAAATCCTGGGGATCGAGCATGGCGGCGAGCATACCTTTGGGCTCGAAAGGCAGCTCCGCCCGGTTGATACCGCCGATCAGGTGGACCGAAAGATCGTAGGCGTCCACCTCCATCGCGTGGGCGTAGAGCTCCCGCGCCATGCCGACTCCGACCGTATTCTCCGGCATCCTGAGGTTCAGCAGCCATTCGCGCGCTGCCGGATCCTTCATCGTTTCCTCGAGCAACTCGCGGAAGAGATAGACCTCGATGCCCCGGTGCCGCATCTCGTCGCAGAAGGCCAGGTGCTCCTGGCGCGCCTGCTTGACCCAGAGCACGTCGTCGAAGAGCAAGTCGTGGCAGTTGCTCGGCGTGAGGCGCGCGATCGCCAGGCCTGGGCGATGGACGATCACCTTCCTCAGCTTTCCGACTTCCGAATGGACTCCCAACGTCGTCATGTCGCTTCTCCTTGAATGACCTCTGTGCTCGTGTTCCCGGCGCGCAGGCGCCACTTCAACCAGACGTAGACCGGGACACCTGCCGTGATCAGCAGGAACCCGTAGAAGACGACCTCCTGGCCGGCCCCGTAGATCGCCCAGGCGGAGTAGAGGAACCCGGCGACCGCCAGGCCGACAACGGGTGCCAGGCCCTTGCGCACGATCGTCCGTCCCGTCGTGATGTAGATCATCAGCTCGGCCAGGGCGCAGAAGAGGTAGGGCACCAGGGTCGTCAAGGTCGCCAAGAGGATGATGAAGACGAACTGGTCGACCAGCCCCTTGGTGAAGTTCATCGCGATCAGGATGCTCGCCAGGGTGTTCGAGACGACCAGCGCGAAGACCGGCGTCCCGGCCTTCGACAGACGGGCGAAGCGCGGCGGGAAGAGCCTGTCGCGGGCGGCACCGAGCGGCACCTGGCCGGTGAGCAGGGTAAAGCCGTTGAGGGTCCCGAAGGTCGAGATGCAGGCCGCGACCGCGATGAAGGTGCCGCCCAGCGCGCCCCACATCGCCGTGGCCACGTCGGCCAGGGGGGCGGTCGAGCTCTTCAGCTCGGCACCCGGCACGAGCCCGAAGGCGACCACGGTGACGGCGATATAGACGACCGCTGCCAGGCCGGTGCCGATGATGGTCGCCCGCGGGATGGTGCGCTCCGGTTCCACGACGTCCCCAGCCGGCACGGTCGCGGACTCCAAGCCCAGGAAGGCCCAAAGGGTCAAAGCCGCGCAGGCGGCCACGGCGGCCGCGTTGCTCTCTTCGCTGACGTTGATCGGGGTGAAGAGGCCGGGGTCGATGAACACCAGGCCGATCAGCGCGACCAGCAACAAGGGCAGCAGCTTCAAGACCGTGGTGATGAGCTGCACCAAGCCCGCTTCGCTGATGCCGCGCGCATTCACCCAGGTGAGCAGCCAGATCGCTGCGAGGGCCGAGGCCAGGCCGGCCAACGGATTGTCGCCGATCGCCGGGACCAGGAATCCCAGGTAGCCCGAGAAGGCCACGGCCACCGCCGCGTTGCCGGCCCAGAGCGCGATCCAGTAACCCCAGGCGATGATAAAGCCTGCGAAATCGCCGAAACCCTCCCGCGAATAGGCGTAGGGGCCGCCGGTCTTGGGCACCAGGCGAGCAAGGCGCCCGAAGATCAGGGCCAGCACGATGGCCCCGGTCGAGGTCGCCAGCCAGCCGGCGATGGAGATCGGACCATAGGCCGCCAGGGCGGCCGGCAGCAGGAAGATGCCCGAGCCGATCATGTTGCCGACCACGAGGGCCGTGCACATCCAAAGCCCCAGTTTTCTGACCGGCAGGCTTTCGCTGTGACCGCCGTTCAGCGCCGTGCCGATCTGGGCATCCTCCCGCAGCATTCCCGCGCACCTAGTTCAGGATCGTCCCCACGCTGATCGCAGCCATGATGATGACGGTGAGGGCCACGAGCAGCGGGAACATGAAGCGTAGCCAGCGCTCGTAGGGCACCCGACCGAGGGCAAGACCGCCCATCACCACGGCAAAGGTCGGATTGATCAGGTTGACCAGGCCGCTTGCCGACTGATAGGCGGTCACCACGAGATCGCGCTGGACCCCGGCAAAATCGGACAAGGGCGCCATGATCGGCATGGTGAGCACGGCGAGGCCCGAGGACGAAGGCACGAAGAAGGACAGCAGCGCCTGGAGCCCGAACATCGCATTGATGAAGGCGATCTCCGGCAGCCCGGAGACCGCGCTCTCGGCCCAGAACAGGATGGTGTCGGTCATCTTGCCGGCATCCATCACGACCACGATGCCGCGCGCGATGCCGATGACCAGAGCCACGCCCAGAAGATCGCGGGCGCCGTCGACGAAAGTGTTGGTGAAGTCCTCCTCGCTCATGCGCGCGATGATCCCGACCAGGATCGACGCGACGATGAAGAGGCCGGACATCTCGGCCATCCACCAGCCGCCGGCGGAAACGCCCCAGATCATCACACCGAAGCTGCCGGCGAAGATCACGAGGATGATCTTGCGCGTGAAGGTCAGCTCCATGTTATCCGCCTCATCGCGCCCCTTGAGGAAATGGGCCTCGTTGTCGGCGCGCCGGTCGGCGACGATGGAGACCTCGGGATCCTTGCGGACTCGCTCCGCGTAGCGCATCACGTAAATCACGCAGGCGAGCCAGCAGAGGATCAAAACGACGAAGCGCAGGACGATCCCGTCGGTGAAGGGCACGCCCGCGGCATTGGCCGCGATGACCGTGGCGAAGGGATTGATGGTCGATCCCAGGGTCCCGACGCCGGCGCCCAGCATGATGATCGCGACACCGGTCACGGCGTCGTAGCGCGCGGCAATCATGACCGGAATGATCAGGGTGTAGAAGGCCAGCGATTCCTCGGCCATGCCGTAGATCGTGCCACCGGCCGCGAAGAGCGCCATGAGGATCGGGATCATCCACTTTTCCCGGCCCGCGAGGCTGCGCATAGCGCCGCCGATCCCGGCATCGATCGCGCCGGTCTTGGTCACGATGCCCAGGAAACCGCCGATGACCAGCACGAAGAGCGCGACATCGATCGCCGCCGCCTCGTAGCTGCCGGGATCGTAGAAGCCGGCGATGGGCGCCAGCACCACGTCGACGAAGCCCTGCGGGTTCGGCTCGACCTCCTTGTAGGTGCCGGGCACCGGCACCTCCTTGCCGAGGGCCTCGTTCATCTCGCGGTCGTACTCTCCGGCCGGGACGAACCAGGTCGCGATGGCGACCGCGATGATGAGACCGAAGAGAATGGTGTATGCGCTCGGAAACTTCATGGTGTCACGCTTCCCCTGCGTTTTCTCGCCTTAGCCTTTTCCAACGCGCCGTCACGGAGTTCGAGCGCCACCGCCGCAGAGCTTGCCTCCGGGTCCGGGCGCCGGCCCTTCGTGGTGGGACAGATCGGCACCTGGGGTCACTCCGGAAGGGCATTCATCTGATAGAGGGCCAGGACCAGCCGCCCCGGAGATCCGAAGTATCGGGCGTAAATCGGCGTGATCGCGAGCGTCCGGTAAAGCCGGCTGAGGCTGCGGTCGACCAGCAGGCGGAAGTCCTCGTCCCCCTTCGCCAGGGCCAGACCGTAGGGCTCGTGGCTGTAGAGCCGCTCGCCGACCACGAGCTCGCTCATTCGGTCGCTGGCCAAGGCCATGCCCAGAAGGATCGCCCGATCGGCGAAGTAGGCGTCGAGCTCGCCGTCGAGGACTTGGCGAAGGCCTTCGTCGTGGCTGTCGACGGTTGCGATCTCCGCGTTGGAGGCGAGCGTCTTGATGCTCTTGCGCAGCCACGCTTCGGCCGTGGTGTCGGCGCGCACGCCGAACTTCCGGTCTTCGAAGGCCTGCATCAGGACGACGCGCGGCGGCAGCGCCGGTCTGCGCTGCGCCAGGCTTTCGCGCAGGAAGGCCGGTGCATCGGCGCGCAGCAGCGGGCTGATCCCGGTCTGAAAGGTCGGGATCGAGAAGGAGACGATCTCCCGCCGCGCCAGGGTGACCGTGCTGGCACCGCAGAGGATGTCGATCCGTCCCTCCGCGACGGCCCGAAAGCGCTCTTCCGTCGAGACCGGCCGATAGTCGATCGAGAGCTCGGGCAGCTTGAGCTTGATCGCCACGTCGGCCGCGACTTCCCGGCAGAGCTCGATCGCGTAGCCGCTCGGCTCGCCCGTCTCACCCTTGAAAGAGAAAGGCCGTGCGTCCTCGCGGTAGCCGACCTTGAGCACGCCGGTTTCAGCGATCCGTTCCAAGGTCTGCGCGGAGGCCGGCGAGGCCGCCGATATCAGAATCGCCGCGATGGCGACCAGCGCACGAAGACCCCAGGGTCGTCCATGTGAATGCGCCATTGCTCTCTGTCCCTGTTGCGCTTGCGTCGGCCAGGCTGACCTCGGCTTCCAGTAAGGTCTTCGCTGGCCCTATTGGCCTGACTCCGCGTCGGAGGCATCCTCTTCAGGCGCCTCCGCTGCTTCGTCGGAGGCTCTCGTTGCGGGGGGCGTCCGATTAAGCCGATAGATCACGAACTCGCCCTCCTCGCCGCTCATGATCCCCGGGCCCGGAGGAATCTCCCGGCGGTTGCGCGGTTCCGAGCCGGGCTTCATCGTCACGCCGCAGGCGGTCGCCAGAAGGCACACAAGGATAATTGCGGCGCGCATCAGAACTTGACCCGCCCACCGATCGTGCCGGCGATGATGTTGTCGGGGTTTTGCTCGTCTTCGCGTTCGTAGTTGAAGATGCGATACTGGGCGTAGAGTTCCGTCGCCCAGGCGTCGATGAGCTGAACGACGCCGATGCCGTAGGACTGATTCTCGTCAGAGTCGGCCTGTCTATTCTTGCCGTAGGTGTAGTCGATTCCGAACCCGGTGTCGCCGAAATCGAAGAAGCTGGTGTCCCAACTCAGCTTTGCATAGATGTTGTGCGGATTGTCCCGCTGGTCCCTCTCATCCATGCCCCCGGAAACGGTGAGGCCGAGACCGGTCGGCTCGTGGATCGCCGAGAAGGAACCCGCCAGGCGCCAGTCCGTCTTGTTTATGCTCGGATCCCGGATCGAAATGGCGCCCAGGGTCAGGAAGTCGCCGATTTGCACACCGCTCCAGTCGCCGTAGTCGTAGCCCCACTTGAGCGCGATGTCGTAGCGCTGGTCGTCGCCGGCCGAGGCCGCGATCTGAAGGCCCGGCCCGATGACCGGTGAATCGATTCCGACGCGGTTCTGCCGGTCGCCGTCGAAGTTGAAGAAGACGTCGTCGACCCGGATACCGGTCAGTTCGTTGCTTTCGGTGAACTCAATGGCACCGAAGAGATCGGCAACACCCGAGTAGGTATTCACCGCACCGACCAGCGAGAGGTCGTACTCCGCCGTGTCGTCGGCCGCCGCCTGGCCTTTGCCGAATTGCAGCATGCCGTAGGTGTCATTGCGGACCCAGCCTTCTGCTTTCCGCACGTCGAGGAAGTCGTCGGAGGTCTCGTTTTGCTGGCTGACGTCGCCGGAGTTGTTGGGACTGATGCCGAATTCGATCCTCGAGCCCAGATTGGTGCCGTCGATCGTCGTTCCCTCACCGACCCAGCGGACGCGCGAATTCGAGACGTCGTTGTCGACGAAGTACGCTCTGGTTTCCTCGCCATCGTCGGTGAAGTTGACGGCCCGGTTGATCTGGCCCGAAACCGTCACCTTGATCTTGTCGTCGCCCGATGTGACGACGTTGCTTGGCAGCTGGCCAGCGCTCGTCTGCTCCGCCGTGTCTATGGCCTTAGCGGCGACCGTTTGGGCCTCGGTCGCGGTTGTCTGGGCCTCGGCCGCGGTGGATTGCGCCTGGGTCGCGATGTTCTGTGTTTCCGTCGAGGCCCGCTCCAACTGATCGACCCGAGACTTGAGCGTCTCAATGGTCTGCGCCTGCGAACCGAGCTGCTGAGACTGCTGCTTGAGCTGGTCGGATTGCTCCTTGACGAGCTCCTGCAGTTGCCTGAGCAGCTCCGCATCTACGGCTACCGTCTGAGCCCCAACCGGTACCGAGAGGAAAGCCTGTACGGAGATCGCGATAACAAATGCGATTGACCACGTTCTGATCAGCATCTTCCGCTCCCACCCTGATCCCTCGGATCAGCGGAATGACTGGCATCTAGCGCCCGGGACCCGTTTCTTGAGACCCACTTCCGTCGTCGTCGATTGATGCCATCCTTGCCGCGTTTCCGTTACCTTGCGCTCAATGCGCCGCCAAACATGACCGTCGGCGCCCTGCGGTCAGCGAATAGCCCCGGCGCAACAGTAGGAAACAGAGGCATCGGAAACCTGCCATTGCGCGCCAGCCCTGCCGACGGCCCTCCCCTTCAACATTCACCCCGCTGGTTCACTCGCGGATTGTGGCTGTCATCACGACCCTAGGCCCGCCGTCGATACCGCGCTATCCGATTCACGCAACAATTGAACACAGACGGCTGCTGTCTCCGTGAAAGGACGACATCGTCCGAGCGTCAAGTCGCATCGGCAGGCCGCGAGCACGCTAGGATCCTTGCGGGCGAGCCTTGAACCAATGCTTTGAACTCAATTGACTTTTGCGCACACAAGCGGCGTCTTGCCGGGTTCGAGAGGGTTCGACAGAAACCCGACGGAGCGGATCGAAGTCTCACCACCGCGAGGAGTTGGGACCGGACGCAAGTGTTATACTTTGGTTACGAAAGCGTCTTGGTCTCTTCGGCACGCGACGGCGGATCGCGAGCCGGCGGGCACAGACCGAGCCGCTGTCGCTCACCGCCTCGTCGCCGCGCCTTGCCAGTTGACGCCGCGGCAATGCAGCCCTCCGACCCGCGATCGCTCCGAAACCTCGAGGCCGACCGGAGCCCGGAGATGCGCGGGCCGCCCGCACCACGACGGCCCGTGAAGCTACGGTGTTTCGCGCAGCAAGTCTCCGAATTCCTCCCGCAGCTCTTCAAGGCGCGCGACCGCCTCGGGCGGGATCCGCTTGATCAGCACCGAGTCGTTGACGTCGCGCCGTTTCAGCGCCTCGATCAGGAGATCGATGCTCTCGTTGTTGTTGCCCAGGTCTTCAACCAAGGCCTTGAGCCGAACGCGCAGGCCCCGCCGCAAGATGCGCTCCCGCACATCGCTGCTGCGGGCAGACACCACCTCGGCGCTCGGCGGCACGCTGGCGACAAGAGGCAGTTCCGGCGCGCGCAGGAACGCGAGCAACACCTCCATGATCTCGGTCGATTGTCGCTGGATCCGGCTTGGGAAGGTCTCGTTCAGGAAACCGTACTCGTCCCGGTCGGTATGCCAGATGGCCCCGGCGGCGTCGCCGCAATCGTCGGTATCGCCCCCGCTCGCGATGCAGTTTTCGAACTCCTCCAAGAGCTCCGCCGACTGCTGGTAGCCGTCGAAGTCGCCGATATCCCAGTTGGTGGCTTCGATGTAGCCGATCTCCTTGCCCTGGGCCTGGAATGGGAAGTGATCGGACCAGTCACCGGTCGTGCCTTCGGGCAGGAAGACGCAGTAGTCGGCCGCGCTGACGTCGGTGCCCTCCTCGTCGGAGGTGTCGATCAGCTCGTCGCTGTCGAAGTCGTCGACTGTCAGGGGCTCGCCCTCTTCTGCGGCCTTCGTATCGTAGGTCTCGCCGGTCACGCAAGCCGTGTCCTGCGGGACGGTCCCGTTGCCGCCGTACCAATAGGCCACGGAGATGAAGTTGCCCGGGTTCTCTTGCCATTGGTAGCGCTTCGCCTCGGCAATGCTCAGAAGGGCTTCCCGGATCCAGCCCTCGTTGCCCTCCGACGCGCCGTGGACATAGTTGAAATCGCCGCCCCAGGGCGTGTCGAGGTTCAGCATTCCCTCGACATCGTCGATATCGCCGAGCGGCTCGCCTGCAACTCCCGTGCTCGCGCCATCCATGGCGTCGACATAAGCCTCCGAGCCGATCTTGCCGAGCTCCTCGGCGCCGAAGAAGATGAACCGGACGGTGACCGGCACGGCTTCGTCCTGCAGGACATCGGCCAGGGCCAGGTTGGTGCCGGTGCCGGCGCAGTTGTCGGTGTAGCCGTTGCCGTCGTTCTGAGGCACCGAGTCGTAGTGCGATCCGATCACGAATTCCTTGCCGCTTTCCGTGGGGCTCTGTCCCGGCTTGACCGCGAAGACGTTGAACGAGGTCTCGCCGCCGCTGTAGTCGGCGTCCTCGGGGATCTCGAAGGGCTGGATGTCGGCGTCGTAGCCCATCTCCAGCAACCGCTCGAGGATGTAGTCCCGCATCGCCAGCTCGCCGGAGGTGCCGGCGACCTTCTTGCCGATGACCTCGGCGCAGATCGAGGCCTCACGCCGGGCCAGGGCGCCGGGCGAAAGCTCGGCGGGCGGCTGGGGATCGCGCAGGAAGCGGTAGACCAGCGCAACAGCTTCCCGGTTCTGGCGCTGGACCCGACCGGGAAAGGTCTTCTTCAGGAACTTGAAGATGTCCCGGTCGGTATGCCAGATCGCGCCGTCGCCGGTTTCGTTCAGCAGCTTCTCCGACTGCTCGTAGCCGTCCAGATCGCCGATGTCCCAGTTGGTCGCCTCGATAAAGCCGATCTCGACGCCCTTTTCCTCGAAGGGGAAATGATCCCCCCAGTCACCGGTCGTACCCCGGGGATACAGCACCTTGCCGTCGGCATAGTCGATCGGATAGCCCGGATTGATGCGAAGGTCGATCCTCGCCTCCGCCGCGATTTCCAGCAGGCGCTCCCTGACCCAGCCGTCCGAACCCTCTGACGCGCCATGGGCATAGAGGAAGTCGCCGCCGACGACGGTATCGAGGTTCAGCATCGCAACGGTATCGTTCACCTGCTGAGGGGTGAACGTCGATGTGTAGGCCGTTGAGCCCTTCTTGCCGCCGGTGCCGGCCAGGCCGCTGTCGACGCAGTAGTCGATGTAGCTCGGACAGCTTTCCTCGGCACCAAAGAAGACGAAGACGGTGGTGAACGGCAGATCTTGCTTGGCCAGTACCTGCGCGACACCGAGCCCGACGCCCGCACCGGCGCCGTTGTCCGAGTAGCCGGTGCCATCGTTCTGCGGCACCGAGTCCAAATGAGCGCCCAAAACGAGAACACGTTCGGGGTCGACGCTGCCTTTCTTCTCAGCGATGACATTGTAGGAAATCACTTGGTCCCGTCTGGGCCCGTATCGTTTCTTCTCGGGACCGATCAGCTCGCCCGTCGCCGCGTCAAACCGCTGCAGCCGTGGGTTATAGCCGGCTAGGCGCAACTGAAACGCGATGTACTTCGCCGTTCGTCTTTCCTTCGAGGTTCCCTTGACCCGCTTTTCATCTCCGATCACGCGCGTATGAAAGCTCGACAAGACGGCTGCCAGGTCTTCTCCGGATAGGCCCGCGTAAGGGTCATGCTTTGAACCAGCCACGGTCGTGAAGGCGAAAGACACGGTGAAGACAGCCACCAGGAGTGCGCCCGCAAAGCTTCGCGAAGTTCCTTTACGTCTTTGATTCATAACCGCTTTCTCCTGTCTCTTGGATGGCAAGAGCGGGCGGCGCGGCCTCGGACCTCGAAAGTCGGCATCTTTGGATTCAGCCGGCGGCCGCGTCCCAAACGAACGGACGCTGCGTGACAGAGAGCCGCCCATACCGCGTGACACCACTTACAGCGCCCGAGGCGACCTGCCTCACCTCCAATCGCTCGCCATGCGGGCGAAGTCGAAGATGAGAAAGCCTAGCGGCAGGCGCAGACGGGTGCTATCCGATTAATGCAACCCATGGCTGTAACAGAACTTTAATGCTGGAGGGCCGCATTTCCGCCACTGCAGCCTGTCGACGGAGCCGGATTGCGCTTCTTCGAGTTGACCGGGAGGCGTGACGCGGTGGTCTCGAGGGGTCACGCGGCCGCCGCCCCTTTAGAAGTCCGGCCTTCTGAAGTATGTGTCGGATTCGGCGGCTGCGGTGCCGCTGTCGGGGGCGTCGCCGAGATCGTCCGGCGGCAGGATCCCGCCCCAGTCGGTGCGGGTGCGCATGACCTCGATCGTCTCCGGCGGCACGAAGTCGTTCGGCCCGCGGGTCTGCCAGCCGCCGCCCAGGCCGCGGTAGCTCAGGATCAGGTTCTGGGCGATCGCCGACTGGGAGACCGCGAGCTCGTCCTGGCGCTCGACCAGGTCCTGCTGGGTGTCCAGGACCCGGGTGTAGTCGACCACGCCGTTGCGGTACTGGAGCAAGGCCAGCTCCACCGAGCGCTTCGAGGCCGTGACGCTGGTGGTCAGGAAGTCGGCCTGCTCGCGCGAGCGCAGGAAGCCGACCAGGCCGTCCTCGACCTCCCGGTAGGCTTCCAGGACGGTGTTCTGGTAGTCGGCGATCAGGACCTGCAGGCGGGCGTCCTGGACCCGGACGTTGTTGGTCAGGCGGCCATAGTTCAGGAAGGGCCAGGAGACCGTCGGGCCGATGAAGCCGGTGAAGCTGTCGGTCTTGAAGAGATCGGTGAGGCTGGCGTTGTTCGAGCGGCGGTCGGTGCTGCCGGCGGTCTGCAGGCCGACGAAGCCGCCCAGGCTGAAGGCCGGGAAGAGCTGAGCGCGCGCGACGCCGATCTGCGCGCTCTGGGCCGCGGTGTCCAGCTCGGCGCGGCGAACGTCCGGCCGGCGCCGCAGCAGCTCCGCCGGGATCCCGACCGCGACCTCCCCGGGCGCCGTCGGGATCAAGGTCAGCTCGGTTTCCTCCGGTGCGTCCAGCTCCTCTTCCGGATCCTCGCCGAAGATCTCCAGGAGCTCCGACGGCGGGATCCCGAGCAGCACCGCGATGGCGTTGCGCGCCTGGCGCCGCTGGATCTGGAAGAAGGGGATCGAGGACTGGGTCTCCGCCAGCAGCGCCCGCGCCTGCTGAACGTCCAGCTCGCTCACCGCGCCGGCGCGGAAGCGCGAGGACGCGATCTCCAGGCTGCGCCGCTGGATGACCACGTTCGAGCGCGCCAGGCGGATGCGCTCCTCGGCCTCGCGGACCACGACGTAGTTCCGCGCCACCTCGGCGGTCAGGATCACCAGGAAGTCGTCGTAGTCGGCGACGCTCGCTCCCAGGCTGGCGCTCGAGGACTCGATCGCGCGCGCGAACTTGCCCCAGAAGTCGATCTCCCAGGTGCTGTCGATGCCCATGGTGAGGTTCTGGTAGGTGCGGTCGTTCCCCCTGGTGTTCGGTGCGTTGTTGGCCTCCTTGTTGTAGGAGTAGTCGGCGACCGCGTCCTGGACCTGCGGGTACTGCTGGCCGACCGTGATGCCCAGCTGGGCGCGCGCCTCGATCACCCGCAGGCCGGCGGACTGCAGGGTCAGGTTCTGCCTGGTCGCGGTCTCCACCAGCTCGGTCAGGACCGGATCCTCGAAGACCTGCCACCAGGTGCTGAAGTCCGCGGGCTCGGCCTTGACCCCCGCCTCGGCGTCCTCGAGCCAGTCGTCCTGAAGCGGCGCCTCCGGCGGCTCGAAATCCGGGCCGACCTTCACGCAGGCACACAAGGAGAACAACGAAACAAAGATGATCGCCAGGACCTTTGCCGACACCGGACTACTCCCCCTTCTGTCCGTCCAGGGGTGCCTCGAATCTGAGATCCTCCCCCGAAACTCGCGTGGACCGATTCTCGCGATACCCCCCAAAAGGTTCACGCCGTCATTCGGCCTTCTCGCCAAGCCAGCTGTCTCGCAACGGTCGAAAATTTAGCGCGCGCCTCGAACCGGGGCTATCCGATTCGCGCAAAAACGCCGTCTCGCCAGGCAGCGGCGCTCCACCTCCGCATTCGAGACTCCTCTCGATCCGCCTTCCGCGCCCTACCATCCCTAGCGCAATCCGCCGGATCAAAGCGGACGCACGCGCGGCACAAGACCGGGCGCAGCTGCTAGGTGACCGTCTCCAGGGCCTGAGGTTGAGTCTATCCCTCAATACGGACTCTGAAGGCCTGGAACTCCTCGAGGCTGATGACGTTGTCGCCGTTGGTGTCGATCGTTTCGAACTCGGTCAGCTTGCCCTGATTGAACTCAAACCCGGAGATCCGGCCATCCTTGTCCTCGTCCAGCGCGGCGAAGACCGAATCGCTCAGTGAATCGAACTCCTCACGCGAGATATAGGAGTCCAGGTTCTTATCGCGGACGAAGAAAACGTTCATCTTGCGGTTTCTCAGCTCTGCGCGGTTGAGCTTGCCGTCCCTGTTCTCGTCCATTCGCTCGAAGACGCCCTCGGGCGTTAGGTCGGCCGAGGGATGGCCGACGAGCTTGGCCATCGACCCCTCCATCGGTTCCGCCGACGCGGGTACAGCCAGCAGGACCAGACCCGCCAAAGCGAGACGACCCGACTTTCGAAAGTGCATTGCCGCCGCTCCCTTCCTCTACGCTCAGCGAACCCACGCCGCAGAGCCTAGCCTGCGCTGCTTCCGATCACAATGCGAAGGGCCTCCGAAGCGGGTCGCGGCGCTCGCCTGACCTAAAATGGTAATTCCTTGCGACCACCGGGTGCCTGCCCCGACTGACACTGCGAACGCAAGGAATTTGATCCGGCGCCGACATATCCCCGTAACAAAAATGACTTCGGATGACGAAGTGCTTGGGGGGAATCCGGTTTGAGCCGAATCGCACCTTTCGGGAAAGGTCTCGGGCCCAAGATTTCGCGGCGGCAACTCAAAACCATCGACGAAGCTCGGGAGCAGGCGATGGTGGAAGGCTGGGATGTCCGATTCCTTCCCCTCCCCAGCCGTGGCTTCGTCGGTGACTACGCTCGCCTAGATCTACCCGCTCTTTTTCTGGTGCGGAAGAACTACCGCGGTTATTCGCTGCACATCTCAGGCAGAGCACCAGGAGACCTCGCCACCGTGATCCTTCCGGTCAAGACCGGTCGGTCGTTTCAGTTCCAGGGGCGAAAGGTCAGCGACGCGGATCTGATCCTCGTCGACCGCCAAGAAGACATCGACCTGGCCATCGATGGCGGCATCCATGCGATCGTTGCCTATTTGCCAGAGGAAACCCGTCTTACAGTCCTTCGCGGTTCCGAACCGGGGGCGGAATACCTCTCGAAGCCGATACGGATCGTGGGCGGTCCGGAGGTCGCGCTCTTGAAAACAATGCTGGGCGCGTTGTTCGGACCGGATCCGGAGGCTCAGATACCGGACCTGCGCAGCCCGGGCCTCTCAGGGCGCCTCAAAGACCTGTTGGTGGCCGCTGTCTATGGCCAGGACCAGGACTTGCCCCCCTGGCAGCCCGGAAGCATCGAGCGTAAAGCACGTCATGCCCGCTGTGCCCGCGACATCATCGAGGAAAAGCGGCACGAGCCGCTGACGCTCACCGACCTCGGCATTCAGGTCGGGGTCAGTGTCAGGACGTTGCAGTACGCCTTTCAGGACCACTTCGGCATCTCGCCGGGACGCTACCATCTGCTTCGCCGGCTGGCTGGCGCCCATACCGAGCTCAAGCAAGCGGATCCGGCAGAGGTCTCGGTGACGCAAGTCGCCACGCATTGGGGCTTTTTTCATCTCGGGCGGTTCTCCAGAGCTTACGGAAGCCATTTCGGTGAGTTGCCCTCTAGGACGCTGAGCCGCCGCGAGACGCGGCTGTTCCAAGGGCAGCGGACACCGGCGACCAGGCGGGCGCCCCGCAGACCGCCGGTCCCGGACCCGGAAACGCCCCGGAAAGCGTCTTCATAGAGGTGGCCGACAGGTTGGCGGTGCCGTGAACCTCGGACGCTCCGGTTCTTCAGACCGCATCGCGTGGGTGATGTTGCGGCGGCAGCTTTTCGCTGGACCGATGCTTGTGAAGCATCGCATTGTCGTGAACAGGCACACTGTCGTGAAATGGCACACCGCAGTGATATGTATGTGTTCTGATTGAGGCTATCGATGATCTAGGGGGGCTTCGCGTGGACATCACCGACCTGGCAGGTGACAAGGTTCCTAAAATCCACAGTCAGACCATCGCAGACGTTGAGGAGGCACAGGACTACGCCGAGGCCGAGGGATGGGATCTTCGCTACATACAGCTCTCCCCCGGCAGCTATACCGCCAGATACCAAAGTCTCGCGCTTCCCGGGCTTTATCTTTCGCTAAAAACCCATCGCTGCCCTGCGCTTCATGGCCTGGGCACGCGTCCAAGGCAGCTCGTCCCGATCATCCTGCCGGTCAAAATCGGACGGTCGTTGCGCTGCCAGGGACGGGCCTTCACCGAAGCCGAAGCGATTGTATTTCACGGCCGTACCGAGCAAGACGTCCTCATACAGCAGGAGACCCAGCTGGCCGGGGTCTACATGACGGAGGCGGCCTATCTCGCCGTCTGGCGCGCCGCCTTCGGCCCGGATGCCGAGATGCCGGGCGCCCGGGGTCAGGACTGCATAATCGACGGGCCCGCGACAGCGGCGCTTAAAGAACATGTCGCAAGGATCTTCATGAAAGGGGCTGTCTCGACGGACCGCCATCGTCTCGGGACCGACGTCCGGACGATCTCGGTTGACATCGGCAATCTGCTGGTTATGGCCCTTTCGAGCGTCGACTGGGACAAACGACAGCGCCTTGCCGGGAATTCCCGGCAGGTGCGCCTCCACGCGCGACGCGCCCGCGAAATCATGGAGGCGAAGCGGCACGAGCCCCTGGGACTCACCGAGCTCAGCGCCGAGGTCGGGATCAGCGTCAGGACGCTGCAATATGCCTTTCAGAACTACTTCGGCATCTCGCCCACGAGGTATCACATGCTGCGGCGCCTGACGGGTGCCCACGCCGATCTGAGACGATCCGAGCCCTCGGAGGCCTCGGTGACGGACATCGCCTTCCGCTGGGGCTTCTTTCATCTCGGACGCTTCTCGATGGCCTACGGCAAGCACTTCGGCGAAGTGCCGTCCAAGACGCTGGCCCAGAGGCAGCCACGGCTCTTCCGGACGCAGCGTTCGCCCGCCGCGCGGAAGCCGGTGCACCGTGTCGCAGCGCCGCCGGTGTCATCAACCAGCGCGGGCGGTCGAGCCTAGAGCACGATGACATGAGGTCGAATCGACCTCATGTCTGAGCCGTACTCTCAATCGTTAAGGGAAAGCGGGATTCAGTTTTGAAGCCGGTTCAGCTTCAAATCACCCCGCTTTAGATCGAACTTTCGGCCGAGCGCGGACAGGCTGGCGTTCCCGGCCCGCGCTAGGCGCGCGCGCCGGTTTGGAGCGTCCACTCCACCGTCTGCTCCATCACGTCCCTCAGGCTCTCGTCGAAGGCCGCGATAATGTTGTCGAGAGAGCGCGGCGAGACTGTGGAGGTGGACTCGAAGGAAAAGGTGGCCAGGGGCGAGCGCTGCGGGCGCTTGATGAGGGTCGTCTCAAGCTGGACCCGCACCTCGCCGGCGTTCTTGTCGGTCTGCTCGAAGAAGAACTCGACGAGTCTGGTTTCGAGCTCGAAGTCCGGCCGGATCCGCGCCCGACGGTCGCCGACCGTCAGGATCTTGTTCGAGTTCTGAAAGGACTCGACCAGCAGTTCCATGACCATCTCCGGCGCCCGGCTCGCCCACTCAGCGGTCGCGAGATATGCGATCTGTTTCTTCTCGCCGATGTAGGCGACCTTCGCGGAGTTGAGCGAGAGCGTCGCCTGCGGTTCGTTGACCAGCAAGGTCCAGGCCACCGAAGGCATGTTCGGCGGGAAGTCCTCGGCCGCCGTCAGCCTCACGCGGCGGGGCGCCTTGCGCCCGCCCGGAAGGCTGCAAGCAACCAGCGCCAGCGCCGGAACCGAGAGCAAGAGACCGCCAAAAAAGCGCCTTGTAATCGGAGTCTGACCTTGCTTGCGCCAGTCCATCATTGCACCTCCACCTCTGCGGGCCTGCCCAGGAAGAAGCGCGCGGGGTCGCGCTCCATCTCTTCCATTACCCGTCGAAACTGCTCGATCGCACCCTGGGCGTCGACCGCCAGGTTGGTCAGCTCGTAGAGCCCGGTCGTGGTGAAGTCCTTCATGCCCTTGCGATTTTCCTCGACCAGCGCCGTGCTGCGCTCGGCTAGGGCACCATAGCGCTCCAGAGTCCCGTTCGCGGTATCGAGAAGTCTCTGTATCTTCGGATCGGTGTTCTTGACGTTCAGCACCACCTCCTGCGCATCCTCCACCAGCCGGTTCAGGGAGTCTATGCCCTGCTCAAGTTCGGTCGTCGTCTTGGTCAGGTTGTCCAGAATGGTTCCGACCCTCGACCGGTTGTCATCGGAGAGTATGTCATTCACACGGTCCAGCAGTATGTTCGCCCGCCTCATCACCTCGCTGACATCGCTCTCGATCTGCTCGAACACCGATGGCACGGTGGGAATCTGGTCATAGGGAAGAGTCGTCTCTACGAACTCGACCTCCGTTTCCGGCAGAAACTGCATCTGGATCGACTGCTGGCCCGTCACCAGGCTCTGTGTGGCGAGCTGCGCGCGAAGCCCGTCGTCGATGAGTTCGTCGAGACGATCCTCTTCGACTTCGGCAATGCCGCGGATTCTCGATTGCTGGATTTCCATCAGGACCGGGAAGGTAAACTCTAGAGTTTCCGGATCGACTTCGACCCATAGGTCCGTGACCGTGCCGATCAGGACCCCACGCATCTCCACCGGGGCGCCAACGCGAAGGCCCATGAGCGAGCCAGAAAAGAAAGAGACCACCGTGTCCCGTGTCTCGAAGAACCTTCCGGTGCCGAAGACGGCAACAGCGGCGACGGCAAGAGCGACGGCGCCGAGCACGAACCCCCCAACGGTTCTAGGATTGGCCTTGGCCATGGCGTCTCAGTCCTCCCCCTCCGTTGCGCGGTCCGTGAACGTCATTCTTCCTCTCCGCGGTTCAGGAACGCACGCACACGCGGATCTTCGCTATGGTCGCGCAGCCACTTCGGATCCCCAGTCGCGATCTGGGTCTTGCTGTCCGGGTCGAGAACCACCGAGTTGTTGCCGATGGTGAAGATGCTGGCGAGCTCGTGGGTGACGACGATGATCGTCGTGCCGAGACTGTCCCGGAGTTCGAGAATCAGGTCGTCGAGGCGCCGGGAGCTGATCGGATCGAGCCCGGCCGAAGGCTCGTCGAAGAACAGGATCTGCGGATCAAGCGCCAAAGCGCGAGCCACACCAGCGCGGCGCTGCATCCCGCCGGAGATCTCGGAGGGATAGAAATCCTCGAAACCCGCCAGGCCGACCAGGGCGAGCTTGAGCTTGGCGACCTCGAAGGAGTCTTTCTCCGAGAGGTCGGTGTACTCGCCCAGGGGCAGGCAGATGTTCTCGGCCAGGGTCATGGAGCTCCACAGGCCGCCGCTCTGAAAGACGACTCCGGTCTCCTGCATCAGGGTCTGGCGCGCCTGTTCCTCTATCTCCCACAGGCTCTCGCCTTCGAACCAGACGCGACCCTTGGCCGGCGGCTGCATCGCGATGAGGGCGCGCATCACCGTGCTCTTGCCGCAGCCGCTGCCACCCATGATGATGAAGATGTCGCCGCGTTTGACCGTGAAGTTGAGGTCCTTCTGCACCACGAAGGTGCCGTAGGCCATGGTCACGTCCTCGATCACGATGGGCGCATCCGCACCGGCCTGCGGCCCGACGGCCGGTGGGCTGACCCTGCTTGGCTCGGGGACCTGCTGTTCGGCCATCGCTAGATCCCCAGGATCTGGTACATGATCGTCAGGATCGCTTCGGCGATGATGATCAAGACGATCGACATGACCACGGCCGAGGTGGCGGCCTCGCCCACGGCAGCCGCGCTCTTCTTGGACTGCATGCCGCGCAGGCAGCCCGAGATGGCGATGATGATCCCATAGACGGTGGCCTTGACGAGGCCGCTGGCCCAATCGATCAGGCCGACGGACTGCACGGTTTGCACGTAGTACTGCAGCATCGACACCTCGGTGAGGGCCACGGTGACCAGCGAGCCGCCCAGCATACCGATGATGTTGGCGTAGATCGTCAGCAGGGGAACCGCGAAGATCAGCGCCAGCATGCGCGGCAGGACGATGAACTCGATCGGCGGGATGCCGATGGTCCGGAAGGCGGCGATCTCGTCGTTGACCTGCATGGTGCCAAGCTGGGCGGCGAAGGCGGCGCCGGTCCGCCCGGACATGATGATCGCCGTCATCATGCCGCCCATTTCACGGACCATGGCGACGGCCACAAGATTGGCCACGAAGATGTCGGCGCCGAACTGCTCGAGCTGGACCAGACCGACGAAGCCCAAGATCATGCCGACGAGAAATGAAATGAGGGTCACGATCGGCAGGGCGTCGGGCCCGCACTGCTGAACCAGATGTAACGCGTCGGACATGCGGAAGCGCGCGCGGCCACGGATCGCGCGACCCAAGGCGATGAAGCTCTCGCCCAAGAAATCAAGCATTTCGCCGGCGCTCTTGAGGGAGTCTATGACATCGCGACCAATCACGGTCAGGAAGTCGCTGCGGCTCTCCGCCCGCTTGGAATCCTCGCGCTCCGGAACGGCCAGGGCGAGGTCGACGAGGCGCTTGGCGCCCTCGGGAAGATCGCTCGCATCGAAGGCGATGTTCAAGGTCTGGCAGCGCTTCTTCAGCTCGACCAGGAAGCAAATCAGAGCGCTGTCCCACTCCGTCAGCGCAGAGGAATCGATCCTAATCTGCTTGGGGATCGATGTGAGCTCGCGCCGCGCGAAGAGGCTCTCCATCGAACTGATTCCCCTGGCCAACCGCCAGGGCCCCTTCAGCTTGAGGACCAAGGCCTCCCGCGTCGGTTCGAGCTCAAGCTCACCGCCTTTCGTCGCTGTTGTCTCAGCGGTCATTTTCGCTCCCCCATAGGACGCTTGGAACTACGACAGCTCCCGCCCCCGCACACGGCGCCGGGCGCAGACCCGGCCCCGATCGAACCTAGCAACCCCTTGACTCAGATACCCTCCTTCACCGTGACACTCAGGTCACTACCATACATCACCCCGCAAGCCTGGCCATCTTGCGACGAAGGCCACCCGGGTGTGCGGCGGGGCTCGAACCTCTCGCTCGGGGCGCGGCCGGCGCCCGGCGGAAGGTTCACAGGCTCGACTTCCGAAGGCCTTGGGCCGCGAATCCCTCGCGTGGGCAATGCCCACCCTCCCCCAGGCGGTGCAGAGATCGGCTCGCTTCCTCGTCGGGGCCGCAATCCCGGTGCCGAGGACAGCTACTGCTGCTGCTGTTGCTGCTGGCGCAACTCCTCATTCTCGCGCTTGAGCTGCTCGTTCTCGCTCTCGGCGTCCTTGCGCTTCTGGCTCTGGTCGTAGATGTAGCCGCCGGCACCGCCGAGGACCGCGCCTGCCGCCGCCCCGATCGCTGCGCCGGTTCCGGGCTTGCCGGCGATTGCGCCGAACAAGGCGCCGCCTGCCGCGCCTGCCGCCGCCCCGATGCCGACGCCCTTGCCGGTACGCTCCTCGGTCTCCCGCTTCGAGGGATCCGAGGAACAACCAGCGAGAATGAGTGCGCAGGCCACGAGAAACGGAATCGCGATGCGCCGCAGCAGGCCGCCGTCCGGGTGGCTAGTACCGGTTATTGCCATGGTCTTCGTCATAGTTCCCTTACTCCCAAATTCAAAGGCGATCCACGAAAGCCCTCTACCCGCAGGGCCACTTGGCAACCGCGGCACGGAACAGGACATCCATCGCCGGCTCCTCGAGAAACTGCGGATTGGCTTGGGTGTAGGCCGTGAAGATCTTCACCACCTGGTCGTGAGTGACTTCCGTCGGTGGGCACACCATGGGATCGAATTCCGGTCCATTGGCCAGCGCCCTATGGAAATGGCCGCCGCCCGAGATATAGCCGTAGCAGAACCCTATGGCCGTCTGGAAATCGGGATGGGCGGATTCGAGCGTGCAGATCTCCACCAGCTCCTTGGCGGTGTCGAGCTGGAAATCATCGACCGAAAGGGTCTTGATCTTATTGCTGCCCTGCGCCAGAGCGCCGGTCGCAGCAAGGGCCAAGGCCGTGGCGAGAGCCAATGCCGTCTTTCTCATGCTTCTAGCCTCCTTTTCGTCTCCCTGGACTTGCTCGGAGCATCGCTGCTCCTGAAACACTGCAGGTCTTCCATCACCGACCGAGCCCGGCCTTCACCTCCATCACAGGCGGGTGCAGGCGCCGAAGACAACGAAGGCGACCTCATCCCCGACGGCGGATAAGGACATCTTGCCGGTCGCGCGCGCAATCGTGAGGCTCCATCCGAGGCCGCCCTGCGTCCCCTGCAGGATCAGCTCGTTCTCGAGCTCGTCGATGCTCCTGATTTCCGACGTGCGCTCCTCGCCATCGGGTCGCTCCGCCTTCACCACCTTCTCGGCAAAGTGGATGCGGAAGAACTGAGGAATGTTGAGTGCCTCCGTGGTCGCGGCCTGACAGGCCTCGCCCGGTGCGCAGGAAAGACTGTCGACGGAGGCGCAGATCACGGGATTCGACCTGTCGAAGCCCTCCGACCGAGCAGCGTGTGAAGCCAGCAGGAGCGCGGCCAGGACAAGCGTACCGAAGAGTCGCATATGCGGATCCTTTCCTAGCTCACGCCGTAGCCGCGGCCCTGCATGCAAGCGCTGACGGCCCGGTTGTAGGAGGAGCGGCCGGCGGCCTGCTGCTGGTTGTACTGCCGCTGCGCCTGCTCCTGCTGCCTGCGCTGATCCTGCCTGCGAAATCCGCCGATCAGGGCGCCGCCTGCGGCCCCGGCCGCGGCGCCCCGGCCGGCATTGCCCGTGATGGCACCGACCACCGCGCCGGCCGCTGCGCCGCGGGCACCGCCGCGGAGCAGACCGCCCTGCGTGGCTTCCTGCGGCGGCGGCGCCGGCTGCGCCATGGGATTGAAGCCGGATTGCTGGACCGCCCAGGCATGGCATTCCCCGAAGTCCTGGTTCTGCTGCTGCTGGCTTTGTCCCTGACTGGGATAGAAATAGAGCTCCTGGGCCGCCGCCGGCCGCGCGACCGCGAGCGCCGCTGACGCCCCGACAGCCAGAGCCAATCCACGCATCATCCTGATCCTCCACTTCGCAGCTGACTGGTACGATCCATCGTAGCCGATATCCCGGGCTGTCACAGGTCCGACATTCCAAGGCGCAGATTCGGAACCCTCTCTATCCGGCCCTTCGGCCAACAACCGCACCCGCGCGCTGGCGACGTAGCGGGGACACAAGGCCTGAGCTGCCGTGTCGCGGTAGAAGACCCTCAATTTAGTCGCAATTGGCAGAACCGGACTATCCACTTCGCGCATATGATGCGGGCATTGCCAGAAAGTTCGGCCGCAGGGGGGCTCTCGCAAAGCCCGCCGGCGCCGGGGCGTGACAGAGGTCTGCGCCGGTCTCATTGGATGTGTTGGTGTCGGCCTGTCTTGAGGGTTAGGGTACTGCCGGACGGCGGACGCAATCGGCCGACATCGGGAGAGATCATGCTGAAAACCTGTGCAAGCGCGCTGCTCTTCTTGACGGTCACCCTCGGCGCGGCGGCGGCGCAGGACACCAAGCCGCCGAGCGTCGACGAGGTGATGTCGCGCCTCGGCTACAGCGAGAAGGACCGCCAGGCCCTCAAGTCCGGCAAGATCGTCACGACGGACGTCAAGCGGACGCGGGACGATCAGCTGATCGCGGCTGCGGCCGTGTTTCTTCCGGTGCCGGTGAAGACGCTGACGGACGACACGCGAAAGGGAAGAGGCTTCGATCAAGACCAAGGCATTCTCGCCTATGGTGCGCTGAGCCCTGCCACCGAACCTGCGGAATGGCAGGCGATTGGCTTCGCGCCGTCGGAGGGCGCCGAGGCCAGGAAGCTTCTCGGCTATCGGGGCGGCAAGGACTTCAATCTCAGTGCCGAGGAGATCGAGACGCTGAGAACCAAACTGAGAGACCTGGACGCCGACTCCCAGGACATGGTCGAGACGGTCTCTGCCGCATATCGTGAGATCCTTGTCGGGCGCTTCGAGGCTTACCAGAAGGGCGGTCTGGGCGGGATCGCGCCTTACCGTAGCGGCAACGCGACTCTCGAGCCGGCGAAGGAACTGAAAGACATATCGGAGCAGGCAAGGAATTTCCTCGAGAGCTACTTTCCCGACTTCGCGGCCGATTTCTTCGGGTTCCCCGAGACCAAGAATGCCGAGATCACCCACAACTTCTTCTGGCTGAAACGCAACGTGGAAGGCCGGCCCGCCCTGACACTCATGCACGACATGGTCGCGGGCAACGAGGACTACACGCTCCTGACCAGCCGCGAGTATTTCGTCGGCCACACCTATCAGTCGTTGCAGGTCATCGCGGTGGCGCTCCCGGTCGAGGGCGGCAGCGCGGTCTTCTTCGTCAACAGCGCCTTCACAGACCAGATCACGGGCTTCTTCAGCGGGGTCGCGCAATCGGTCGGCCAGAAGCGCATGAAGAGCGATCTGACGGAGTTCTTTCGGGCGATCAAGGAGGAGAGGCAGTAGCGGGCTCGAGTGATCTTCCTGAGGCCGCGCAACCTGTCATCGAAGGTCAATCTAATGGGGAGAAGCAACTTGTTGTCGACCAGGACCCATTCTTGGCGTCCCTGCCCGAGACCCCGGTACCTCGGCCTGGTGGCCGCGATGCTGCTCGGCACCGGGGGGCTCGTCGCCTGCGAGAAGGAGGCGCCCGAGACGATCGAGCAGGTCCGGGCGATCAAGACCACCACGGTCTCGCAGAGAGCTTCCGGGCAACTCAGGAAGTTCCCGGGCGTGATCGAGGCCGTCGATACTTCGGCCCTGAGCTTCGAGGTCGCCGGCAACGTCAGGGAGCTCAAGGTCGATGTCGGCGATCGCTTCAAGAGCGGGGAGGTTCTCTCCGCGCTCGACAGACAGACCTTCGAGCTGAGCGTCGAATCGGCCAAGGCGGCGCTTGGCCGAGCCCGGGCCGACGAGGCCGAAAAGAGGACCGAGTTCGAGCGTCAGGACGCCCTCTACAAGAAGCAATGGGTGGCGAGGTCGGCCCAGGAGCAGGCCCTGGCGGCTTATGAGAGTGCGCAGAACCAGGTCAGGTACCGGGTCTCCGAGCTGAACCTTGCGCGCCGCGATCTGGAGAAGACCGAGCTGCTCGCGCCGCTCGACGGGGTGGTCGCCAGGCGCTACGTCGACGCCTTCGCCGAGGTTTCTCGAGGCCAGACGATCTTCGACGTCTACGTCGAGGGCGCCATGGAGGCGAAGATCAGCGTGCCGGAGGGCACCGTTCGCGACATCTACCTCGGCCTGCCCGCCGAGGTCCGATTCCTGACCGGGCCGATCGGGACCGTGAAGGGACGGGTGTCGGAAATCGGCACACAGGCGGAGGCCGGCAACGTGTTCCCGGTCAAGGTTGCGATCCTCGAGCAGCAGGAGGGCGCGCTGCCCGGCATGACCACCGAAGTCAGCCTGATCCTGGGCGGCGAGGACGAGGCGGAGTCCTACCTGGTGCCGATCTCGGCCCTCGCGCCCGGGGTGGATCCGCAGAACCCGAGGGAAGGCTACATTTTCGTCTTCGATCCGGAGACCTCGGCCGTCAAGAGAACACCGGTCAAGGCGGACGGAGTCCGGGATAACCTGGTGGTGATCACGGAGGGTGTGACCGCAGGCGATGTCGTGGCGATCGCCGGGGTCAGCTTCTTGAAGGACGGCCAGGAAGTGAAGCTGCTCTCGCAGTAGTCAGCCCTGCCCCGTCCCACCCCGCTGCCGGAGTTCGCCATGTTCTCGATCACCGACTTCGCCATCAACACCAGCCGACTGACCATCACGGCGATCCTCGGCATCGTCATCGTCGGCATCTATCTCTTCGTACAGTTTCCGCGCCTCGAGGATCCGCCGATCGTGATCCGCGAGGCGGTGATCACTGCGGCCTTTCCGGGCATGGATCCGCTTCAGGTCGAGGATTTGATCACCCGCAGGATCGAAGAAGAGATCCGGACCATGCCCGAGATCGACGAGATCACCTCGGAGAGCAAGACCGGCATCACCGTCATCCACGCCATCCTGCGCGACGAGTACGAGGACCTAGAGGCGATCTGGAAACGGCTACGCAACAAGATGGACGACGTCCGGCCGCAATTGCCAGAGGGCACGGTCGGTCCCTTGGTCTATGACGAGTTCGGCCTGACCGCGGTCGCCACCATCGCGCTTTGGAGCGACGGCTTCTCGATGGCCGAGATGCGCCTGGTCGCCCGCGACGTGCGCGACCGGCTCTACGAGCTCAAAGGAATCCGCAAGGTCGAGCTCTACGGGGTTCAGGACGAACAGGTTTATCTCAAGTTCTCCAACGCCAAGCTCGCCCAGTTCGGGATCAGCATCTACGACGTGCTGACCACCCTGCAGCAGCAGAACGTGATCCTGCCCAGCGGCACCGTCGAAGTGGAAGAGAAAGACCTCGTCATCGAACCCTCCGGCGACTTCCAGAGCATCGAAGACATCGAAGCGGTGCTGATCTCGATCCCCGAGTCCGACCAGCTGGTCAACCTGACCGAGTTGGTTTCGGTGGAGCGCGGCTACGTCGACCCGCCGTCGAGTCTCGCCTACTACAAGGGGAAGCCGGCGGTCGTGATCAGCCTCTCCATAACGCCCGGCGTGAACAGCGTGGAGTTCGGGAGGCAGCTCACCCGCAAGATCAGGGAGCTCGAAGCGGGGCTGCCCGTCGGCTACGTGATGGAGTACGCGACCTTCCAACCAGACCTGGTCCAGGCGGCGGTCGACGGTGCGCTCAGCAACGTCTACCAGACCCTGGTGACCGTGCTCGTGGTGGTCGTTCTCTTCCTGCGCCTGCGGGCGGGGCTGATCGTCGGCTCCTTCGTCCCGATCACCATGCTGCTCGGCCTGATCGTCATGTGGCTCATGGACATCGAGCTGCACCGCGTCTCGATCCTCTCCGCAATCGTGGCCCTGGGCATGCTGGTCGACAACGCGATCGTGGTGGTCGAAGACATCCGGGCCCGCATGGAGCGCGGCCAGGAGCAGCGCGAGGCTTGCCTTGCCGCGGGTCAGACCCTGGCGGTCCCTCTACTGACATCGTCGCTGACCACCATCCTGGCCTTCCTGCCGATGCTGCTGATCGACGGCCAGACGGGAGAGTATGCCTTCGCTCTGCCGATGGTCGTGATCATCCTGCTTTTGGCGTCCTGGCTGCTGTCGATGTACATGACCCCGGCCATGTGCAACTGGTTCCTCGTGGTCAAGGCGCCGGCCGGTGGGAAAGACTCAGGCGAGGATCCCTACGACAGCGGCTTCTACCGCCGATATCGCTCATTCCTGGAATTCGTCCTTAGGCAGCGATACGCCACCCTCGCCGTGACGCTCGGGCTTCTGATCGTCGCCGGCTATGCAGCATCCTCCCTGGTCCGGGAGTTCTTCGGGCCGAGCGACCGAAACCAGTTCCTGGTCTATCTGGACCTGCCCGCCGGTTCGCGCATCCAGACGACGGACGAAGTGGTGCAGCAATACGCGGCCTGGCTGGGCGACGAGGCGGCCAACCCCGAAGTAACCAGCAGCATCGCCTACGTTGGCACCGGAGGGCCCCGATTCTTCCTTTCGCTCTCGCCGAAGGACCCAGACCCCCACCGGGGCTTTTTGGTTGTGAATACGGCCAAGGCCGATCAGGTCCCGGAAGTGATCAGGCGCAGCAAGCTCTATCTTGCCGAGTCCTTCCCCGACGTCGAGCCCCAGTTGAAGAGGATGTGGATGGGGTCCTCCGAGCCGGGCTTGCTCGAGATCCGCCTGATCGGCATCGATGCCGAACATCTCTTCGCCAAGGGACACGAACTGGAGCGGGCCTTCCAGGACATGCCAGGTATCGACTACGCTCTGATCGATTGGGAGAACAAGGTCCTGAAGGTCAACGTGGTCGTCGACCAGTCCCGCGCCCGGCGGGCCGGGGTCACATCGCGAGAGATCGCGACTTCATTGAACGCTTTCATGGATGGCGCGCAGATCACCGACTACCGGGAGGGCGACACCGCGATCCCGGTCGTCTTCCGCGCGGTCGAGGACGAACGCCAGACGCTGGGCGACCTGTGGAACGTGAATGTTTATTCCTCGGCTCGCGAGGAGATGGTGCCGCTGTCGCAGGTCGCCGACTACCGGGGCGAGTGGGAATACAGCCGGATCGCCCGGTACAATCAGGAGCGCACCGTCACCGTCGACGCCCGCCATCAGCACCTGAAGGCGCCGGAGCTGCTGGCAGCAATGACGCCGAAGATCGAGGCGCTGGGCCTCAAGCTCGGCCATCGCTGGGAGGTCGGCGGCGAGATCGAGGACTCGGAGGAGACCAACGAGAAGCTGTTCCGTTACATGCCGGCCTGTGTCATCGGGATCGTGGTCCTGCTGATCTGGCAGTTCAATTCCTTCCGCCGGCCGACGATTATCATGCTGACCATCCCCATGGCCTTCGCCGGCGCCCTGGTCGGCCTGATCATCATGCGGGCGCCCTTCGACTTCTTCGGCATATTGGGCCTGCTCAGTCTGGCCGGGGTCATCCTCAACAATGGCATCGTGCTGATCGACAGGATCGACAGCCAAAGGGCGGCCGGGCTTTCGGACTACGAGGCGGTGGTGCTCGCCGCCGTCTCGCGCTTCCGGCCGATCCTGATGTCAGCGACCACGACGATCCTGGGCGTGCTGCCGCTGATCATCCTGGTCGATCCCCTGTTCTTCTCCATGGCCTGCGTGATCGCCTTCGGCCTGGCCCTGGGGACCGTGCTGACCCTGCTCCTCGTCCCGGTGCTCTACGCCCTCTTCTTCGGTGTCAAGACGCCGGCTGGAGCCGGCGCCTAGCCGGTCTTTCGCTGGGCCCTCGGTCGCCTGTTCCCGGTCTTGGACATAACGCATGATCTCCGAGAAGCCGAAGAGCAAGAGCAGGACGCCGCTGACGATCTCGATGGCGGTCAGGGCGCGAATCAGCTGACTGGCCGGCGCGATGTCCCCGTAGCCAAGGGTCGACATCGTCACGATCGAGAAATAGAGGCTGTCCGAAAAACTGGGCTCGTAGGGCGCGCCGTTGAAGTTGAAGTGATTTCCCGGGACATAGAGGTCGATGATCCGGTAGAGGCAGGCGAAGAGGATCACCTGCAGCGAGTAGAAGGTCATGAAGGCGAAGGCCGGTATCACGAGCCCCACGACGCGGTCGAAGAAATGATCGAACATCTGGCCTGCGAAGAGCAGGAAGGCGCCGATGCTGGGGCTTAGGAGGAAAACGAGCAGGGATACCAAGGTCATGGAAGCCAGGAGAGCAACGCTTTCTTGGTCGGCGCTCCAGGCGAGCATGGGAACGGCGAAGCTGAGCATGCCGATTACGGCAAGCGGAAGCAGCCAGAGCAGGCCGCGCCCGACAGCTTCGGCTCCCAGGCGCGGCGCTTCGGAAATGATCTCCTGAACCTCGCGTCGGCGGAGCAAGGCCCCGCCGATGAAGGCGGCGACCGGCAGCATGAACCCGATCTTTCCGGCCATGTCGGAGGCTTTGAGGAAGTTCGTCTCGACGAGGAAGACGTAGACGCAGGCGTAGACCGCGAGGAAGTTGGCCAGCGAGATCGAAAAGAAGCGGCTGCCCGGAAACAGGAGATAAATGGTCCCGACACCGGCGAAGATGACCACCGACATCGTCAGCCCGAAGATGAACTCGGTGCCGCCGCTGGCCAGCGTGATCAAGAGAATGGCAACCAGGGTGAGGACTGGGGCCTGGAGCCACTGAAGTCCGGGTTCCTTCATCCGCTTGCCTCGGTCAGCTCGGCCGGAATGCTGCCCGCTTCCCGCCGCGGCCCGGCCGCGCGACGCCGTTCGTGACCGAGCGCGCCACGGTGCCGGAAAGCATCACTTGGCCGAATCGCTGGGAGCGTTCAGGAATTCCTCCAAGGTGATCTTGCCGTCACCATCCAAGTCGAGGGCTTCGAACTCGATCACCTTGGCCTGATTGAACTCGTAGCCGGAGATCTGCCCATCGCCGTCCTCATCCATCGATACGAACTCGGCGTCGGTCAGGCGCGGCAGATCTTCTCGGGACAGCTTGCCGGTGCTGTTGCGGTCGAGCTGGAAGAACACCCCCATCTTGTGGGTGCGCAGCTCGTCGCGGGTCACGATTCCGTCTCCGTTCTTGTCCATCAGCGCGAAGATCGCCTCGAGCGAGAGCTCCTTGTCGCCGGCACCGAGGATGTCATCGATATCGCCTTGGGCAGAGACCTCGCGCAACCCGACCGAGAGGACGATCAGGACCGCGAATGTAAGAACGAGACTTCTAGAGCAAGCACTCGGCATGGGGCAAGTTCCTCGGCAGGCTTTCGATCAAGCCCATAGAGGTAACCCATTTCCGGGGATTAGGCGACGGCAGAGCCGGGTTTCTTGTGTCTTGGCCCTTTCCCGGTCAGACGCACAAAGAGCGCCGGACTTCGAGAGCATCTCGCTAGGAGGCCGCGGCCAGGCGCCGGAACTTGGGGCGAAAGCCGCTGGGCATGCCCCAGGAGTGCTTGGTCAGGATGACACGGTAGAGCTTGCTCCAGGCGCGGGACTCGGGGTCCGCGAGCTCGGCCCGGTGCTCGGCCAGGAGGGCACGGATGGCCGCCACGCTGTTGTGGTTGGGCACCAGCGCCTCGGCCCTCCCGAAGGTCTCCAGAGCCCTTTCGGCATCGCGGTCGAGCAAGGCCTCGAAGCCCTCACGCTCCAGATCGACGACCGAGGCGGCGGGGCGCGGGGTCAGCGCGACCTGGGCGGTCGCCGCGCCCGAGGCCAGGTCCGGCGCGATCTGCTGGATCTGCTGGACCTCGCGGCTAAGGTTGCTGCTCAGCCGGGTGAGCTTGCCGTCGATGTCCGCAGCCACCGCCTCGGCCGGCAGGTCGGGCCGCGCCTGCAGCTCTTGCAGCAGGGCCCGTACGTCGGCGATCTCCTCTGCGGCCTGCGCCTCCAGTTCCTCCACCTTCTGGCCGATCTTGAGGAAGCCCACGACCTCGAGCTCGCGGCTGCGCAGGATTTCCCGCACGTCGCTGCTGTAGAAGAGCACCACGGCAAGGAGGATCGCCGGCCAGGTGAAGCTGCGCAGGTAGTCCAGGATCAGGCGCCCCAGCGCGTAGCGCTCGCCCCCTTCGCTCGCCATGACAGCCTCCTCTCGCTTCGCCGCTCAGGGGGTCGCCGCCACGACGCCGAGGCGCCGGCCGTCCAGGCGGACGGGGCCCGTGAAGAAGATCTCGCCGGTCTCCAGGTCGGGGCCGAGGATGAAGTCAGAAAGGGCCTCGCCGGTGAAGCGCTTGCGGTCGTGGCTCAAGGCGACCTTGCCGCGGATCCGCAGATAGCCGACCTGCTCCTGCTCGACGAAGAGGACCTTGAAGAAGGTCAAGGCAGTGCGCCGATGCCCGCTGCGCGACCAGACGCCGAGGCCGTCGCTGGCGCTGAAGGTGCCAAGCTCGGGAAAGAGCTCGGCCTGGCTGCCGGGGTGGATGCCGCCGTCGGTCTCCGAGAGGGTACCGCCGAAGTGAAAGCTGAAGAGCGCCTGGAACGGCGCCGGCGGCGGGACGTCGGGCGTCGCTTGGGGTGTGACCGTAACCTCCCAGGTGCCCTGGATGCCGCCGAAACCGGCCTTGGCGCGGTCCATCGGTGGCGCCGCCAAGACGATCAGCAGGGCGAGGGCAAAGACGATCGGCGAGCGCGGCATGGTTCGGCCTCCTTTTCCGATCCGCGGCAGCGGAAACGCCCCCGCAGCGGCAAGAGGCCTAGCATGCGGTGGCGGTGGCAGGGGTGGGTTTTGCCACGCGCGCCCCGCGTCTTGCCTTGGCGCTTGACGGCCCGCATCATCGGGTTCGCTTCGGCGGGCGGGACGCCGGCGGCCACAGCACGGGAGGACGCGATGGACGCGGCAGAGCTGAAGGAGACCCAAGCACCGATCAAGGCCAAATACCGGGAAGATCCGGAGGCCGCGGTGGTTACCCTCAAGGCCGAAGGGCGGATGGGCCAAGGCGTGACCTGCAAAGTCGACACCGGCCGCGCTCTGGTCGAGGCCGGGCTGCATCCGGCGACCGGCGGCAGCGGGGTCCACGCCTGCTCCGGCGACATGCTGCTCGAAGCCCTGGTGGCCTGCGCCGGCGTCACCTTGAACGCCGTGGCAACCGCGCTCGAGCTGCCGCTGCGCGACGCAACCGTGAAGGCCGAGGGCGACCTCGACTTCCGCGGCACTCTGGGCGTCGATCGGGAGGCCCCGGTCGGCTTCCGCGCGATCCGCCTCGCCTTTGACCTCGACGGCGATCTGAGCGAGGAGCAGCTCGAAACCCTGCTCAAGCTGACCGAGCGCTACTGCGTCGTCTATCAGACCCTGAAGGCCGGCCCGCCGGTCGAAGTGACGGCGGCGCTCGGCTAGAGGCGGCCCTCAAGCTAAGGGCGACCGCCGCATGTCGATGTGCGGCACGCCGCCCTCGACCAGGTATTCCTCCGACACCGCCTCGAAGCCGAAGCCGTACCAGGCGAATGTGAGGCGGTCGCGATCCACCGCTAAAGGCTCTGGATGTAGCCGATCATACGCTGGCGGAGCTTCGGGTCCGGCAGCCGGCCGTAGGCCGCGCCCATGTTCTCGCGCATGTGGTCGACCCGCGAGGTCGCGGGGATGGCGCAGGTCACCGCCGGGTGCGAGACCACGAACTTGAGGAAGAGCTGCGCCCAGTTCTCGCAGTCGATTTCGGCTGCCCAACCCGGCAGGGGCTTGCCGGCATAGGCGTCGAAGAGCGCGCCGCGCCGGAACGGCCGGTTGACGATCACCGCCAGGCCGCGCTCGGCGGCCAGGGGCAAGAGGCGCCGCTCGGCCTCGCGGTCGATCAGGTTGTAGGTGAACTGCACGAAGTCCAGCGGCTCCGTCGCCATCAGCCGCTCCAGGGCGGCGTGCCGGCGGCCGTGGGAGGTGGTGACGCCGAGGTAGCGGACCCGGCCCTCGGCCTTCCAGGCCTTGAGCGTTTCCAGATGACCTTCCCATTCGACGAGGTTGTGGACCTGCATCAAGTCGAAACGCTCGATCCCCCAGAGCCGCCGCGAGGCCTCCATCTGATCCGGCCCGCGGCGCACCGAGGGCGTCCAGACCTTGGTCGCGGAAAACAGCGGCGCACCGTCCTTGAGCCGCGCCAGGGCGTGGCCGATCACCTCTTCGGAGGACCCATACATGGGCGAGGAATCGATCATCCCGCCGCCGGCCTCGAAGAAGGCGCGCAGCACCTCGACCCGCCGGTCGCGCGCATCCTGGTCGGCGCCGACGTCGAAGGTGATCCAGGAGCCCATGCCGATCACCGGCAGCGCCTCGCCGCTCGCCGGGATCGGCCTGGTCAGGGGGCCATCCGCCGCCCGGGTTCGCGCCGCGGCACGGCCTCGAACGATCCCCGCCGCGAGCCCGACAGCGCCCAGCGATGCCAAGACAGCGCGTCGGCTGAGTTTCGAGGCTTCTTCTGTCATGCGGACCTCCTCGCAACTCTACTTGGGTTCGGCGCTGGACTCCTGCCAGTAAACTCTGTGCCCGAACCTGCCCGAAAGAACCCTTCGACTTGACGTGGGTCAGCGCTCGGACTCACCGGTGGCCGCAAGATCGCGAACAGGAGAATCTCCCTGCAAGCCTGGAGCCGGAAGCCATGCACAAGGATTGGAAAGCCGAGAACAGCAGCCTGTCCGAGGCGATCTCGAACTACCGCGCGCTCGCGCCGGAGGTCGCCAAGGCCTTCTCCGAGCTCGCGAGCGCTGCGAACGGACCGGGTGCGCTGGACATGAAGACCAAGGAGCTCATCGCCCTGGCGATCGGCATCGCAGGGCGGTGCGACGGCTGCATCGGCTTCCACACCGCGGCGGCGATCAGGCTAGGGGCCACGCGCGAAGAGGTTCTCGAGACCGTCGGCATGGCGATCTACATGGGCGGCGGGCCCTCTTACGTCTACGGGGCGCAGGCCCTCGAGGCCTTCGACCAGCTCGCCGAAGGCTGAAGCTTCACGACCCACCTTGTCGTCCGGACGTGGCATCCTGGATCGCGCGCCAGACCCGCTCCGGCGTGGCCGGCATGTCTAGATGGCGGATGCCGTAAGGTTTCAGTGCGTCGACCACCGCGTTGATCACGGCCGGCAGGGCGCCGATGCAGCCGGCCTCGCCGCAGCCCTTGACGCCGAGGGGATTGGTCTCGGTCGGCACCGGCTCGAAGACGACCTCGATATCCGGCAGGTCGTCGGCCCGGGGCATGCAGTAGTCCATGAAGGACCCGGACAGCAGCTGCCCGCTCTCGCGGTCGAAAACGGTCCGCTCCAGCAGGGCCTGTCCCACCCCCTGGGCGACGCCGCCGTGGACCTGGCCGGCGGTGATCATGGGATTGAGCAGCGTGCCGAAGTCGTCGACCACGTGATAGGCGACCAGGTGCACCGCGCCGGTCTCTGGATCGACCTCGACCTCGGCGACGTGGGCGCCGTTGGGAAAAGTGTTGGCCTCCCGCTCGTAGCCGCCGACCGCGTCCAGGCCGGGCTCCATGCCCTCGGGAAGGCGCGCCGGATCCCTCGAGATCCGGGCCAGCTCGGGCAGGCTTATCTTGAGGTCGGTCCCGACCACGCGGCAGGCGCCCTCGGCCAGCTCGATGTCGGCCGGCGCCGCCTCCAGCAGGTGGCCGGCCAGCTTCCTGGCCTTCTCCTCGATGATGTCGGCGGCGGCGAGCAGGGCGTTGCCGCCCAGCTGCATCGAACGCGAGCCGCCGTGGCCGCCGCCGACCGCGATCCGGCCGCTGTCGCCCTGCAGGAAACGGATGCTCTCGAAGTCCAGCCCCAGGCGCTGGTGCAGGATCTGGGCGTAGGTGGTCTCGTGGCCCTGGCCGTTGGACATTGTGCCGGCCAGGACGGTGACCCCGCCGTCCTTGTCGAAGCGGACCTCGGTCTTCTCGCTGGGCAGGCCCAGGGTCGCTTCGAAGTAGCAGGCGAAGCCGCGCCCGCGCAGGCGCCCCTTCCCTTCCGACTCCTGCCGGCGCGCCGTAAAGCCCGCATGGTCCGAGGTCTCCAGGACCCGGTCGAGGATCCGCTCGAACTCGCCGCAGTCGAGCACGCTGCCGACGCCGGTGGTGTAGGGCATGGCCTCCGGCCGGATGAAGTTCCGGCGGCGCAGCTCCAAGGGATCGACGCCGAGCTCCCGCGCGGCGAGATCGACCAGGCGCTCGATGGCGTAGGAAGCCTCGGGCCGGCCGGCGCCGCGGTAGGCATCGACCGGCACGGTGTTGGTGAAGACACCCTTGACCCGGTAGTGGATCGCCGGGATGTCGTAGACCCCGCCGAGCACGACCGCGACCGGGTTGGTCGGGATCATCGCGCCGAAAGTCGAGACGTAGGCGCCGATGTTGGCGATGGAGGCGATGCGCAGGCCAAGGAAGCGGCCGTCGGCGGCCAGCGCCAGCTCCGCTCGCATCACATGGTCGCGGCCCTGGGTGTCGCTGACGAAGCCTTCGGTCCGTTCGGAGATCCATTTCACCGGCCGGCCCAGCCGCCGCGCGGCCCAGAGCACCAGGGCCATTTCCGGGTAGACGAAGTTCTTGGTGCCGAAGCCGCCGCCGACGTCTGGCGAGATCACCCGCAGCTTGTCCGGCGTGGTCTTGAAGACGCCGGTCGCCAGCATGCGCGCGATGCCGTGGACCGCCTGGCCGGCGTTGTAGAGCGTGTAGCTCTCGGTCGCCGGGTCCCAGAGGCCGACGCAGCCGCGCGGCTCGATCGGGTTGACCACGACGCGGCTGTTCACGTGATCCAGGGTCACGACACGATCGGCCGCAGCGAAGGCAGCTTCGGTCGCCGCCTCGTCACCTTTTTCCCAGTCCAGGCAGAGGTTGTTCGGCGCCTCCGGATAGATCTGCGGCGCACCCGCCGCCAGGGCCGCCTCGGTCCCGACGACCGGCGGCAGGTCGGCGTAGTCGACGACGATCTGCTCCACGGCGTCGCGCGCCGCCTCGAGGTTCTCGGCCAGGACCAGGGCCACCGGCTCACCGACGAAACGCACCCGCTCCCGGGCCAGGGCGGGCCGCGACGGCACGTGGTTCGAGCTGCCGTCCCGATTGGTGACCAGGGCGCCCGGCGGGATATCGCCCAGGCCGTCGGCCGCGACCTCGGCCCCGGTCAGGACCGCGACCACGCCGGACACGGCGGCCGCCGCGCTAACGTCGATCCGGCGGATCTCGGCGTGGGCGTAAGGCGAACGCAGGACGCGGGCCTGCAGCTGGCCGTCGAATGCGATGTCGTCGAGGTAGCGGCCCTGGCCGGTCAGGAAGCGCCGATCCTCGACGCGCCTGACCGATTGTCCCAATCCAAAACGTGTCGCAGCCATGTTGTCCCTCTGCTCCTCTTCGCTCCGCCTCTTGTCCCAGGCCGAAGGCGCGAGCCTCGCCCCGGCCGTGTCAATCCACCGAAGCCGGGAGGCCAAGGCAAGAGGAGATTCTGGCGCCCAGCGGCCCGGCGGCAGCCCGGGTGGCCGGGCGTTTGACTCCACCGCCCGTTTCCCGGTCAATACGCTCGGATTCGGCGTCACAGCGACTGGAACACCATGAAGCAGCTTTCTGCCGTCCTCGCCTGCCTCCTCTTGTTCGCCTGCGAAACCATCTCCTCCGACATCAGCCAGGAGGACTTGGCCCGCTACAAGGCCGAGGTGCGCTACGAGGGCAAGATCTTGAAGATCACCCTGGACAACCCGCCCGGCGAGCGGGTCACGAAGATGGTCTACTCGGTCCGGCACGGCGCGCTCTACATCGGCGCGCAGACGTCCGACGGCGAGGGCGGGATCGTCGACTACACCTTCGACCTTTCCGAGCACACAACCCTGCCCGACGATCTGCGCGGGCACGTTTTCTGGATCGACCCGAACAAGACGGCCAAGCCGCTCGATTCGAAATACCTGAAGTGATCGGCGGGCCTTAGGGTGACTTCGCGACCCTGCCCCGACGCCACGTTGCAGGCGTGCGCGCCGGCCTGCGGCCGGCGTGGAGCTGCGCGAACATGACCGCCCGCGCCCTCTGGCGCTGGCTCGACGCCACCTTCATCGACCTGGCGCGCCAGCTGCGCTGGTCCTACCTGCCGCCCCTGCTGGTCTACCTCGCCGCCGGCGTCTCCGGGCTGACTGCGATCGTCGGCACTTTCTTCATCAAGGAGTACCTGGGTCTCTCGGCGGCCTTTCTGGCCGGTCTCGGCTTCTGGGCCGGGATTCCCTGGGCACTGAAGATGCCGCTCGGCCACTTGGTGGACCTGCTGTGGCGCTGGAAGGCCTTGCTGGTCTACCTCGGCGCGGCGCTGATCGCGCTCGCAATCGGGATCATGTACGGCCTGATCGCCCACACCGGGTGGATGACCGGCTTCATGCCCATCGAGGCCTGGTACGTGACCTCGGCCCTGCTGGCGCCGACCGGCTACGTGGTCCAGGACGTCGTCGCCGACGCCATGACCGTGGAAGCGGTCCCGACCGCCGACGACGAGGGCCGGCCCTATCCCGAAGCCGAGATCAAGGCCATGCACACCACCATGCAGACCCTCGGCCGCTTCGCGATCATCAGTGGCCTGGCCGCGGTCTCGGCGGTCAACATCTTCATGTTCGCCGGGGTCGAGGCCATGTCGGAGGCCGACAAGGTCGAGGTCTACGCCCGGATCTACCTGCTCGCCCTGGGCATCCCCGCGGTCTCGGTCACCGGGGTTCTGCTCGGCCAGCTCACCCTGCGCCTGCGGGCCCGGCGTCTGCGCCGGCGCGGCGTCGACGAGTTCCGGATCCAACGGCTGCTGTTCCAGCCCGCGGGCGAGACACGGCCCAACTGGTATATCCTCGGGGGCAGCCTCGCCTTCGCCGTCTTCACCCTGGGCATCGGCCTCGGCCAGGTGCCCTACGCCCAGGAGATCGTCTTCGCCGGATCCATGGCGATCGTGATCTTCCTGATGAACCGGCTGATCCGGGAACTGGACGCCGGGGTCCGGAAGGCCCTGGTCGGGACCGCCATCATCATCTTCGTGTTCCGCGCCGTGCCCCTGCCCGGCCCCGGCGTGACCTGGTTCGAGATCGACGTCCTCGGCTTCGACCAGCAGTTTCTCTCCGTGCTGTCGCTGATCACCTCGGGCCTGGCGCTGGTCGGCATGGTGGTTCTGCGGCCCCTGATGGCGACGCGCTCCATCGCCTACGTCATGGCCTTGCTGACTCTGGCCGCGGGCCTGCTCTCGCTGCCCAACATCGGCTTGTACTACGGCCTGCACGAATGGACCGCCGGCTGGAGCGGCGGCATCGTCGACGCGCGCTTCATCGCGATCCTCGACACCGCCATCGAATCGCCGCTGGCGCAGATCTCGATGATCCCGATGCTGGCCTGGATCGCCAAGAACGCGCCGCCGCACCTGAAGGCGACCTTCTTCGCGGTCATGGCCTCCTTCACCAACCTCGCGCTCTCCGCCGCCAGTCTCGGCACGAAGTACATGAACCAGATCTACGTCGTGACGCGCGAGGTCGTCGACCGGGCGACGGGCGCCGTCGAGGTCGCCGCCGACTACGGCGAACTCGGCTGGCTGTTGATCTCCGTGGCCCTGATCACGCTCATGGCGCCGCTCGTGACCATCGCCATCGTCCAGCTCTCGCCGCTCAAGACCCGGCAGTGAGGCGCCATCTCGGCGCCTGGACTGTGGGAACTGTGACGACCGTCACTTTTCGGCGCCTCGGGGCGCACCATTTCTTGGTGTGAGACAGCGAGACGGATGCCGCAGTGCCGGCGGCGATCCCGGCTCCCTCTCACCGAACCTCCCGCCAAATCATGCCTTGGCCGGCCTCATCAGAGGCCGGCCCTTCTTTTCGTCGGGGCCGGCCCCTTCGGCGAAAGCCTGGTCGGCCAGGCCCTGTGCGAATAATCACATGCGGTTTGCACGCAAGGCCCTATCTCGCAGGTCGGATCCGGTCGCGGGCCGGATTCGAACTGAGCGCCCGCCGTCATCTGCAGGAGCCGGCGGCGTCCGAACGGAGATCAGGATGCACATGGTAAACCGACCGACCTTGGGACGTCTCGCTCTGACCTTGGCGATCATCGCCTTTCTGGTCGGCCTCGCCGCCCTGGACGGGAATGCGCAGGAACGTCTGGTTATCGTCAACGGCCAGGCATTGTCGGAAAAGCAGCTTGCGCTGCTCGACGAACTTGCCGGCGGCCCGGTGCCCAGCGGCCGCTATTGGATCGATCCCGACACCGCAACCTGGGGCTTCGCCGGCGACCCGACGCCGCGCGGCCACATCGGCAAGGACCAGGCCGACCACACGCGAGCGGGCACGGGCCCGGCGCAAGACGAGGTCTATATCGGCACCTTCAGCCCCTACCGCCGCGATACCGGCTGCATCCTGATATCTTCGAAGGCCGCCGACGCCTGTTGACCCCTGCACGCTGCGGCGTTACGCCTCGTCGTAGTCGAGGACGATGCGCTCGGTCAGCGGATGCGACTGGCAGGTCAGGACGAAGCCGGCGTCTACCTCGGCGTCCTCCAGAGCGTAGTTGACGGTCATGTCGACCTTGCCCTCGACCAGCTTGGCCCGGCAGGTCGAGCAGACACCGCCCTTGCAGGAGAAGGGCAGGTCGAGGCCTTCCTTCAAGGCTGCGTCGAGCAGGCTCTCGCCGTCGTAGGGCAGCTCAAAGCGGGTCCGCACGCCGTCGAGGATCACGGTGATCTCGGCCGCGTCGCCGCTGCCTTCGACCTTGCCATGCGCGACCGGGCGCAACTCGGGCGCGCGCTGGACCTCGGTCGTGAAGAGCTCGAAGTGGATCCTGGCTTCCGGCAGGCCCAGGTCCGTCAGCTTGCCGCTGACCGCCTCGATCATGGTCCCGGGGCCGCAGATGAAGGCCTCGTCGATGGACTCCACGGGGCAGAAGGCGGAGAGCAGCGCCTCGGCCATCTCGGCGTCCAGGCGGCCGTTGAAGAGCTCGACCTCCTGCTTTTCCCGGCTGAGCACGTGATAGAGCGAGAAGCGCTCCAGGTAGCGGTCCTTCAGATCCTCCAGGGTCTCGCGGAAGATGATCGAGGCCACGCTGCGGTTGCCGTAGAACAGAAGGAAGCGGCTATCGGGCTCGTGCGCCAGGGTGGTCTTGATGATCGAGATGATCGGCGTGATGCCGCTGCCCGCGGCGAAGGCGACGTAGGTCTTGGCCTGGGCCGGATCCAAGGCCGTGTGGAAGGAGCCGGTCGGGGTCATGACCTCGAGCCTGTCGCCGGGCTTGAGCGCGTCGTTGGCGAAGCTGGAGAAACGGCCGCCCTCGACCCGCTTGATCGCGATGCTGAGCCGGCCCTCGTCGACGCCGCTACAGATCGAATAGTTGCGCCGGACATCCTCGCCGTCGATGTCACGGCGCAGGGTCAGGTGCTGGCCCTGGACGTAGGCATAGGCCTCGGCCAGCTCCGGCGGCAGATCGAAGGTGACGACGACCGCGTCCTCAGTCTCGCGCGCGACCTCGGCGATCGTCAGGGCGTGGAAGCGGGCCATGGGACCTCTGGTGTCTTTGAATACGTGGCGCTCGGCGGCGCTTAGATGCACTTGAAGTAGTCGAAGGGCTCCAGGCAGGCGCGACAGCGGTAGAGCGCCTTGCAGGCGGTCGAGCCGAACTGGCTGACGCACTCGGTCTCGCGGGCGCCGCAGTGCGGACAGGCGACCACGGGCTCCTCGCCGAAGAGCGCGCGCTTGCTGCCGCTGGCCTCGGCCGGCGGCGCGATTCCGAAGGCGGCGAGCTTGGCCCGGCCGGCTTCGCTCAGCCAGTCGGTGGTCCAGGCCGGCGCCAGCACGGTGGTGACCTTGACGTCCCGATAGCCGGCGCCTTCGAGCCGAAGCCGGATGTCGGACTCGATGGTGTCCATGGCCGGGCAGCCCGAGTAGGTCGGCGTGATCACCACTTCGACCGTGTCGCCTTCGGTCCTGACCTCGCGCAGCACGCCGAGGTCGGCCACGGTCAGGACCGGGATCTCCGGATCGGTGACGTCCTCAAGCAGTGTCCAGACCTTGGCCTCTTCCGCGGTCCTGGGTCCGGCCACACGGTCGGAAGAAAGGTCCGTAGCCGGCCGGGTCGCGGTCACCACTGGGCTCCCGGATGGGCCCGCTGCAGATGCTGCATCTCGGCCAGGATGTGGCCTAGGTGCTCGCTGTGGCGGCCGCGCAGGCCGCCGCTCTGCATCCAGCCGTCGTCGGGCCGCTGCAGGGTCGCCTCTTCGATCACCGCCGAGACCCGCGCCTCCCAGGCCGGACGCAACGCGGCGCGGTCGGGCGCCACGCCGGCCTCGGCCAGCGCGGTCTCCAGGGCGTCCATCTCGAACATCTCGCCGCTGTACATCCAGAGGTCGTCGAGCGCCGTCTGCATCTTGTCGTGGCTGAGCGGTGTGCCATCGCCTAGGCGGACCAGCCATTCCGAGCTGTGGCGCAGGTGGTAGGTCACCTCCTTCACGCTCTTTCCGGCGATGGCCGCGAGCCGCTCGTCACCCGAGCCCAAGAGCGCCCGTTGCAGCTCCAGATGGAAGGCGTCGAAAAGGAACTGCCGGGCGATGGTGTAGGCGAAGTCCTGATTGGGCTGCTCGACCAGCAGAAGGTTGCAGTAGCCCGTGCCGTCGCGCAGGAAGGCCAGGGCATCCTCGTCGCGGCCTCGCCCCTCGACCTCGCCGGCGTAGGTCAGCAGGCTCCGCGCCTGGCCGATGAGGTCGAGCGCGACATTGATCAGCGCGATGTCCTCTTCCAGCTCCGGGCCGTGGCCGCACCATTCCGAAAGCCGCTGGCCCAGGATCAGGCTGCTGTCACCGAGCCGGAGCAGGTATTCTAAGAGCTGGTCCCTGGCGATGTCGGTCATCGTCTCTGCCTCTGCCGCTCAGATGTTCTTCACGTCGTCGGGGATGTCGTAGAAGGTCGGGTGGCGGTAGATCTTGTCCGCCGTCGGATCGAAGAAGGCGTCCTTCGCACCCGGGTCGGAGGCGACGATTTCGGCCGAGGGCACGACCCAGATGCTGACCCCCTCGGCGCGGCGGGTGTAGACATCGCGCGCGTTCTCCAGGGCCATCTCGGCATCGGCGGCGTGCAGGCTGCCGACGTGCTTGTGGCTGAGGCCGTTGCGCGAACGAATGAAGACCTCGTAGAGAGGCCAGTCGCGTGAACTCATGGGATCGTCTCCTCGGCCGGCTCAGCCGGCCTTTTTCAGCGCCCGGGCGCGGCGCTTCTCGGCATGGGCCAAGGCCGCCTCGCGGACCCAGGCGCCCTCGGCGTGGGCATCGCGCCGCGCCTTCATGCGCGCCTTGTTGCAGGGCCCGTTGCCGGAGATCACCTGCTTCAGCTCCTCCCAATCGATCGGGCCGAAATCGTAGTGGCCCCGCGCCTCGTTCCAGGCGAGATCGGGGTCGGGCACCTTGAGCCCCAGGTACTCGGCCTGGGGCACGGTCACGTCGACGAACTTCTGGCGCAGGTCGTCATTGGAGATCCGCTTGATGCCCCAGCGCATCGACTGCGCGGAATGGGCCGAATCCTTGTCGCTGGGCCCGAACATCATCAGCGAGGGCCACCACCAGCGGTCAAGCGCATCCTGGGCCATGGCCTTCTGCGCCTCGCTGCCGCGCGACAGGGCGAGCATGATCTCGTAGCCCTGGCGCTGGTGGAAGCTCTCCTCCTTGCAGACCCGGATCATGGCCCGGGCATAGGGCCCGTAGGAGCAGCGGCAGAGCGGGATCTGGTTCATGATCGCGGCGCCGTCGACCAGCCAGCCGATCGCCCCGATGTCCGCCCAGGTGGTGGTCGGATAGTTGAAGATGCTGGAGTACTTGGCCTTGCCGCTCAGCAGTTGCTCAACCAGCTCGGCCCGTGACACGCCCAGGGTCTCGGCGGCGCCGTAGAGGTAGAGGCCGTGCCCGGCCTCGTCCTGGACTTTGGCCAGCAGCACCGCCTTGCGCCGCAGGGAGGGCGCCCGGGTGATCCAGTTGCCCTCGGGCAGCATGCCGACGATCTCGGAATGGGCGTGCTGCGAGATCTGGCGGATCAGGGTCTTGCGGTAGCCCTCGGGCATCCAGTCCTTGGGCTCGATCCGCTCGTCCCGGTCGATGCGGTCCTGGAAGCGCCGCTCCGCTTCGGAGCTCCCGGTCTCAAGAGGAATCGCCTTGTCGCCAGGCTTGATGTCCAGCCCTTGCGTGTACATGCGCGCCGTCGCTCCCGATGGCTGTGTGGCCGGCCGATCGGCTCTACCCGATGATATGGCACAAGATTCCCCGAAAAACAATGAATTCCTGTAATGTTCAGGCCGCAGCCCTGGCGGGAATCAGGGGTTTCCCGGGCGCAGGCCGCCGAAGCGCGACCAGAAATCGGGGCTGGGCGGCGGCAAGGCCCCGTCGTCGCCGCGCAGGGTCCCGGAGACCCAGGTCTCCGCCCCTTCCACTACGCCGGCATAGATCCGCCGGCACAGGGCCTGCGCGGCGCGCCCCGGCCAGTCCTCCGGCAGCAGCGCCGCCGGCAGGGCCGGATCCCGGAGGATCACCTTGCGGTACTCGTGGATCAGCAGCAGCCGGACCAGAAGACTCTCGAGCGGCGTCAGCTCGCTGCCGACGGCCAAGGCGTCGCCCAGCGGCCCGAAGCGGTCCTGGAACTGGCGATAGCCGGCGGCCAGGCCCTCGAGATCCCAGCTCTCGGCCGCCAGACGCGTCAACACGGCCGACTTGCCGGAGATCCCGGCCGTGCCCGAGACCAGAAGGGCCGCCGCGGCGGCTCCGGGCTCGCCCAGGACCGCGGCCAGTGCCTCGCGGTCGGGCTGCGGGTGGATCATCACCGCCGGGCCGGCCTGGCCGAAACCCAGCCAGCGCAGGGCCTTGCGCAGGACCTCCCGGCCCTCTCCGGCCCCGCCCGGGAGCAGCACGACCTCCCAGGTCCCCGCCCAGGGCGGAGGCGTACCGAGATAGATCCGGCGGGTCGCCGCCTCGAAGCGCCGGCTGCCGTCCTCGGTCAGGCTGTAGAAGCTGTGGCGGCCCTGCCGGCTGCCCCTGAGCCAGCCGTCCGCGGCGAGGCGGGAGACCGCGGTGCGCACCAGGCTCTCGCTGACCCCGACCTCCGACATCAAGGCCAGGAGGCTGACCAGGGACAGGGTGCCGCCGCGCGGCGCCACGGCATCGCCATAGATCGTAACGATGAAGGAACCGGCCCGGATCGGCTGCTGCGCCGCAAAATCGCGCACCAAGCCCTCGGCCAGGGCGCTCTGGGAGGAGATCGACATGGGCCGAGGGTTTAGGGGCTCGGGCCACGCAGGTCCAGCCGGATTCCGGCCCGAGCGCCGGCCCCGGAATCAGCCGGCTCGGATTGCGGCGGCTCTTCAGGTTTTCTTTACCGACGGCTCAGACCATCGGCCTCTTGATGACCGCACCCTCTGCGCGCATTCCGGATAGGGCCTGCCCGTGACGACGATCGGCATGAAGAGACCCCGCGGGGCCTTCGGGTACGACCCCGAAAGCCATGACGCCGGGGAATCCGCCCGGCCGCCAGCGGGCATCGATCAGCCGCTCCTGCAGCGGCTCTTTCTCTATTGGTCCCGCAAAAAGGCCGGGCGCGAGCTGCCCTCCCGGAAGGACATCGATCCGGTCGAAATCGGTCCCGAGATCCTACCGCACATCATGCTGACCGATATCCTGGAGGACGGTCGCCTGCGCTACCGCCTCGCCGGCACCGTGGTCGAGGCCGTCACCGGCCAGAGCCTGAGCGGGCAGTATCTCGACGAGCTGCTGCGCCCGCCCTACCGGGACTATGTCCTTGCGCTTTACGCCGAGATCATCGGGAAACGCTGCGCCCTCTATACGGAGTCCCTCTATCCCCTGCACGGCACGCAGCCGGAGCGGCTGACAAAGCGCCTGATGATGCCGCTGGTCTCTGAGAGCAACGACGTCGTGATGGTTCTGTCCGGGCAGATCTTCAAGACGGTGACCGATCTCTCCTATTGCCCGCCCCTCTCGCCGATTCCTTCGGCCTATCAGGAAACCTTCCGCTTGCTGCTCTGAGCCGCGGCTGCGGCCGGGCCGCCACCCTCGCCACCGAATTGCCACGGCGCCTCGCGCCGCGGTCGGGGAAGGAAATCGGCTCGGCGATGTTCAAGAGGGTAGCGAGCGGGAAAACCCGACCGCGCTGGATCCGCCCCGAGGGGCTGCCGCAGACAGGACCGCCCCGCGCGCAGCTTTCGAAGGCCGGATGGAGAAGGGCCGCCACGGCCGTCAGGCCGGGCGGCCCGCTCTCTTTTCTGCATGGCCGCTCGGAAGCCCGCCCCTTTCTGCACCGCCCTGCCGGCGCTAAGCTCCCCGCGATCCTGGGGAGGGTGCCACGATGGCAGAAACGACCTCACGGCTTTCGGGCTTCCACAAGCTGACGCCGGTCGAGCGTGCCGAGCGGACTGCGGCGCTGGCCGGGCTCGGGCCGGAACTGGCGGCGCACTACGCCGCTGCGGCCGGCGATCAGCTGACCTTGGCCGACCATCTGGTCGAGAACGCGGTCTCAACGATGAACGTGCCGCTCGGAATCGCCACCAACTTGCTGATCGACGGCCGCGACGTGCTGGTGCCCATGGCGACCGAGGAGTCCTCGGTGATCGCCGCGATCGGCAACGCGGCCAAGCGCTGCCGGGCGAGCGGCGGCTTCGCCACAGCCAGTAGCGGTAATGAGATGATCGCCCAGATTCAGCAGCTCGGCATGCCGGACCCGGCGCAGGTCCGCCTCAAGGTCCTGGAGCGGCGCGCCGACATCAAGGCCATCTGCGATGCGGCCGACCCGGTGCTGTGCGACCTGGGCGGCGGCTTCCGCGACCTCGAGGTCCGGGTCATCGAGACCGCCGAGGGACCCATGGTCATCACCCACCTGATCGTCGACACCCGCGACGCCATGGGGGCCAATGCGGTCAACACCATGGCCGAGGCCGTGGCGCCGCGCCTCGCCGAGTGGACCGGCGCCCGGACCCACCTGCGCATCCTCTCGAACCTAGCCGACCGGCGCCTGGTGCGCGCCCGCGCGCTCTGGCCGCTGGCGGAGATCGGCGGCGCCGAGGTGCGCGACGGCATCCTCTCGGCCTACCGCTTCGCCGAGGCCGACCCCTACCGCGCCGCGACCCACAACAAGGGGATCATGAACGGCGTGACCGCGGTGGTCCTGGCGACCGGCAACGACACCCGGGCGGTCGAGGCCGGCGCCCACGCCTTCGCCGCCCGCGACGGCCGCTACCGCAGCCTCAGCCGCTGGGAGACCGACGCCGCCGACGATCTGGTCGGGGTCCTGGAGATGCCGCTGGCCGTCGGCTTGGTCGGCGGCGCCACCCGGCTGCACCCGACGGCGCAGCAGAACCTCAAGGTCCTCGGCGTCGAGACTGCGGAAGGCCTCGCCCGGGTCATCGGCGCGGTCGGCCTGGCCCAGAACCTCGCCGCCCTGCGCGCCCTCGCCACCACCGGCATCCAGAAGGGCCATATGGCCCTGCACGCCCAGAACGTCGCCCTCTTGGCCGGCGCCCTGGGCGAGGAGGTCGACACCCTGGCCGCCGCCCTGATCGAAGCCGGCGAGGTCCGCCAGGATGTGGCGGAGAGGTTGCTGAAGGAGCTGCGAGCAGGGAATCCAGAAGGCCGCTAGAAGTGAGCGCGGCCATTTCGAGGACCAACTTCGGTCTCGCGTTCAACCCAATAAGTCTGCTTGTGTCCACGAGCCGATAGCTCATCGACCAGCGCCTTGGCCCGATCTGCCGAGAGTCCGCTCTCGACCAGAAACCTGTTGCCGTTGTCGTCCTGGCGCATGACGCGCCAGCTGTCCTGATCTTCAGTCATCTGACGAGCCCACTTTGTTGGGCCTCGGGTTCTATCGTCCTAAGGCCGCCAGCCGTTCCGGATAACGTTCGAAGTATCGTAGCGATTTCTTGAGCAGCGTCAGCGGCGTGGGCTTTAGCCAGGGTGCGGCTGCCTCCATGCTCTCCCCTCTCGATGACAGAAAGAGGGCGAGCGCGAAGGCCCATTCTGACTCGCTCAGGTAGCCGCTTCGCCGCAGGGACCAGCCCTGGGCGCCGCCGCCAACGTCGTGGAACTGCTGGAACTCGACGGCGCAGTTCGCGCCGAAGATGCCAAAGCCCAGGAACACCGTGGTCAGGTCCGTGGCCCATTCCTCGAACTCCGGCCCGCCCGGCACATCCTTGCCGATGCCCAGGAGGATGGCGTGGGCGATTTCATGGATGAAGGTGGCGACCAGACTCATCGGCCGGTCGAGCAAGGCCGGATCGTAGGTGATTCGCATCGGCTCCCCCGGTCCGAGGAAAAAGGTTCCCGCGGGCTCGGATTCGACGTTCTGGACCACGGCCATCGGGCCAAGGACCGGGTTGAAGCCTTCCTCCTGGGGCACCAAGACGAATGGCCAGTCTTGAGTCCAACTCCAGGCCGCGACGCTGCGGAAGACGTGGTCGGCGCGGTCGTGGCCGACCGCGTCGCTCGGCGGAAAGAACTCGGGCGTCGGCAGGACCAGAGGGAGTTCGCGAAGCTGCTCCAACCCGATCAGGTTCGCCAGAAGCCAGCTCCAGCATTCGATGAGCCAGTCCTCGGTCTCCTCATCGATCGGGCTCTTGGCTCGGTTCCAGAACATCGGCGGTGCGATTTCCAAGGGTCAAGGCAAGACGCACTTTAGTTGCAGAACACGGCATCGTCTCCCGTCTGGTGAATCAGCTTCCGCATCGCAATCTTCCCCGTCTGCGCGCGTAGCGCAATGCGACGCAACCTGGTTCGGAGGCTCTACCAGGGCTCCAGGTAGCTGCGGACGTCGGTCTCGAAGGTCCAGGCGGAGCGGGGTTGGCAGTGCAGCTGCCAGTAGATCTCGGCGAGGTCGGCGGGCTGCATGATGCCGTCCGCGGGGCGGGCGGCGAACCAGTCCGGGAAGAGCGCCCGGGTCGACTCGGTGTCGATCGGGCCGTCGATCACCACGTGGGCGACGTGGATACCCTCTGGCCCGAGCTCCCGGGCCAGGCTCTGGGCCAGGGCGCGCAGGGCCTGCTTGCCGCCGGAAAAGGCGGCGAAACCGGCGGCGCCGCGCAGGCTCGCGGTGGCACCGGTGAAGAGGATCGTGCCCCGGCCGCGCGGCAGCATGCGCCGGGCGACCTCGCGGCCCACCAGGAACCCGCCGAGGGCGCACATCTCCCAGACCTTGCGGTAGACCCGCGCCGTGGTCTCAACGACTGGAAAGCGGACGTTGCCGCCGACGTTGAAGACCGCGACCTCGATCGGGCCGAGGTCGCGCTCGACCTCTTCGACCAAGGCCTGGACCTGGGCCTCGTCGCGGGCGTCGGAATGGAGGCCGCGGGCCCGGCCGCCGTCCGCCTCGATCGCAGCGACCAGTGGCGCGAGATCGCCGCGCCGCCGCGTGGCCACCACGTGGAAGCCCTCCCGAGCGAAGCGCCGGGCGATGGCGCCGCCGAGGAAGTCGCCGGCGCCGACGACCAGAGCGACCTTCTGCGGTTGAACCTTCGCCATGAGCGAAGTTTAGCGGAAAGCCGGCTCGTCGAAACTGCGCAGCTTGCGGGAGTGGAGCGATTCGACGCCGGCGTCGCGCAGGCTGCAGAGGGTCTCGATCCCGATCCGCAGGTGCTGGCTGATCCGGGCGCGGTAGAAGGCGTCGGCCATACCGGGCAGCTTGATCTCGCCGTGCAGCGGCTTGTCGGAGACACAGAGCAAGGTCCCGTAGGGCACGCGGAAGCGGAAGCCGTTGGCCGCGATGGTCGCCGATTCCATGTCGACCGCGATGGCCCGCGACTGGTTGAAGCGCCGGGCCAGCTCGTCGTGGCGCAGCTCCCAGTCGCGGTCGTCGGTGGTGAAGACCGTGCCGGTGCGCAGCCGCACCTTGAGCTCGCGGCCCGCCAGGCCGGTGACCCGCGAGACCGCCTCGGTCAGGGCGATCTGGATCTCGGCGATCGGCGGCACCGGCACCCAGTCGGGCAGGTCCACGTCGAGGACGTTGTCGTCGCGCACGTAAGCGTGCGCCAGGACGTAGTCGCCGAGCCGCTGGGACAGCCGCAGCCCGCCGCAGTGACCGACCATCACCCAGCAGTGCGGCCGCAGGACCGCAAGATGGTCGGTGATGGTCTTGGCGTTGGACGGGCCGACCCCGATGTTGACCAGGGTGATGCCCTCGTGGTCCTCGCGAACCAGGTGGTAGGCCGGCATCTGCGGCAGGTGCTCCGGGGCCCGGCCCGAGGCCGGATCGGAAGACAGGCGCGGGTTGGGGGTCACCAGATTGCCCGGCTCTACGAAGGCGAGATAGTCCTCGCCTTCCGCCACTTGTTTGCGTCCGAAATCAATGAATTCATCAACATAGCGCTGATAGTTCGTAAAGAGAACGAAGCGCTGGAAACAGCGCGGCAGGGTCGCGGTGTAGTGGGCCAAGCGTACCAGGGAGTAGTCGACCCGCTCGGCGGTGAAGAGCGCGAGGGGCTTCGGCGCGTGCGACGGCTGGCGGTAGGTGCCGTTGGCGATGGAATCGTCGATCCGCGACAGCTCGGGCAGCGGAAAGAGGCCGCGCAGTTCGTGGACCTTCTCGGCCGTGAGGTCGGCCGTCGCCTCCTCCACGGCGAAGGTCAGGGGGATCGGCCGCCTGCTGGTCCCGACCCAGACCGGCTTGCCGTAGTTGCCGAGCAGCAGCTCCAGCTGCGCCCGGTAGTAGTCGCGGAAGAGGTCGGGCCGGGTCAGAGTGGTGCCGTAGGCCCCCGCCCCCGGCAGCTTGCCGTAGGACAGCCCGCCGCTTCGGCTGACATCCGTCGGCTCGATCTCGATGCCGAGGTAGGGATAGCAGGGCCAGGAGTCGGGCTCGATCGCCTTTCCAGCCAGAAAGCGGTCGAAGCGGTCGCGCAGGGCGGCCGCCCCGCGGGCGTAGATCTCGCCCAGCCGCGCCAGCGCGGCCTCCGCGTCGCTGAAGGCTTCGAGGTTCCGCGCGACGCCGGAAAGAGCTTCGGTCATGGGGCGGGCTCCGGACTGAGGCCCCGCATGATGGGAAGGCCCGGACTTTTCCGGCAAGTGAAACCTCGGAGTCCGCGTCAAGAGCCGACCCCGCTCAGGCCGCGCTGCGCTGCGCGGGCTCGGCCTCGGCGATCAGCTCCCGGGCCAGGCGGTCGGCGGCCTCCGCTGTGGGCAGTCCCAGGGCCTCGGCGCGCTCGAAGACCCGGGTCAGGCTGGGGCCGAGGCCGCGCAGCTTCTGCCAGATCCAGTCCTCGCGCCGGTCTTCCAGGTCGGCGGCGACGGCGATCAGGCCACCGGCGTTGGCGATGTAGTCCGGGGCGTAGAGGACACCGCGCTCGGCCAGGGCCGCGCCGTGCCGCGCCTCGGCGAGCTGGTTGTTGGCCGAGCCGGCGACCACCTTAGCTCGGAGCTCGCCGATGGAGGCGTCGTTGATCACCGCGCCCAGGGCGCAGGGGCTGTAGACCTCGGCCGCCTCTGCGTGGATGGCCTCCGGGGCGACGATCTCGATGCCCAGATCGCGCCGTGCCTGCTCCACGGACTCGCCGTTCACGTCGGCGCCGACCACGGCCGCGCCGTCGGCGACCAGGAGCTCGGCCAGGCGGCGGCCGACCTTGCCAAGGCCCTGTAGCGCGACTCGGCGGCCGCGCAGGTGCCCCGAGCCGAGGCGCTTGGACAGGCTCGCCTTGATCGACTCCTGCACCCCCAGGGCGGTGGCCTCCGCCGGCGCCATGGCGCCGATGCCGGCGACGAAGCGGGTCTCGGTCTTCATGACCTCGACGTCGTCCGGTGTCAGGCCGACGTCCACCCCGGTGCGGAAGCCGCCGCGGAAGCGGTTGACCGCGCGGCCCATGGCCCGGAACAGGGCCTCGCGCCGCTCGGCCGGCGGCACGCCCAGGATCACCGCCTTGGCGCCGCCGTAGTCGAGCCCGGCCATGACCGACTTGTAGGTCATGCCGCGCGACAGGCGCAAGACGTCGGCCAAAGCCTCGTCCTCGCCGGCGTAGTCACGCATCCGGCAGCCGCCGACCGAGGGGCTGTTCCAGACCCGGTGCCGGGCGACGATGGCCTTCAGGCCGCTCGCCGGATCGGCGAAGAAGGTGATCTCCTCGTGGTCGTCGAAGTCGGGGTGGGTGCGCAGGTTCATGTTCAAATCCCAGACAGGTGGTTCACGCGGCGTCCCTGTTCATGGCCGCGGCTTCGAAGGCCGCGAGCTTTTCGGAGAGGTCCTTGCGGTAGGCGGCGATGGCCTCGGCCTTGACCGGACCGAAGCCGCGGATCCGATCCGCCGCGCCGGCGACCGCCACGGCCGCCGGCAGGCTATCGACCGTCAGGCCGGCCAGCAGGCGCTCGACCAGGGCGCGGTAGTCCCGGATCAGGCGCCGCTCCTCGCGCCGCTCCGCCAGGTAGCCGAAGGGGTCGAAGGCGGTGCCGCGCAGGCGCCGGCCCTTGGCCAGCAGGCGCAGTGCCGGCAGCATCCAGGGCCCGAAACGCCGCTTGACCGGCCGGCCTCGGGCGTCCTTGCCGCCATTGAAGACCGGGGGCGCCAGGTGGAAGGTCAGGCGCGGCTTGCCCTCGAATTCGGCCCCGAGCCTGGCCAGGAAGGACCCGTCGCTGTACAGCCGAGCGACCTCGTACTCGTCCTTGTAGGCCATCAGCTTGAAGAGGTTGCGGGCGACCGTCTCGCTCAGCGGCCCGGCCCGGCCGACCTGTTCTTTCTCGACCGCCTCGACCCGGGCGACGAAGCCGGCATAGGCCTCGGCATAGGCGGCGTCCTGATAGTCGGCCAGGAAGGCGCGGCGCCGGGCAGCGATCTCCGCGAGACCCTTCTCGGGCGCGGACGTCGCCTCCGGACCGCCCAGGACCCGCTGCTGGAAGCCGGGATCGGCGGCGACCAGGCGGCCGGCGGCGAAGGCCTGGCGGTTCTCCGCGACCTTGACCCCGTTGAGCTCGACGGCGCGTTCGATCGAGTCCAGGCTCAGCGGGATCAGACCCTGCTGCCAAGCCTGGCCCAGGACCATGAGGTTGGCGTAGACGGCGTCGCCGAAGAGCGCCTTGGCCAGGGCCGTGGCGTCGAAGAAGCTGCAGCGGCCCTTGCCGGCGCGGGCGCGCAGGGCGCGACGGCGCTCGCCGGCCTGGAGATCGGCCTGGCCGCGCAGGACGAAGTCGGCGGTCGGGGTCTCGGCGAGGTTGCCGACCACCCGGGCCCGCTCCGGCGCCAGGGCGGCCAGCGCCTCGGGGCTGGTCGCGACCACCACGTCGCAGGCGAGCAGCAGGTCGGCGCTGTCGCGGTCGATCCGGGTCGGGCCCTCGGCGCCGGCTTCGGGCATCAGCTTGACGTGGCTGAGCACCGCCCCGCCCTTCTGGGCGAAGCCCATGAAGTCGAGCACGCTGGCGCCCTTGCCTTCCAGCTGCGCCGCCATGGTCAGCAGCGCGCCCAGGGTCACCACGCCGGTGCCGCCGACCCCGGTGACCAGGATCTCGCGCGTGCGGCTGAGCGGCATGCAGGCCGGCAGGGCCAGCTTGTTTGCCTCGGCCAGGAGGTCGAGCGCCGGCGTCTCGGGCGCCGGGCCGCGGCGCAGCGCCGCGCCTTCGACGGTCACGAAGCTAGGGCAGAAGCCCTCGAGGCAGGAGAAGTCCTTGTTGCAGGCGCTCTGGTCGATCTGGCGCTTGACCCCGAAGGGTGTCGGCTTGGGCACCACGGCGACGCAGTTGGACTGCACCGAGCAGTCGCCGCAGGCCTCGCAGACCGCCTCGTTGATCACCACCCGGCGCGGCGGATCGGCGACCAGCCCGCGCTTGCGCTTGCGACGTTTCTCGGCGGCGCAGGCCTGGTCGTAGATCAGGACCGTGACGCCCTCGGTGTCGCGCAGCTCGCGCTGCACGGCGTCCAGCTCGCGTCTGTGGTGCAGGGTCGCCCCTGGCGGCAGCTCGCCCTGGGCGCCGGCACGCCCGGGGTCGTCGCTGACCACCGCGATGCGCGCGACCCCTTCGGCACGGACCTGGGCGGCGATCCCGGCCACCGAGACCTGGCCGTCGACCGGCTGGCCACCGGTCATGGCGACGGCGTCGTTGAAGAGGATCTTGTAGGTGATGTTGATGCCGGCGGCGATGGCCTGGCGGATCGCGGTGGTGCCGGAGTGATAGTAGGTGCCGTCGCCCAGGTTCTGGAAGACGTGGCCGTCGCTGGTGAAGGGCGCGCGCCCGATCCAGTTGACCCCCTCGCCGCCCATCTGGACCAGGCCCTCGGTCTCGCGGCCCATCCAGTTGGCCATGAAGTGGCAGCCGATGCCGCTGAAGGCCTGGCTGCCCTCGGGCACCACGGTCGAGGTGTTGTGCGGGCAGCCGGCGCAGAAGTACGGCAGGCGCTTGGCGACATCGAAGGCCGGCGCCGCCTCGGCGTCGGGTTCGGGGAGGCCCGGCAGCAGGCGATCCCAGTTCGGGTCGTGTTCGAGGACCCAGCGCCGCACGACGGGCGCCAGCAGGGCCGGCGAAAGCTCGCCCAGTTCCGGGATCAGCGGCGCGCCCCGGAAGTCGCGCTTGCCCAGCAGGCGCGGCCGCCGCTCGGCGGGCAGGTTGTAGAGCAGCTCCTTGAGCTGGCTCTCGACGAAGCTCCGCTTTTCCTCGACCACCAGCACCTCGTCGAGCCCGCGGACGAACTCGAGGATGCCATCGCGCGCCAGGGGATAGGACAGCCCAACCTTGTAGACCGAGATCCCCAGGTCCTCGGCCACCGGCCGGTCGATGCCCAGGTCCCGCAGGGCCGCCATGAGGTCGAGGTGCGCCTTGCCGGTGGTGACGATGCCCAGGCGCGGATGTCGGGCCCCGAAGACCCGCCGATCGATGGGATTGGCCCGCGCGAAGGCCTGCACTGCCGCTAGCTTGTCGAAGAGCCGTTGCTCGATCCTGAGGCTCGGCAGATCGGGCCAGCGGTAGTGCAGGCCGTCGCCCTGGGGTGCGTAGTCCCGCGGGGTGACGAAGGCCGGCGGCTCGGGCAGGACCACCGCGGCCCCGCTCTCGACCGTTTCAGAGATCGCCTTGAAGCCGACCCAGGTACCGGAAAAGCGCGATAAGGCAAAGCCGTAGAGCCCGAAGCTCACGTAGTCTGCGACCGAGGCCGGGTTGAGCACCGGCATCGACCAGGCCTGGAAGGCCTGCTCCGACTGGTGTGGCATGGAGGAGGAGATGCAACCGTGGTCGTCGCCGGCCACGACCAGCACGCCGCCGCGGGGCGAGGAGCCCAGGGCGTTGCCATGCTTCAGGGCGTCGCCGGAACGATCGACCCCGGGGCCCTTGCCGTACCAAAGCGCAAAGACGCCCTCGACCTGGCGCCGTGGATCGCTTTCCACCTGCTGGGTGCCGAGGATCGCGGTGGCCGCGAGGTCTTCGTTGACCGCCGGCTGGAAGCGGATGTCCTCTTCTTTGAGGAGATCCTCGGCCTGCCACAGGGAGAGGTCGAGCCCGGCCAGCGGCGAGCCGCGGTAGCCGCTGACGAAGCCGGCGCTCTTCACGCCGGCGGCGCGGTCCAGGCGACGTTGTTCGAGAAGGAGGCGCACCAGCGCCTGGGTGCCGGTCAGGAAGACCCGGCGGCGCTCGGCTTCGTAGCGGCTGTTCAGTCGATAGTCCCAGTCGATCTCCGGTGTCGGGTCGGGCACGGCGATCGGGGCTGGACGCATCGGGACTCTCCGTTGGCTTTCGTCCAGATGCGTCGGCGCATTTCCGCTTCTGCCCCGCTGTCATGCCCGGACTTGATCCGGGCATCCACCGCGCCACCCGACCATGGATCGCCGGATCAAGTCCGGCGATGACAGCTTGAAGAGGCGTTAAGCATCACGCTTGCCGCACGAGGACTGCACAAGCTCGAATTCTAACCCAAGCGCTTTGGTCAGATATTCCTTTCTAGGCGAGAATCTGCTAGAAAATGGTAAGTCTCACCACTGAACAGAGCTTCAATGAAGAATCGTGTCGATTCTCCCGAGATCGGTCCCCAGGAGTTGCGCATCCTGGACGAGCTCCAGAAGGACTGCCGGCTGTCCAACCAGGAGCTCGCCGAGCGGGTCAACCTCTCGCCCTCGGCCTGCTGGCGCCGGGTCCGGGCGCTGGAGGAGAGCGGCGTGATCCAGGGCTATGTCGCCAAGGTCGACCCGGAGCGGGTCGGCCTGACCGACTGCGTCTTCGCCAACGTGCGCCTGGGCCGCCACCTCAAGGCCAACACCGAGGACTTCGTGGCCGCCGTCATGAGCCGCCCCGAGGTCCTGGACTGCTATGCCACCACCGGGGACGAGGACTACATGCTGCGGGTCCTAGCGCCCAGCGTCCGGGCCTACGACCGCTTCCTGCAGGATTTCCTGTTGGACCTGCCCTACGTCGACCACGTGCGCTCGCACTTCGTCCTGCGCCGGATCAAGGCCGAGACCCGCATCCCACCGGAAATCTTTCCGCAGCGGAGCAGCTGAATCTGACGCGCCTATACATGGTATGGCGGAATTGAAATTCAGAGCGCCGCAGTCAATAGACCCTAGTCACAATGCTGCATTGCAACCCAGTGTCTTGATTTGGCATGCATCACACGTCAGATTAATGGATAGTTTAGTCACTCACTCACACACTGTATGCTGAGTGGTGTCATAGGAAGGGAACCATGCATCGACCCACGAGCAAGGCAAAGATCGTTCGAGTGAGAACAGAGGAAGGCGAAACGGGCCTTTTCTACGCAACAAGCCCCGATTTGCCAGGCCTGTTGGTCGCTGAGCCTACGATGGACGCGCTCGAAGATGCCATTCCTTTGGCAATTGCCGATCTGTATCGTGCTTCTGGTATTGGCGTTGTCGTATCGAAGGTCGAATCCGAAGAAGATGGCCTACGGCCTTGGGTTGCATTTCCTGCAGAGATTGCACGGGCTGCTCTAAACACTAACTAGGCTGACTTGGCGATAGGGCGCCTAGTCCGCATCCCAGGCGCCCCCCCAAGTTATTCCCATCCTCATCTTAAGTCGCTCGATGATTTCGGCGCGCTGTTCGGCAGTGTATCGAGCTGCAATAGGTACGTTATAGAGATCTCCCTGGCCAGTCACATATACTGTCGGCACTTGGGTCGGACGGAGACCTAGCTTTGCCACTACCGAATAGTACTCTTCCTCTGTCACGACCAGCCCTCGTCATCTGAATTGGCGGTCCCAGCTTCCCTAATAGAATGGCCTTTCGGTTCGGCCTCCTCATCGTAGACAAGCTTGAAGCTATTCTCGAGAATTTGTAACCAAAGAGCCCTTTCCTTCTCAGGCCAAATAGACCCAGGCCTTGGTAGTTTGTCGATAAGTCCCTTAATCACTGGATCAAGGTGCTCCGGTAGGTTGTCGTCTACTTTCGCGGTACCACCACCTTGATCCGAATGACGCTCCTCTTCAGGCTTAATTCCTGGTTTGACGAGCCGGTCTCTACCTGCGTGAAAGAAACCTGCAGACTGTGCTGATCGTTCTAAGACCTGTCGTGCTCGGTCGCTCTGCTTCTCTGCGACCCCCAGGCCAACTAGCTCGCGCTCAAAACCAGTCCGTGGTGGGAGCTGCCTCCCACCCCACTTCTCATAAACTGCATCAAATAATGGAACCCTTAGGAAGGCTTCCACTTTGGCACGCTCGGCACGGTCGCGATCCACGATGGCCATACCCAGAGATGATAGCTGGTACTTTCCAGGCGACACCGAATCTATGACACCAAACATGCGTGCCGCCGAAATTCGAACGCGAAAACCACTACTCTTCGCACTAAGGTTCAGCCATGACGCAAGCTGATTGTCATCACACGCGCCGGACCCGACATGTGCATGCAAAGCCTGAGCGACCCCAATTGCTTCGCTGAGACCAATGTAAGGAAATCCGATCGTTGATCGCTGGCGTTCCGGACCCGCATCCGGAGCTTCGGCATTTTCTGCGCTCGACAAAGACTCAACATTCATTGCCCAGATTCCATTCGCTGCTGCCACCACATTCTGATTAATGCCCGCCTAACCTTCTGTCAATGAGATTGTTTGCCCATACCGCGAGAAATGCGGAATTTCGCAAACACAGGCAGACACGGAGGGGGGCGGCGCTACGCAAGCCACCCCTTTTGCGGAAGTGAATGAGACTGCCCTAGCAACATGGGCGGTTCTGCTCTACCGCAAACCAATGCTATGTTTAGTTTGGCGTTCGCAGCCGAGGGAAATTGACATGGGTATGGCAGCAAAAGAGAACCCTCACTCAATTGACGCGCCTCGCGGCTTCAGCGCCCAGGAGTGGCAGGTCCGGCTGGACCTGGCGGCCTGCTACCGGCTGGTGCATCTTCATGGCTGGACTTCGCAGGTCTACAACCACATTACCGCGCGGGTCCCGGGCAGCGAGGAAGCGATCCTGATCAACCCCTTCGGCCTGACCTACGACGAGATCACCGCCTCCAACCTGGTCAAGATCGACCTCGAGGGCAACAAGCTGGACGACAGCCCCTACCCGGTGAACCGGGCCGGCTACGTCATCCACTCGGCGATCCACGGGGCGCGGCCGGACATTTCCTGCGTGCTGCACACCCACTCCCAGAACGCGGTCGCGGTCTCCTGCCTGGAGGAAGGCTTCGTCCCCATGACCCAGACCGGGTTCATGTTCCACGAGCGTATCGGCACCCACGAGTACGAAGGGATCGCTCTCGACCTCGACGAGCGCGCGCGCCTGGTCGCCGACTTCGGGCCGGACAATCACACCCTGCTGCTCTACAACCACGGCCTGATCACCACCGGGCCCTCGGTCGCCTGGGCCTTCAGCCGTCTCTACCACTTCGAGGACAACGCCGCGATCCAGCTCAAGGTCATGGCCTCGGGCGGCACCCTCAAGCTGCCGAGCCGCGCGGTGATGGCGCGCACCCGCAGCCAGTTCGAGGACGGCGCAGCCCAGGCCGGCGCCGAAGTCCGCCTGCCGGAATGGCCGGCCTACCTGCGCATGCTCGACCGCGTCGATCCGAGCTGGCGTCGCTGAAAACGGGGACTACGGCGGCCTACTGCCGCTGCAAATCCTTCATCATCTCGAGAATCTTGGCGGCGTCCTCGGGGTTGTCCGCGTCCAGGCCCTCGAACTGGCCCTGGATCTCCTCCAGCCGTTTCATCGACTGCTGGCCGGCATACTGGAAGCCGAAGGCCCCGAGGAGAAAGACCGCGCCTATGATCCCGAACACGGTGCCGGCCTGCTTTCGCGCCAGCTCGTGGGCATGAACGCTGGCGAGGATAATCAGCCAGGTGCCCCAGACCACCCAGACCGCGGTACCGAAGTAGGGGATGATGTCGAGAAGCGCCGCGATCGGCAGGATCGTCGAGGTGTAGCAAACGACCCTGAAGGCGGTCTCGAACTTCTCCTTCGAGCCCAGCATCATCCAGATCACGCAGAGAATAGCCGACGCTATGAAGGCGCCGATCACCAGCAGTATGAGCGCGAGGAGGATCCCGAAAAGGGCCGCCCCAGCGACCTCGGCCGCAGAGATCGTGGCGGCAACCACCGAGATCACCGAGGCAATCGCGGTCATCACCAGGAGGTAGATCAGCGGCGAGAGGAAACCGCCGGACTTGGGCATGGTCCGAAAGAAGGCCACGGGCTGCAGGAGGACCATTCTGGCCGTCTCAGGGAGCGAGCGTACGGTTTCCGCGGCCTGATCCTCGACCTCCTCGCTGGTCATCGTGGTACCTCGAAGACGGTGAATCCTAACATTGCAGGGCGGGCCGGGGATTGGCTCGGCGCAAGCGACGGCCCGAAACCGACAAGATGGAGTCCGGATCAAAGAGCCTGATCTCCGTCGCCGACGTCCCCTTTTCGGGCCTGCACGGCCCGGGTCTCGACCCCAGCCCGTCCCACTATAGCAGGCTTTCAAGCCCCGATCCTGACTGCTTTGCGGTAGCAGTGCTGGCAGCGCTCCTTGGTGTTAGTCGACGACGGCCTTCGATCGCGCGGTGAAGTAGCCGATGCAGCCCTGCAAGCTGGCCAGTTTGGGATAATCGATCTCAGGGATCTCGCTTCCGCTTCGCTCGCCCAAGGCGATGACGAAGTTCAGGAAGTCGAGGGAGTCGAACTCAACCTGATCACGGAAGGCCGTCTCCGGGTCCAGGCTGGCGGTGTCGATGTTGGGTGCAACCTGGGTCAGAACGTCTTGAACCATCGCCTTGATCTCAGCCTCGTTCATGCTCTTCCTCCAAGAAATTCAGAACGTTGTCCGGAGAACGACATATTGCGCCTCAACTCCCGGCTTCGAGCGTCGAGGTGTCGCCTTCCGCCAGTCCCAGCTCCCGCGCCTTCAGCAGGCGGCGCATGATCTTCCCGCTGCGGGTCTTCGGCAAGTCGTCCAGGAAGTCGATCTGGCGCGGCGCGACAGCCGGGCCGAGGCGTTCGCGCGCCAGGCCCAGGATCTCCCGGCGCAAGGCATCGCTCGGCTCGACGCCCGGCTTCAAGGCGACGAAGGCCTTTACCGTCTCCATGGCGACCGGATCCGGCTTGCCGATCGCTCCGGCCTCGGCGACGGCCGGGTGCTCCATGAGCGCGCTCTCCACCTCGAAGGGGCCGATCAGGTGGCCCGCCGACTTGATCATGTCGTCGGCCCGTCCGAGGAACCAGTAGTAGCCCTCGGGATCGCGCCGGGCCAGATCGCCGCTCAGGTACCAGTCGGCGGCGAAGCACTTGCGGTAGCGCGCCGCCTCGTTCAGATAGCCGCGAAACATCGAGGGCCAGGCGCACTTCAGCGCGAGCTCCCCGTCCCGCTCCGGCTCCTCGATCACCTCGACGCCGCCATCCTCCCGGCGGCGAACGATGGCGGCCTCGATCCCCGGCAGCGGCAGGCCCATGGACCCCGGCTTGATGTCCGTCGCCGCGAAGTTGGCAAGCATGATCCCGCCGGTCTCGGTCTGCCACCAGGTGTCGTGAAACGGCCGGCCCAGGACCTCCTGCCCCCAGATTACGGCTTCGGGATTGAGCGGCTCGCCGACGCTGGCCGCGAAGCGCAGCGCCGAGAGGTCGAAGCGCCGGGCCAGGTCGGGCCCGTGCTTCATCAGCATGCGGATCGCGGTCGGCGCCGTGTACCAGACCCGGACAGCCTCGTCCTGGAGGACGCGGTACCAGCGCTCCGGGTCGAACTCGGCCTCGTCGACGACCAGGGTCGCGCCGACCACCAGGGGCGCGATGATGCCGTAGGACATGCCGGTCACCCAGCCCGGGTCGGCCGTGCACCAGTAGACGTCGCCCGGCCCGAGATCCAGGGCGAAGCGGGCCGAGGCGGAATGGACGACCACGGCCTCGTGGACGTGGAGGGCGCCCTTCGGCCGGCCCGTGGTGCCGCTGGTGAAATGCAGCAGCGCCAGGTCCTCCGGGTCGGTCGGGGGGATCGTGAAATCCTCCGGGGCCGTCTCGACGAGCCGCTCGAAGCTTCGGCAACCGGCCTCCGGAGCGTCGCCGCCGACCAGCAGCACCCGCTCGAGGTGGGGCAGCGCGGCGCGCAGTTGCCGGACCTTGCGCGCGTAGAGCTGCGGCGTCGTTACCAACACCTTGGCCGAACCGATCTCCATGCGGGACTGGATCGGCTCCGGCCCGAAGGCGGAGAACAGGGGGCAGAAGACGCTGCCGTTCTTCAGGGCGCCCAAGACCGAGACGTAGAGCGCCGGCACTCGCCCCAGCAGGCTGAAGACGGTGTCGCCCTCGCCGACGCCGAGCGCGCGCAGGGCATTGGCGAAGCGGTTCGAGAGCGCGGCGAGCTCGGCATAGCTGAGCTCCCGCCGGGCGCCGTCCTTGCCGAGCCAGCGCAGGGCGACTCGCGCGCCCTGCGGCCCCACAGCGTGGCGGTCGACCGCTTCGTGGGCGATGTTCAGGCCGCGGCCCTCGGGCAGGCCGTCCAGGGCCGCGCGCGCCTCCGCCCAGGTAAAGCTGCGGCACGCGGCCTCGTAAGACGCCGCGTCCGACGCTCGCTGTCCGCCCTCCGACTTGGAGATCCGATCCCAGGCCATGGTGGTCTCCCGATCCTCCGCGCCCCGGCAATGAAAGCTTCATTGCCGACCTCGAAACAAGGCAATTATGCTGCATCTGCGAAACGCGCCTTGATCTTGCGCAGCCCGCACGCCGCTATCCTGCGGCAGTATGAAATGGATCCGGAGCCGCGCCGTCATGACGATCCGAAACCTCGATTTCCTCTTCAAGCCGAAGTCGATCGCCCTGATCGGCGCCAGCAAGCGCCAGGGCTCCGTCGGCGCGGTCCTGGCCCGCAATCTCCTGAACCGCGAGGGCGGCCTGAAGGTCCACCCGGTCCACCCGACGCACGAAGAGGTCGAGGGGATTCCGGCCTTTCGGAGTGTCGCCGATCTTCCCGAAGGACCGGACCTCGCGGTTATCGCCACGCCGCCGGCGACGATCCCGGGCCTGATCGACGAGCTCGGTGCGCGCGGCACCAAGGCGGCAGTGGTCATCTCGGCCGGCTTGGGCCGGCGCGCCGGGGCCGAGGGCGCGAGCCTGCGCCAGGAGATGCTCGATGCGGCTCGCCCCCACCTGCTGCGGATCGCCGGTCCGAACTGCCTGGGCATCATGGTGCCGAGCCAGGGGCTCAACGCCAGCTTCGCGGCGCGCGAGCCCGAGACCGGGCGGCTCGCCTTCGTCGCCCAGTCAGGTGCGGTGGTCTCCTCGGTGGTCGACTGGGCGAGCAGCCGCGGCATCGGCTTTTCCTACGTGGTGTCCCTGGGCGATATGTCCGACGTCGATTTCGGGGACATGCTCGACTACCTCGCCAACGACATCCAGACCCGCTCGATACTGCTCTACATCGAGGCGATCAGCGACGCGCGGAAGTTCCTCTCGGCCGCGCGCGCCGCGGCGCGCAGCAAGGCCGTGATCGTGGTCAAGGCGGGCCGCCATGCCGAAGGCGCCAAGGCCGCGGCCTCCCATACCGGGGCCCTAGCCGGCGCCGACGAGGTCTACGACGCCGCCTTCCGGCGCGCCGGCATGCTCAGGGTCATGAACCTGGACGAGCTTTTCGATGCGGTGGAGACCGTGGGCAAGGCCCGCCTGCCCAAGGACAACCGCCTGGCGATCCTGACCAACGGGGGCGGCTTCGGAGTCATGGCCACCGACGCGCTGATCGATTACGGCGGCCGCCTCGCCGAACTGAGCCCGGAAGTCCTGGCTGAACTCGAGGCCGTGCTGCCGCCGACCTGGTCGCGCGGCAACCCGGTCGACATCATCGGCGATGCGGACGGCCTGCGCTACGCCAAGGCGCTGGAGATCCTCGTCCAGGCCGCGAGCCGAAAGGAGAACGGCATCGACGGCCTGCTGGTCCTCAACTGTCCGACGGCCGTCGCCTCTTCGACCGAGGCGGCTCAGGCCGTGGTCGAGTCCATCAAGAGCACGAAGAAGCTGCCGATCCTGACCAGTTGGGTCGGCGAAGACGCCGCGCTCGAATCCCGGCGGCTCTTCGCCGAGCATTCGGTCCCGACCTACGAGACGCCGCAGAAGGCGGTCGGCGCCTTCACCGAGTTGGTGACCTACCGGCTCAACCAGACGGAGCTCATGCAGACGCCGCCTTCCATACCCGAGGGCTTCACACCGGACCGGGAGGCCGCGCAGGCGGTGATCGGGGCGGCGCTGGCCGACGGACGTGACTGGCTGACCGAGCCCGAGGCCAAGCAGGTACTGGCCGCCTACGACATCCCGGTCAGCCCCACGCGGGTGGCGGAGACGCCCGAGTCGGCGGCGGCGGTGGCTGCCGAGCTGGGCGGCTCGGTGGCACTCAAGATCCTGTCGCGGGACATCACCCACAAGACCGACGTCGGCGGCGTGGCGCTCGACCTGCGCGGCCCCGGCAGCGTCGCCGAGGCGGCGGCGGCCATGGCCGCCCGGGTCGCGGAGAAGCGGCCGGAAGCGCGCATCGACGGCTTCACCGTGCAACCCATGATCCGGCGGCCCGGCGCCTACGAGCTGATCATGGGGGTGCTCAGCGACCGCCAGTTCGGCCCCGTGCTGCTGTTCGGCGAAGGCGGCACCGGGGTCGAGGTGATCGACGACAAGGCGCTGGCCCTGCCGCCGCTCAACATGAAGCTGGCCCGCGACGTCATGGCGCGGACCCGGATCTACCGCCTTCTGCAGGGCTACCGGGGCCTACCGCCGACGAACCTGGACGCCGTCGCCTTCACCCTGGTCAAGCTGTCGCAGCTGGTCGTCGACCTGGAGAGCGTCGCGGAGCTCGACATCAATCCGCTTCTGGCCGACGAATACGGCGTGATGGCCCTGGATGCCAGGGTCCGAGTCGAAGCATCGGATTCGGCGGCCAAGAGCCGGCTGGCGATCCGGCCCTACCCCTCCGAGTTGGAGGAGGAGATCCCGCTCGCCGACGAGCGCCGGCTCCTCTTGCGCCCTGTGGTGCCGGAGGACGAACCCGCCTTCCAGCGCGCCTTCGCAAAGCTGACGCCGGAGGAGATTCGGCTGCGCTTCTTCGTCCCGATGCGGACCATATCGCACGAGGCCCTGGCGCGTGCGACGCAGATCGACTACGACCGCGAGATGGCCCTGGTCCTGACCGATCCCGGCATCCCCGGCCAGACCGAGGTCTACGGCGTCGTGCGCATGAGCGCCGATCCCGACAACGAACGCGCGGAGTACGCCATCATCATCGGCGGCGAAATGACCGGCCAGGGCCTGGGCATGCTGTTGATGCGCCGAATCATCAACTACGCGCGAAACCGTGGAATCAAAGAGCTTTTCGGCGACGTTCTGCGCGACAACCGCACCATGCTGAAGCTTTGCGACATCCTCGGCTTCACCCGGCGCAACGATGCGGAGGAGCCCAGCATCGTCCGTGTCACCCTGACGCTGCAAGAAGACGCCAAAGTATAACCCGAAAATGCCCAAAAATGCTCATGCGCCGTGGCGGTGAATTAGCTTAGCGTAAAGGCGGTACTTTGCCTCTCGGCAGAAGTACTCGGGAGGGTCGGCGCGGGGGCGCGACCAGGACACGCGGCTGACCGCCGCAAACAAGACAAGTGATGCCTCACGACATGACGAGAAACCGCGACACGGACCCGTGGATCAGCACCGCGGACCGTCCACGTCTTCGAACGCCGCAAGAACAGCGGCGCCCGAAGGACGGGCCCAAAAAGGCCCGAACCGCCCGAAAGGAACATTGGATGAAAAGCCTGGTATCAGTCCTCGTCCTGGGTGTGCTCATGTTCACGGCGGTTTTCATCGGCCGCTACGGCTCCCTGGACCCCTGCAACATGGTGCGGCAGGAGATGCTCATCCAGGGCCGCATGCACGGCGGGCGGACCGGCGAGGTCGCCGCGCGCTCGCTGGCCCAGGAAACCTTCGACCCCTACGTCCAGGCCGGCATGATCAGCCGCACGCACTGCGCGCAGGAACTGGTCGGGATCTGGACCACCGGCATGAAGGTGCAGAACCAGTTCGCCGAAGGTGCCGGGGCCAATCCGAGCAGCCTGGATACGCCGCTGGCGAGCAACCAGGCCGTCAAGCCGGCCTTCAAATACTGAGGCGGCTCATCTCGGCCGCGAAAGGCGGTAGAGCCGCCAATCGCGGCCGTAGAGCCGGACGTCGCGCAGGTAGGTCATGCCCAGCTTGGCGATGACCCGGCGCGACGGCGCGTTGCCCGGCGCCGCAAAGGCGTAGATCTCGGGCAGCGCGAGCCGGCCGAAGGCATCCGCGATCGCGGCCTCGGCCGCTTCCGTGGCCAAGCCCTCGCCTCGGTAAGGCGGGCTCAGGCGAAAGCCGAGCTCCGGCACCGGCGCGCCCTCGATCGTCTCCCGGCCGAGACCGCAATAGCCGATCAGCCGGGGATCGTCCTGCAGCGACAGCGCCAGTTTCGAGAAGCCATGGACGGCGAAGCAGGCGATCTCCGCCTCGAGCTTTCGGCGCGCCTCGGCCTCTCCGAGTGGCCCGGCGACCGACCAGGCCATGAAATCCGGATCGGCCAGAAGCCGGGCGAGCTCGGGAAGATCGTTCGGGATGAAGGGCCGAAGCCGGAGCCGGGCGGTCTCGATCAGCATGGGCACGAAGGTAAGGGCGGCTAGCCTGAAGCCCCACCTGCCGGCGCCAGCTCGACCGGGAAGCGGGTCGCCTGCATCGAGGATCGCGCCTGGAGGCGCTGCAGCCAGCTCTCCAGCTCCGGGAACTCCGAGAGCAGCGCCTGTCCGGTCGGCGCGCAGCGGAACAAGGCCAGGACCGGCGCCAGCCAGAGGTCGGCCAGCGTGAGCCGCTCACCCAGAAGAAAAGGCCCTTCCCAGAGCTCCTCCAGGACCGCGAGGACCTTGTGTGCCTGCTCGACGGTCTCCGGCGGCAGCGGGCCTTTGCCGCGCGTCTCGCCGACGTAGACGCCCCAGACCAGGACCGGATAGGCGTAGTTGTCGACGATCCGCTGGATCTGGGTCATGCGCGCCCGCGCGGCCGTGGTCTCCGGCACCAGGCCCTCGGCGCCGGCGGTCTCGATGGCGTAGCGGGCGATGGCGTCGGTCTCGAAGAGCCGGAATCCGTCGTGCGCGAAGGCCGGGATCTTGCCGAAGGGATGCCGTTGCAGGTAGCCGGCCGGCAGCGCCTCCCGATCGAAGATGTCGATCTCGATCAGCCGGTAGCCCACCCCCGCCTCCTCCAACACCAGCCGGGCAATACGGGTGAAGACGCTGTAGGTGGCGCCGTAGAGGGTCACGTTTTTCATGGGGCGTTATTGCACGCCAAGGCCGAGTGAAGGCAAGCGAAACCGCTTCCAGACGAGCGCGGGACGCGTGCACTCGGCTTTCGGTCCAAGCAGCGAGACCGCTTAGCCTCCGGCTTCAGCCAGGCTTCACGGCGCCTCGCCGGCAAAAGGCATCATCTGCCGTCGGGTGTCGCTGACTTGCGCCGTGCGTCGCCCGAAGGCGGCGCGCTGAGGCGGATCTAGCTCAAGTCGTCGTCGCGCCAGTACTTGGTGCCCTGGATGGTGGCCTGGAGGGCGAGGCCGTTCTCTGTGATCTGATAGAGCTCGATGCCCGGCGCGACGCTGATCGCCCCGGCGAAGGCGCCGCCCTTGTCGCTGCTCTTGGCCGCGGCGTCGGCCTGGGCGCCGGCGTCCCAGCCGTACTCGACGAAGCGGTTCAGGGCCTCGCGGGTTGTAAAGACGAAGACCCCGCGGAAGTCCTTGAGCCCGAGACCGATGCCGATGCCGCCGGTGATCATCTTCATATAGACGTCGCGGCGGCTGTGGTTGTCGCGCACCACGCCATAGCCGTTGCCCGCCGAAAGGAAGATCAGATTCACGCCGACGTTGCTGAAGACCCCGTAGCCGACCGCCCGCTTGATCTCGGCCCGGGCGCTGGGCCGGATCGCGTAGAGCTTGGCCAGGGTGTCGCGGCGCATCTCGGCGGCGGCCTGGCGCTTCTGCGCCGGGGTGTCGCCCGACGGGCTCATGCAGCCGGCGACCAGCAGGACTGCAAGGCAGCCGAGGGCGAGGGAAATCGGGCGGCGCATGGGCGGTCTCCTGGGGGGCTCGATTCGCCCGCAGGGTCCCGCCCCGGCCTTAAAATGACCTTAAAAGCCGGCCGTAACCGATTGTTAACCGGCTATTTCCCGAACTTGACCCCGTTCACCGCGCCGATCGCGTCGGCCATCATCGGCATGTACTTGTCGCCGGCGCCCTGGGTCATGGCCAGGGTGTAGCTCTGCTTGGCGGCGGCGCCGATGATGGTGGTCAGCCCGACCGCGTCGGCCATGTTGTTGTAGTAGCCCATGTCCTTGGCGCAGTTGCGGATGGTGAACTCGTGCGCCTTGGGATCGCGGCCCAGCACCCACTTGCAGTAGTTCTGAAAGAAGATGTTGTTGAGGCCGCCGGCGGCGATGACGTCGTGGAAGGTCTGGATGCTGACCCCGGTCTTCTTGCAGGCGGTGAAGGCCTCGGCATAGAGCGCGGCATAGGTCATGGCGACGAAGTTGTTGATCAGCTTCATCTTGTGACCGGTGCCGACCGGGCCGACGTGGATGATGTTCTCCGCCCAGGTCTGGAGCAGCGGCATCAGGGCCTTGAGGGTCGCCTTGTCGGCGCCGACGAAGGCGTTGAGCCGGCCCTCCTCCGCCTCCTTGGGCGTGCGGCCCAGCGGCGCGTCGATCAGCTTGATGCCCTTGGCCTTGAGCTCCTCGGCCAAGGCCAGGGTCGAGTTGGGGTCCGAGGTCGAGCAGTCGACCAGGATCAGGCCCTTGCTCGCGCCGGCGAGGAGCCCGTCCTTGCGCCGCATCAGGTCCTCGACCTGCACCGAGGAGGTGACGCAGAGGAAGATCACGTCGCTGCGCCGGGCCATCTCGGCCGGGCTCCTGGCCTCCACGGCGCCGCGCTTGACCAAGTCCCGGACCGGCTTCTTGTTGCGGTGGCCCATGACGGTCAGAGGGTAGCCCTTTTCGACGATGTTCTTGGCCATGCCGTGGCCCATCAGGCCCACGCCGATGAAGCCCACCCGTTCCTTCTTCGCCGGCGCCGTATTGGCCGCCGGTTTCTTGGCCGCGGCCTTCTTTGCCGGCCCCTTGGCCGCTCCTTGTCTCGCCATAGTGTCCTCCCTGTCCGAATTCGTTCCTGTGAGTCCCCTCACCCAGCTCCGGCTAGGGCTCGACAATTGCCTCGCCAAGCCTTCACAGCCCTCTCCCCCGGGAGAGGGCGGCGAGCGGAGCGAGCGGGTGAGGGGAAAACCTCTCAACGCAAAGTCTCTCGCCTGCTTCGGGCGCCTCACTCCGACGCCACGACCTCCTGCCGCTGGGCGCCCAGGCCTTCGATGCCCAGGGTCATGACCTGGCCGGGCGCCAGGAAGATCGGCGGCTTGTGCCCGAGGCCGACGCCCGGCGGCGTACCGGTCGAGATCACGTCGCCCGGCTGCAGGCTCATGAAGCGGGATACATAGGCGAGCAGTTCGGCAACCGGGAAGATCATGGTCCGGGTGTTGCCGCTTTGGCGCCGGGTGCCGTCAACGTCCAGCCAGACGTCGAGCGCCTGGGGATCGGGGATCTCGTCGCGGGTCACCATCCAGGGACCGAGCGGTGCGAAGCTGTCGGCGCTCTTGCCCTTGACCCACTGCCCGGTGCTCTCGAGCTGGAAGGCCCGCTCCGAGACGTCGTTGCAGACGCAGTAGCCGGCGACGTAGTCGGCCCAGTCGGCCTGCTCGACGTAGCGCGCCTCCTTGCCGATGACGAAGGCCAGCTCGACCTCCCAGTCGGTCTTCTCGGAGCCGCGCGGGAGGACCACCGGGTCGTCCGGCCCAGAAAGCGAAGAAGTCGCCTTCATGAAGATCACCGGCTCCTCGGGGACCGGCTGGCCTGACTCCTCGGCGTGGTCGCGGTAGTTGAGCCCGATGCAGACCAGCTTGCCGATCCGCCCCACGCAGGGCCCGATGCGCGGCTCGCCCGGAACCAGCGGCAGGCTTTCGGGATCGAGCGCGCGTAGCTTATCCAGCCCGGCATCGCTCAGGACCTCGCCCGCGATGTCGTCGACCTGGCCTGACAGATCCCGTATGCCGCCCTGGGCATCCAGAAGACCGGGCTTCTCCTGCCCCTTCGGACCATAACGCAACAGCTTCATTTCTCGGCTTCCCCTCTCGTTCGTTTCTTGTCAGCCGGCGGTGACGGGCGTCAGCGCGCCCTTGCCGGCGAAGTGGGCCGCGAGGTTGTCGACCACCAGGTCGCCCATGGCCTTGCGGGTCTGGACCGTGGCGCTGCCGACATGCGGCAGCAGCACGACATGGTCGAGGTCGATGAGGTCCTGAGGCACCTTGGGTTCATCGGCGAAGACGTCGAGGCCGGCGCCGCCGAGACGGCCTTCGACCAAGGCCGCAACCAGCGCCGGCTCGTCGACCACGGAGCCGCGGGCGACGTTGATCAGGGTGCCCTCGGGCCCCAGGGCGTCGAGGACCGGGCGGTCGACGATGCCCTCGGTCTCGGGGCCGCCGGGACAGATCACGACCAAGTAGTCGCTGTCCCGCGCCATGGCGGTCAGGTCCGGGTAGAAACGGTAGGGCTGGTCCGGCTGCTCGCGGCGGCCGTTGTAGACCACCTCGCAGCCGAAGACCTGGAGCTTGGTCGCGATGTCCTTGCCGATGCGGCCGAGACCCAGGATGCCGACAGTCTTGCCGCGGATCGCCTGCTGCAGCGGCATCGCGCCGTCACGCCACTGGCCGCTGCGGACGTAGCGGTCGGCGGCGACCAGTTGGCGGCTGCACATTAGGATCAAGGCGATCGCCAGGTTGGCGACCTCGTCGTTGAGGACGCCAGGGGTGTTGGCCACGACCACGCCCTTGCCCGTGGCGTAGCCGACGTCGATGTGGTCCACGCCGACCCCGAAGGAGGAGATGATCTCCAGCTTCGGCAGGGCGTCTATCAAGGCATTGTCCAGGTTGCCGTGATGGCCGCCGTTCGCCATGCCACGCACCTTGTCCGCGACCTCCGCGAGAAAGGCCGCCTTGTCGGTGGCCTGGTCGTAGCGGTGCACGACGTAGGCGGCCTCCAGGGCTTCCATGACATGCGGCATCATGCCGCCCGTCAGGACGATCTCGGGCTTCATCTCTCCCCCTTGTACCAGGTGGCGCGCCAGGAAAGGCTCGCGCTCGATTAAGGTATACATTAGCCTTGGGCAAAGGCGGAGGCCAAGACGGGACGGACAAGAAAAGCATGAAAGTGGTCATCACGGGCGGCGCCGGCTTCATCGGGCAGCGGCTGGCGCGGCGTTTGCTGGACATCGGCGCGATCACGGCGCCTTCGGGGGAGAAGGCGGCGATCGACGAGATGCTGCTCTTCGACCAGGCGGTTCCGGACCCCCTGCCCCCGGCCCTGGCGGAGGAGGCCCGCTTCGTCGCCGGCGACATCAGCGACCGCACCACGGTCGCGGGCCTGATCGACCGGGACGACATCTCGGTCTTCCACCTGGCCTCGGTGGTCAGCGGCGGCGGCGAGCAGGACTTCGACCTGGCGATACGGGTCAATCTGGACGGCAACCTCCACGTCCTGGAGGCCCTGCGCGCCCGTGGGTCTGTGCCCCGCCTGGTCTTCGCCAGCTCGATCGCGGTCTTCGGCGGCGCGGCCATGCCGGAGAGCGTCGGCGACACGACCAAGCAGACCCCGCAGACCACCTACGGCATGACCAAGGCGGTCGGCGAGCTGCTGATCAACGACTACACCCGCAAGGGCTTCCTCGACGGCCGGGCGGCGCGCCTGCCGACGGTCATCATCCGGCCGGGCAAGCCGAACCTGGCCGCCTCCAGCTTCGTCTCCGGTGTCTTCCGCGAGCCGCTTGACGGCGTCGACATGGCCCTGCCGGTCAGGACCGAGACGGTCATGCCGCTGCTCGGCTACCGCGCCATCGTCGACGGCATCGTCGCGCTCCACGAGCTGCCCGGCGAGAAGCTCGGCGGCGACCGGGCGGTCAGCCTGCCGGCGCTGACCGTGACCGTGGCCGAGATGATCGAGGCCCTGCACCGGGTCGCCGGCGAGCGCCCGCTCGGCAAGATCACGGTCGAGCCCGACCCCTTCATCGAGGAAATCGTCAAGACCTGGCCGCTCGACACCTACTACGACCGCGCCCTCGCCCTCGGCCTGCCCCGCGAAAAAAGCCTGGACGAGATCGTCGCCTACTACATCGCGGACTATCTGGAAGCGTGACGCGGCGCTTCCAAGCAAGCCTTCCGCACCGTCGTCATCCCCGGGCTCGCCCCGGGGATCCATGGCCAGGCCGGAACCGCGACCCCGATGGATTGCCGGATCAAGTCCGGCAATGACAGAATAGAGAAACAGAGAGCTTCGGACCGCCGCGGGCCTCCCGCGCCTGGTCGCCTTCAGGGAGAGATCATGCCAGACGACAGCAAGACCAAGCGCCGCAGCGCCGAGTGGTTCGGGTTGCCGGGCAAGGACGGCTTTCACCGGCGGAGCTGGATGAAGAACCAGGGCCTGCCGCACCACCTCTTCGACGGCCGGCCGGTGATCGGCATCTGCAACACCTGGTCGGAGCTGACCCCCTGCAACGCCCACTTCCGGGTCCTGGCCGAGCGGGTCAAGCGCGGGGTCTACGAGATGGGCGGCTTCCCGCTGGAGTTCCCGGTCATGTCGCTGGGTGAGACCCTGATGCGGCCGACCACCATGATGTTCCGCAACCTGGCCTCGATGGACGTCGAAGAGTCGATCCGCGCCAACCCGCTCGACGGCGTGGTGCTGCTGGTCGGCTGCGACAAGACCACGCCCTCCTTGGTCATGGGCGCGGCCTCCTGCGACCTGCCGACCCTGGTGCTCTCCGGCGGGCCGATGCTGAACGGCCGCTGGGGCAACGAGCTGATCGGCTCGGGCACCCACGTCTGGAAGTTCGACGAGATGCGCAAGAAGGGCGAGATGACAGAAGCCGACTTTCTTGACGCCGAGGCCTGCATGTCGCGCTCGATCGGCCACTGCATGACCATGGGCACGGCCTCGACCATGGCCTCGATGATGGAGTCCCTGGGCCTCGGCCTGCCGAGCAACGCCGCGATCCCGGCCGCCGATTCTCGGCGCAACGTCCTGGCCCACATGGTCGGACGGCGGATCGTCGAGATGGTCCAGGAAGACCTCAAGATGTCCAAGATCCTGACCAAGCAGGCCTTCGAGAACGCGGTCCTGACCAACGGCGCGATCGGCGGCTCGACCAATGCCGTGGTCCACCTGCTCGCCATCGCCGGGCGGGTCGGCGTCGACCTCAGCCTCGACGACTGGGACCGTCTGGGCCGCGAGGTGCCCTGCCTGGTCAACCTCATGCCCTCGGGGGCCTTCCTCATGGAGGACTTCTACTACGCCGGCGGCCTGCCGGTAGTGCTGCGCGAACTGGGCGAGCACGGCCTGCTGCACAAGGACGCGGTCACCGCCAACGGCAAGGCCATCTGGGACAACGTCAAGGACACGGTTTGCTATAACCGCGAGGTCATTCACAGCCTGGACCAGCCCTTCAAGCCGAGCGGCGGAATCTGCGTGCTGCGCGGCAACCTGGCGCCGGACGGCGCGGTGATCAAGCCCTCGGCGGCGACGCCCGAGCTGATGCAGCACCGCGGTCGGGCCGTGGTCTTCGAGGACTTCGACCACTACAAGGCGCGGGTCGACGACCCCGGTCTCGACATCGACGAGACCTGCGTCATGGTCATGAAGAACTGCGGTCCCAAGGGCTATCCCGGATTCTCGGAGGTCGGCAACATGGCCCTGCCGGCCAAGATCCTGAAGAAGGGCGTCAGCGACATGGTGCGGATCTCGGATGCCCGGATGAGCGGCACGGCCTACGGCACCGTGGTCCTCCACACCGCGCCTGAATCCGCGGTTGGCGGCCCCCTCGCCCTGGTCCAGGACGGCGACATGATCGAGCTCGATGTCGCCGGTCGGCGCCTGCACCTGGACGTCGACGACGCGGAGCTGGAACGCCGCCGGGCCCAGTGGCGGCCGCCCGAGGCGCCGGACCGCGGCTACGCCCAGATCTATCACGACCACGTCCTTCAGGCGAACCAAGGCTGCGACTTCGACTTCCTGGTCGGCAGCTCCGGCGCCCCGGTTCCGAAAGAGAGCCACTAGCCGTCGGAGGCCGCGGCGATGGCCGTCTCCCTCCAGGGCAAGGTCGGGATCGTCACCGGGGCGACCAGCGGGATCGGGCTGGCTGGGGCCGAGGCGATGTCGGGCGCGGGCATGAAGCTGGTGCTGGCCGGCCGGCGGGCCGAGATCCTGCAGGAGCACACGAGGCGCCTGCCCGACTGCATCGCGGTGCCGGGTGAGATGACCGATCCGGGCTATGCAGAATCGCTCTTCCAGGCGGCGCTGAGCCAGTTCGGCGCCCTCGACGTGGTCTTCAACAACGCCGGGCTGATCCACACAGGTCCGATCGAGGAGGTCGAGGTCGATGCGCTTTGCGAGATGGTCCGGGTCAACGTCGAGGCGGCCTACCGCATCGCCTACCTCGCCATGAAGCAGTTCCGCAGCGCTGGGGCCGGGCACCTAGTCAACACCTCCAGCGTGCTCGGCAGCAAGGTCCGCAAGTTCGCCGGCGGCTACGCCGGGACCAAGTACGCCGTCGAGGCGCTGTCCGAAGCCTTGCGTCTCGAGGTCGCGGGATCGGCGATCAAGGTCACCTGCCTGGAGCCCGGCCTGGTGGTGACCGACCTGCATCGCGGCTACAGCGTTCGGCCGGAAGTCACTCAGAACGTTGAACAACCCCTGCGGCCGGCCGACGTCGCGGAACTCCTGATCTTCGCCCTCACCCGGCCCGATCACGTCGCGCTGCCGCGGCTGATGATACTGCCGCAGTCACAAGAAATCTGAACGAGGGCATAGCCTCGAGCCAGGGGAGGAAGACGACATGCTGCGTGTAATGACCGCTCTCTCCGTTCTGGTGCTGGCCGGGCTGTCGACCGCCGGCGCCGCCGAGTTCCGGCCCGGGGTCGTCTACGGGATCGGCGGAAAGTTCGACAAATCCTTCAACGAGGCCGCCTACAACGGCGCCGAGGCCTTCAAGGCGAGGACCGGCATCGACTACCTGGAGTTCGAGATCACGACCGCGGCTCAGCGCGAGCAGGCCCTGCGCAAGATGGCCCGGCGCGAGACCAGCGTGATCGTCGCGGTCGGCTTCGGCCTGGCCTCCTCTGTCGAGACCGTGGCCGCGGAGTACCCCGAGACCAAGTTCACCCTGATCGACGCGGTGGTCGAGGCGCCCAACGTGCAGTCGGTGGTCTTCAAGGAGGAGGAAGGCTCCTTCCTGGTCGGCATGCTGGCGGCCATGGCGTCGAGGACCGGCAAGGTCGGCTTCGTCGGCGGGATGGACATCCCGCTGATCCGCAAGTTCGCCTGCGGCTACGAGCAGGGCGCCAGGCACGTCGACCCCGCGGTCCAGATCCTGGTCAACATGACCGGCAACACGCCGGAGGCCTGGAACGACCCGACCAAGGGCGGCGAGCTGGCGCGCAGCCAGTTCGACCGCGGCGCCGACGTCATCTTCGCCGCCGCGGGCGGCACCGGGGTCGGCGTCTACCAGGCGGCCAAGGACCTGGGCAAGCTGGCCATCGGGGTCGATTCCAACCAGAACCACCTGCACCCCGGGACCATGCTTTCGTCCATGGTCAAGCGGGTCGACGTCGCGGTCCGCGAGGCCTTCGCGACCGCCCAGGCCGGCAGCTGGGCGCCCGGGATCACGGTCCTGGGCCTGGCCGAGGACGGCGTCGGCTGGGCGCTGGACGAGCACAACCGGCCACTGGTGAGCGCCGAGATGGAGGGCAGGCTCGGCGCCGCCCGGGCCGAGATCGTCGCCGGCAAGATCGCGGTCGCCGACTACAGCGCCCAGAACAGCTGCGACTACTGACCCTAAGGGGGAGCACCGACCATGGCGGAGAGACTGAAGGGCAAGCGGATCCTGGTCACCGCGGCGGCGCAGGGCATCGGCCAGGCGATCGCCCGGGCCTGCGCCGCGGAGGGCGCCGAGGTCACGGCCAGCGACGTCAACGAGACCCTGCTCAAGTCGGAGCTAGACGGCGTCGAGGGCGTCGCCATTCGGCGCCTGGACGTGCTGGATCCGACGGCGATCACGGCCTGCGCCGCCGAGCTGGGGGCGATCGACGGCCTGATGAACGTGGCCGGCCACGTCCATCACGGCTCGGTCCTCGACAGCGGCGAGGAGGACTGGGACTTCGGTTTCGCCCTCAACGTCACGGCCATGTACCGCACGATCCGCGCCTTCCTGCCGGGCATGCTGGAAAAGGGCGGCGGTTCCATCGTCAACATGGCCTCGGTCGCCTCCTCCCTGCGCGGCCTGCCCAACCGCTGCGTCTACGGCGCCAGCAAGGCCGCGGTGATCGGCCTGACCAAGTCGGTCGCGGCGGACTACGTCGGCCAGGGCGTGCGCTGCAATGCGATCTGCCCGGGCACGGTGCAGTCGCCCTCGCTTGACGGACGAATCGCATCCTTCGACGACCCCGTGGCGGCCCGCAAGGCCTTCATCGCCCGCCAGCCCATGGGCCGCCTGGGCCAGCCCGAGGAGGTCGCGGCCCTGGCCGTCTACCTGGCCTCGGACGAGTCCGCCTTCACCACCGGGACGGCTCTTGTGATCGATGGCGGCCTATGCCTGTGACAATTTGATAATCTAGGTGGATTCCACCCCTCAAGCTGTTGAATACCTGACGCTACTGCGCGACATTTGAGGCGGGAGCACCTCTTGTTTGGGAGGGGGATTCGGCTGTCCGGCGCAACCTGGGCCAATGTCTTCGACGAAGCCCGAAAGCGTGCCGTGCGGAGAGGTCTCACAGGGGGAAGGAAGAGCATGTTGATCACGCTTCAGGACGACGGCGTCCTCTACGTCTACGACTCCGCCGAAGATGCCGTGCGCGACATCGACGCGTCCGAGACTGAGGAGAGCTTTCGAGCCGTCTTCGACGACCGCGGCCAGGGCTATACCCTGCGCCGCAAGCGCTGGCGCCGCCTGTTCGGGTTCCTCGGCAACGGTGAGGCCGCCGGCGTCGTCCTCGCGCCGAGAGGAGCCGCCGACCGGGCCGCGTTGCTCAAGACCATCGCCAGCGCCCGGACGATTGCGCCCAGAGCCGCGGTCCGCAAGGTCGGCCGCCTGGTCGACCGCCTGGCGGAAGGCAACGCCTGATCCGGATCAGCCCGGATCCAGGGCGTGGTCCTCGACCAGCCGGCTTTCCGCCAGCTCGCCGCTCCGCTCGAGAATCGGATAGGCCACCGAGGTCAGGTAGCTGTTGACCCGCTTCAGGTCGCGGAGCACGTCGAGGTGCAGCGAGCTCGATTCGACGGACTCCGCGCGCCCGGCCGCGACCCGCGCGAAGTGCTGGTCGACCAGGCTGCGCTCCAGATCCCGCATCTCCGCCTTTTCCCGCAGCATCTGCCGGGCCAGCGCCTTCTCGCGGGTCAGAAAGACGTTCATCGCCAGGTCGAGGTTGGCGACCACGCGCTCGTGGTAGCTCTCCAGCTCCTGCTGGCCCTCGGGCGAGAAGCTGGACTTGCTCTTGATCTTCTTGGCCGCCAGTTCCATCAGGTTCTTGTCGATCACGTCGCCGATGTGCTCGAGGTTGGTCGTGAAGCTGAGGATCTCGATGCAGCGCTCGCTCTCTTCCCGGTCGAGTTCCGAGGTCGAGAGCTGCGTCAGGTAGATCTTGATCGCCTCGTGCAGGTCGTCGACCACGTCGTCGGCGGCGGAGACCTCCTTGACCAGCTGGGCGCCGTCCTCACGAAAGGCCGCCGCCGCCTTGGCAAGCATGGCGCGCAGCTCGTCGCCCATGTGCAGGGTCTCGCGCACCGCCGCGGCGAGCGCCACCGCCGGGGTGTCCAAGGCGTTGGCGTCGAGATAGCGCGGCTGGCCGGGGCGGCTTTCGGCTGCCTCCTCCTCCGGCAGCAAACGTGCCGCGGCCTTGGCGACCGGCGCCAGCAGCGGCAGGAAGACGATCGCCAGGGCCAGGTTCACCCCCGTGTGGAAGTTCGCGACCATGCGCGCGGGATCGTCCCCCAGCGCGGCGACATAGGGCTGCAGCCAGGGCAAGAGCGGCACCAGCACCAGGACCCCGGCGCCGCGCATGATCAGGTTGCCCAAGGGCACCCGCCGGGCCAGCACCGGGGCGCGCAGGGTGACGACCACGGCGGTGATGGCGGCCCCGAGGTTGGCCCCCAGGACCATGGCGAAGGCGAGCTGGATCGCGATGGTCTGAACCGCGGCAAAGGACATCACCAGGAGCACGATGGTGACGCTGGAATGCGCCAGCCAGGTGATGACGGCAACGAGCAGGACCGCCAGCAGGGGCTCGTCGACCAGGGTCCGAAGCACCACCGTCAGGGCTTCGGCCTCCCTGAGCGGGGCCGAGACCGCGGTGATGAGCTTCAGCGACAAAAGGATCAGACCGAGCCCGAGCACGGCCCGCGACAGGTTGCGCCGCGCGCTGATCTCCGAGGACAGGAACCCGAAGACGCCGCCCGCGATCAGCAGCGGCGAGAGCCAGGTGACGTCGAAGGACAGCACCTGGACGACCAGGGTCGAGCCCACGTCTGCCCCGAGCATCAGGGCCAGGCTCATCGCCGCCGGGATGATCGCCCGCCCGGCGAAGGAGGACACGATCAGGGCCGTCGCGGTGCTGCTCTGCAGGATTGCCGTCACGCCGAGCCCGGCCAGGAAGGCCGAAAACCGGTTGCCGGTCGATCTGGAGATCACCCGGCGCAGGGCGCTGCCGAAGGAGCGGTTGACGCCGGTGCGGACCATCCGCACGCCCCAGAGGAGCAGCGCGACGCCGCCGATGAGATTGATCAGGAATTCCATAAGGTCGTCTCGAGTGAAAGGGAACAATCACATCTAACGCATAGGTATTCCAGTCCTTTCTTCTTGCCGCGCAGGACCGGGCGCGATCGGCGCCACGCCTGGAAGGCACCCCTGCCCGCCCCCCGGAATCGGACTCGGCGCACCGCGGGTCCTGCCACCGGCCGCGCTTGACGCCGCAACCATCCAGAGGCTCAATGCAACTTGATGGCGAAGTATTATCTTATCGTTTCGCTTTTCGCGGCTCTGGCCGCCGGGAGTGCAGCCTTGGATGAGGCCTTCTCGCTTCGGGTCGGCGAGGCGTCACGGCTGGAGGGCACCGAACTCCGCCTCCACTTCCTGGAGGTACCGATGGACTCCCGCTGTCCCAAGGGCACGGCATGCCTCGTCGCGGGCGAAGCCCACGTGCTGGTGAAGGCCGAGCTGGGATCGCAGCTCGAGGAGCTGCTGTTCAAGGTGCCGCCGGGCGGCAGCGACACCCGGCGCTTCGCCCGCTACAGCGTAACCGTCACCGCCCTCGAGCCGCAGACCGAAGCCGAGCGAAGGATCGAGACCTCCGACTACGTGGCGACGCTGCGCGTCATGGCTGAAACGCCATAGCCCGCGCCTGGGATCGAACGCGGCGAACGCTGCCGAAAGCAGAAGCCCGCCCCCAGGGGGGCGGGCTTCGACTTCAGTCTTCTAAGCTCGGAGGCCGTCGGCTATTCCGCTTCACAGATCCGGACGTCGTCGATACCGCCCTCGACCAGGTCGCCGGGGCCGGCACCGTCCGAGGCCTGGACCCGCAGCTGGATCGTGCCGGGGTTCGCCAAGGTGGTCGTCACCTTGGTCCAGGCGGCGTTCGAGGTGACGTCCCCGATCGAGACGAGGTTGGTTTCGAAGGCCTCTGGTGCCGCGGTCTCGGCATCGATCGAGAAGAAGTCGCCACCGGGATGATCACCGGCGTCGCGCTGGCCGTGGAAAAAGTAGAGCTCGACCAGAACGTTCGTCAGGCCGGTCGCGTCGATGACCGGCGACTCGACCGAGCAGACGCCGCCGTCGACGTCGTCCCGCCCCGCACTGGTGTTCGGCTGCGTGAAGAGGGCGTTGACGCCGGTCGGTGTGTTGTCGTCGCCGAGCTGCGTGACGACGCCCCCGCTGGTGATGCGGTTGGGATCGCCGACCACCCAGCTTCCCGTCGTGCAGGTGCTCAAGCCGGAACCGTCCTCCCATCCGGCAGTGCCGGACTCGAAGTCGGTCTCGTAGAGGACCGCCTTGCAGCCCGGAGGCGGCGGGGTCGGACCCGTGCATTCCGCCGGCAGCGCGAAGCCGTTGATCGGCGAGGTGCTGTTGGAGCCGCCGCTGACGGCGTCGGTTCCCAGACCGAAGGCCGCGAAGGTCTCCCACAGCAGGCAGACGTCCTCACCGCCAGAGAAGCCGTTGGCGGCTTGGATGATTCCGTCGCGGGTCTCGACGAAGGTCGGCGAACAGGCGGTGTTCTTGAGGCCCTCGTTGACGTAGAGCATGGCCCGTTGGTTTCCGGACCCGCCCAGGGCGTTGTAGAGGTCGGGATCGAAGCCGTGCTTGTCGACCAGGGCCCAATAGACCTCCCAGAGCACCTGCGCCCAGACCGAGCCGAGGCCGTGCGGCACGGAAAGCCCATTTATGCTGGCGTAGGTGTAGTCATTGACGGCCGGGTCGGTGCTGTAGGGCTGCGGCCGGATGCCGCCGCCGTTGGGCGGCTGACCGAAGAGGTAGGTGCCGATGCCGCGGCTGTCGGTCCCGGCATCGCCGACCTTTGCCGTGTAGGCCAAGGCCAACCAGTCGCTCCAGCCTTCACCGGGCTGCTGATTGTTGTTCAGGCAGCTCGAGTTCGAGGGCCCGCCGACCTGGCGGATGGTGATCCCGTGGCCGTATTCGTGGACGATCACGCCGTTGTCGAGATCGCCGTCCGCTTGGGGGTTCGAATAGTTGCAGACGTACATCTGCATCCTTGGATTGCTGCCGTCCGGCGGCGTGGCCATGTTGGCGTTGCAACGGGAGTTGCCGTCGGCGTTGTCCTGCGCCTCGGCGTTGACCGAGTCGCTGCCTAGGCCGCCCCGGCCGAAGTTGCTCTCCTGGAAGTTGCCGCCGGCCTCGTCGAAGCCGTACTGGTGCTGGATGTCGTGGATGATGTTGTTCCAGTAGAACAGGTTGGCGATGGCGGCGCTCTTGTAGTTCACGGGATCGGCGCCCAGGTTCAGCGGGAAATCGCATTCCAGCGCCGCGGTGCAGTTGGGCTGACCGGAATCCGGGCTATTGTTCCCGTCGCGGTCGGTGTAGGCGCGGACGTTGTTGCCGTCCATGTCGGTCTGGCCGCTGTCGAACCAGCCGGAGGGCGAGGCCGTCGCGTCCTCCGGGTCGACGACCAAGGTCCTGGCGTCATCCGGCGGCAGGGGGCTGATGTGGTTCGGGCTTTCCGCCGGTTGCTCGTAGACTAGGAACTTGGCGGAGCTCGACCAGGTGAAGCGGGTCATCACCCGCTCGCCGGCCGTGTCCGCGAGCTTGCCGCCCTCCGCATCCACGGTGATGTCGTAGATGTGCTGGGAGTCCGGCATGTGCAGCTGAAAGCGCCAGACCAGCTGGAGGTCGGCGCCGACCGGCAGCCACATCAGCTCCGCCTCGACCGTTTCCCGGGACAGGGTCGCGGCGTTCATGGAAGTGGTCTGCGCCGCCCCCTCGGCCGGCGCAAGGAGCTGCGGGCGACGCAGCATGGGCCGCTTCAGATGCACGGCGGCCGACATGACGGCATCCTCCGCGGTCATCACCGGCACCGCCGACTTCGCCAGGCGCGCCAGCCCCGGCACGAAGGCGTTGTTGATCCCGGAGATCCGGCCGTCGCGCGCGATGTGAACCTGCAGCTGTCCGTTGTAGACCGGCAGGCCCTGATGGCGCTGGCGCAGGTAGATATGGGTCACGCCCGAGACCGCGGAATAGACGGAATCCGTGACCTCGTAGTCGTCGAGATCGGCCGAGTCCAGCCCCAGCAGTGTCAGGTTGGCGCGCAGGTAGCCGTCGGCGATCTGCAGCGGCGCGCCCTGGGCCGCCTCGGTCAGGAAGCCTTTGGGATTGTAGAGCGAGCGCGTCACGCCGGTCTGCGCGTCGATGGACGACAGGAGCGAGTCCGACAGCGCCGAGCTGAGTGCCGAGAGCGCAGTGCTCTGCGCGGCCGACGCCGTGGCGCGGGCTGCGCCTGTCGCCTGAATGATCGAAATGCGCCGGTCGAAGTTGACCGCAGCTTCGCGGGATGTCACCTGGGCGCCCACGTTCGACGCGAGCAAAAGCGCGGCGAGAGTCAGGGGAATCGAAATGCCCGTTCCGAGGCGGAACGGGGCGCCAACCCGGCAAGCGGGCGGCCTTCGTCTGGACTGAAGCAGCATGGCCTTCTCCTGTTCGCTTTAGTCTATTATTCCGGGTATATCCGGTGCTTGCCTCCAGCCCAGATTGCATCCTACATCATGGTTAAAATTCCTGCGATTCCAATAATGAGTTGAAATTCGCAACTATGCTTCTCTGATTCCTTGTAGTCGTGCAATATTCTGTCTCGTCACCGCGAGCGCCCGGCCAGCGCCCGGAGCGCGCTCGCTGGCCGTTTCCCGGTGCATTTCGACAATTCGGTGCCGGGGCTCGGTCAAGAATTGCTGTAGACGCGGCCTCGAACTCCGATTAATGTATACGTTAATGCAACGGCAAGCCCGCCGAGCAAAGAGCGGGCCCTGCGTGCAGCAGGCAGGCCCGAAAGGGAGGCAATGGCGTCGGTCGAAATCCGCGACGTGCGCAAGTCCTTCGGTTCGACCGAGGTTTTGCACGGCGTCGACATCACCGTTCCGGACCGTTCCTTCACGGTCCTGGTCGGCCCCTCCGGCTGCGGCAAGTCGACCTTGCTGCGCATGATCGCCGGCCTCGAGGAGATCACCTCCGGCGAGATCGCCATCGGCGGCCAGGTCGTGAACACCATCCCGCCAAAGCAGCGCGACATCGCGATGGTGTTCCAGAACTACGCGCTCTATCCGCACATGAAGGTCTACGACAACATGGCCTTCAGCCTGAGCCTCGCCAAGGTCGACAAGGCCAGGATCGACGAGCTGGTGACCCGCGCGGCGGACATCCTGAACCTGCGCGACCTGCTCGACCGCTACCCGCGGCAGCTCTCGGGCGGCCAGCGCCAGCGCGTCGCCATGGGCCGTGCGATCGTGCGCGACCCCCAGGTCTTCCTCTTCGACGAACCGCTGTCCAACCTCGACGCCAAGCTGCGGGTGCAGATGCGCACCGAGATCCGCGAGCTGCACCAACGGCTCAACAGCACCTCGATCTACGTCACCCACGACCAGATCGAGGCCATGACCATGGCCGACCAGATCGTGGTCATGCGCGACGGCAACATCGAGCAGTTCGGCGCGCCGCTGGATCTCTATGACGAACCCGTCAATACCTTCGTCGCCGGCTTTATCGGCTCGCCGGCGATGAACCTGATCGAAGGCACGGTGCAGGTCGCCAACGGCCACGCGCGCGTCGCCGCGGAGGACGGCTCGATGCTCGAGCTGGCGCCGGGCCGCGGCGGCCCGGACGGCACGCGGGTCTTTTACGGCGTCCGTCCGGAGCACTTCACCCTGACCGACGAGAGCAACGGCCTGCCGGTCGACGTCGTGGTTGTGGAGCCGACCGGGGCCGAGATCCTGGTGGTCGGCCGCATGGCTGGCACCGAGGTGCAGGTCTCTTTCAAGGAGCGGCACGACTTCACCCACGGGCAGCGGATCTATCTGCAGCCACGGCGCGAGCTGGCACACATCTTCGACCGGGACAGCGGTCAAGTGCTGCGCTGAAACCCCGTGGCCGATCCGGCTGGTGGCAAGAGGGAGGTTTTCGAAGCAACGGCGGGATCAGGCAGGACCGGCCGCCGCCCAGCGGGAACCGAGGAACGACAACGAACAACAAGAAGGAACACGGAGGAGAAGCCATGACCATGTTTACGAGACGCGACATTCTGAAGGCAGGCGCGGCGGCCGTCATTGCCGGCCCGGCCCTGGTCGCGGCGGCCAAGTCCTGGGCTGCCAACCACATGAAGTGGGAGCCGGAAAAGGGTGCCGAGTTGCGGGTGCTGCGCTGGAAGCGCTTCGTCCAGTCCGAGGGCGAGAGCTTTCTCGCCATGATGGATGCCTTCAGCAAGGCCACTGGCGTGAAGATCCGGGTCGACAGCGAAGGCTTTGAGGACCTGCGTCCCAAGGCCGCAGTCGCGGCCAGCGTTGGCAGTGGCCCGGACATTATCTGGGGTATCCACGCCGACGCCCATCAGTACCCCGATGCCATGCTGGACATCACCGACGTCTGCGAGCACCTAGGCGCGAGCTACGGCGGCTGGTATCCCGTCGCAGAGCAGTACGGCAAGCGCGACGGCAAGTGGATCAACCTGCCGATCACCATCGGCGGCAACCTGATCAACTACCGCAAGTCGCACATCCAGAAGGCCGGCTTCGAGACCGTGCCGGACAACACCAACGACTTCCTCAAGCTGATGGTGAACTTGAAGAAGAACGGGACCCCCGGCGGCTTCGCGCTGGGCAACGCCAGCGGCGACGGCAACTGCTGGGCGCACTGGATCATGTGGTCGCACGGCGGCAAGCTGGTCGACGAGAACGACAACGTCGTCGTCAACAGCCCGGAGACCGTGGCCGGCCTGGAGTACGTCAAGGCGCTCGGCGAGTCCTTCATCCCCGGCGCGGCCTCCTGGCTCGACGGCCACAACAACAAGGCCTTCCTGCAGGGCGCCTGCTCGCTGACCAATAACGGCATCTCGATCTATGCCGCGGCGGTGCGCGAGGGCAACACCGAGGTCGCCGAGGACATGGACCACGCCTTCTACCCGATCGGTCCGGTCGGCGAGCCGACGGAGTTCCACGTCTGCTTCCCCATGATGCCCTACAAGTACACCAAGTATCCCAACGCGGTGAAGGCGCTGCTGTCCTGGCTGATGGAGAAGGAACAGCACGACAGGTTCCTGCAGGACTCGGTCGGCTACCTGAGCCACACGCTGGCCGCCTACGAGAACCATCCGGTCTGGACCGAGGATCCGAAGCGCACGGTCTTCCGCGACGTTTCCAAGCGCACGCGGTCCTTCGCCCACGCCGGTTCCTTGGGCAACGCCGCGTCGGAGGTCTTCGCCGACTTCGTCGTGGTCAACATGGTGGCGGAGGCGGCGACCGGCGCGAAGAGCCCGAAGCAGGCCGCGGCCGACGCGCAGCGCCGCGCCGAGCGGGTCTACCGCTCCTGAGGCGCTTAGACCGGCCATCCCGGGCCCCGGCCGTCGCAACTCCGCGGCCGGGGCTCGAGACCACCGACTCCTGACGAAGCGAGGGCCACGTGGCGATAGCCAGCCAGACCAGGAGCATCGAGCCGATTGGCTTGCTCGACCGCCTGCGCAACAACCGCAACGCCCTCGGCCTGATCTTCATGCTGCCGGCGGCCCTGTTCCTGCTGGTCTTCCTGACCTATCCGCTTTTCTTCGGGGTCTGGATCGGGCTGACCGACGTCAAGGTCGGCCGGCCCGGCGAATACATCGGGCTGGAAAACTACATCTGGCTGTTCGAGGACCACGTCTTCTGGCTCTCGGTCTTCAACACCTTCCTCTACACAGTCGTGGCCAGCATCATCAAATTCGGTCTCGGCCTTTGGCTGGCACTGCTGTTGAACCACTACATCCCCTTCAAGGCCTTCATCCGTGCCATCGTGCTGATGCCCTTCATCGTGCCCACCGTGCTCTCGGCCCTGGCCTTCTGGTGGATCTACGACTCGCAGGACTCGGTGATCAGCTGGATCCTGATCGAGGCCGGCCTGCTGACCGAGACCATCGACTTCCTGGGCGACCCGAACAACGCCCGGGCCTCGGTGATCGCCGCCAACATCTGGCGCGGCATCCCCTTCGTCGCGATCACGCTGCTGGCCGGGCTGCAGACCATCTCGCCCTCGCTCTACGAGGCGGCGACCATAGACGGCGCAAGCGAGTGGCAGCGCTTCCGCCACATCACCTTTCCGCTGCTGACCCCGATCATCGCCGTGGTCATGACCTTCTCGGTGCTCTTCACCTTCACCGACTTCCAGCTGATCTGGGTGATGACCCGGGGCGGCCCGATCAACGCGACCCACCTGATGGCCACCCTGTCCTACCAGCGGGCCATCGTCGGCGGCGCGCTCGGCGAGGGCGCGGCCATCGCCACTGCGATGATCCCCTTCCTGCTGGCCGCCATCCTGTTCAGCTACTTCGGCCTGCAGCGCCGCAAGTGGCAGCAAGGAGGCCAGGATGACTGACGTTGCCGTCAAGAAGCCCGCGGCCGTCGCCAGCGAAGGCGGCATGACTTACCTGGAGTCGATCCCGCGCAAGGTCGTGGTGGTCTACATCCCCCTGGCGATCTTCGTCTTCGTCCTGCTGTTTCCCTTCTACTGGATGGGCATCACCAGCGTGAAGACGACCGAGGAGCTCCACGCCTACCGGGGCCTCGCGGCGCTCTGGGTCTACGAGCCGACCCTGGAGAACTACTACCACCTGCTGACCGAGACCGAGTACCCGAGCTGGCTGTGGAACACGATGTTCGTCACGGTCACCTCGACCTTTCTGTCGATCTTCTGCGCGGTCTGCGCCGCCTACGCCATCGAGCGGCTGCGCTACAAGGGCTCACGCACGGTCGGCATGCTGATCTTCCTGGCCTACCTGGTGCCGCCCTCCATCCTCTTCATTCCGCTGGCGATCATGGTTCATTGGCTGGGCATCTTCGATTCGAACTGGGCCCTGGTGCTGACCTATCCGACCATTCTGGTGCCCTTCTGCACCTGGCTGCTGATGGGCTACTTCCGCTCGATCCCCTACGAGCTGGAGGAATGCGCCCTGATCGACGGCGCGACCCGCCTGCAGATCCTGGTCAAGATCGTGCTGCCGCTCTCGGTGCCCGGGCTGATCTCGGCCGGCATCTTTGCCTTCACCCTGTCGTGGAACGAGTTCATCTACGCCCTGACCTTCATCTCTTCGGCCGAGAACAAGACCGTCCCGGTCGGCGCGGTGACCGAGCTGATCACCTTCGACGTCTACAACTGGGGCGGCCTCATGGCCGGCGCCATGCTCGGCTCGCTGCCCGTCGCCATCCTCTACTCCTTCTTCGTCGAGCACTACGTCTCCTCGATGACCGGCGCGGTGAAGGAGTAGTCGCGCCGGCCGCGCACCAATCACCGAGAGAGATCTGCTTCGGCAGCCTCATGCTTCGACAGGCTCGGCATGAGCGCGTCCTTGCACCTCGTCCACGCGCAACGCCGGGCTTCGCCCCCTGTCGAAGGGCGAGGTCGGCAGGGTGCCAGACGTCCTCTCCCCTCACAGCTCCTGCAGGTTGTAGCGCTCCAGGATGTCGGTCAGGAGCTGCATCGCCTGGTGGCGGTGCTGGTAGTGCAGCTCGTAGGCCCGGCGGCTCTCACCGGCGAGGATCGCCTCGATCAGCGCCCGGTGGTCGCGGCTCGACTTCTTGGGCAGGGGCCGCATCCTGAGGGTTACCATGCGCGCCCGGTGGACCAGGTCGAAGACCGTCATGGCCATGGTCGCCAGGCGTCGATTGCCGCAGAGCTCGAGCAGCAGGCGGTGGAAGTCCTCGTCGGCCCGGGCCCAGGCGTCGAGGTCGCCCCGGTCGAGCGAGCTCTCCATCTGCTGCACGGCGGCAATCATCGGCGCCAGATCAGCCTCCGTCGGACGCCGTTCGGCCAGGCGCTCGGCGGCGCGGGCCTCCAGGCTGGTCAGGACCTCGTAGATGTCGCGCATGTCCTCGGGCGCGATGGGCACGACGCGCATGCCGCGGCGCGGCAGGATCTCGACCAGGCCTTCCTTCTCCAGGCGGATCAGGGCCTCGCGCACCGGGGTCCGGCTCATGCCGAGCTGCAGGGCCAAGTCCTGCTCCAGGACCTGGAGGTTGGGCGGGTAGAGGTTGCCCATGATCCGCGACTTGATGTCGCGGTAGGCCCGGTCGACCAGCGAATCCCGCGGCGGTGCGGCCTTCTTGGCTCCGGCCTTGTTCGGCTCGGCCGTTGCCGGGCCGGACTTGGTGCGCGCGGTCACGCCGCGACCTCCCAGTGCAGGGGCGGCCGGCCGGCGACCGGAGCAGGAAAGCGGGCCAGGCTGTCGCCCAGCAGGCAGCCCAGGTAGACCGTCTTCAGATCCGGGCCGCCGAACGCGAGGCTGGAGATGTTGCGAAGCCGCCGGCTCTCGATCCTGTCGAGATGGGCGCGAGTCAATCGGCCGGCGGCATAGGCGGCCTCGACCCAGTCGAGATGAGCGGCGTCGCTGTCCTCCAGCACCACCTCCTGGCGCCCGTCGGGCTGGACGCGGATCACCCGGTTGCTGACGATGCTGACGATCCAGATCGCGCCCTCGGCATCGAAGGCCAGGCCGTCCGGAAAGGTCCCGGGGCCGAACTCGGCGACGATCTCGTAGTCGGAGAGCGTGCCGTCGGGGGCGGCGCGGAACCGCGAAAGTCGGCGGCCGAAGGTCTCGTTGACGTAGAGGTGCCGGCCCTCGGCATCGAACTGGACCTCGTTGGTGTAGCCCAGGCCGTCGGCGACGATGCGCGCACCCCGGTCGTCGGACAGGACGATGAAGCCGTCGGCCGCGTCGGCGCGGCAGCCCCGGATGCGCGGCCGGAGACGGGTGCTGACCGTGATCCAGAGCCGCCCGTACTCGTCCTCCAAGACGAAATTGGTCGGCGGCAAGGGCGAGCCCTCGACCTCGGTCAGGACCGGACGCAAGGTGCCGTTGCGGTCCAGGCTGAACACGCCACCACTGTCTTCGCCCAGGTGAGCGAGCAGGAAGCTGCCGTCCCGGCGCAGGGCAATGCCGTTCGGACGGACCCAACCTTCGCCTTCGGCGAGGTGCCGGGCTTGGCGGCCGTCGGGGGCGATCCGGGTCACGCCGCCCTCCCAGTCGGCGGCGAAGACGCTGCCGTCCGCGGTGCAGAGCACGCACTCCGGGCGCTTCAGGCCCTGGCCAAGGAAGGTCAGATCCTCGAGGCTCAAGGTCACGCCTCCTCCCCTTCCCGGTCGTAAAGCCGCGCGACCGCCGAGAAGTCCTCAGCGCCCAGGCCCTGTGCCAGCGCTGCCTCGAAGCGCTGCACCACCTGGTCCAGGAGCGGAGTCACCAGTCCCGCCTCCGACGCCAGGTCCCGGCCGAGCGCGGCATCCTTCTTCATCAGCTGCAGCATGAAGAGCGGCGAGAAGTCGCCAGTGCGCATCCGCGGCAGGCGCTTCTCGAAGTAGCGGGAGTAGGCGAAGCCGCCGCCATTGCAGACCACGTCGTAGAAGCAGTCGAGATCGGTGTCGGTCGCCCGGCAGAGCGCCAGCGCCTCGGCGACGGCCACCGCGTTGGCCGCCACGAGGGACTGGTGGATCAGCTTGATCCGGTTGGCGGCCCCGGAGCCGCCGGCGTAGACCCGGAAGCGGCCGAGCACGTCGAGCAGCGGCGCCGCGGCCTCGAAGGCTTGGCGCTCACCGCCGACCACGAAGCCGATCTCCCCGGTCTCGGCCTGCGGCACCGAACCCAGCATGGCCGCATCGAGGTGGGCCACGCCGCGGTCCCGCAGGGCGGCCGAGATCTCCTGGGTCGCCTTGGGGCTCACGGTCGAGCAGTCGATCGTGGTCGCGCCCTTGGCCAGGGCCCCGGCGATCCCGGCCGGCCCGAGATAGGCCTCGCGCAGGATCGCGTCGTTTGGCAGGCAGGTGAAAAGGACCTCGGCCCCGGCCGCCGCCGCGGGCAGATCGGGCACGGCGGCGATGCCGGTGACGGCGGCGGCCCGCTCCCGGGCCGCCGGATCGATGTCGTAAACCCGGAGCCGATGCCCCGCCCCTGCCAAGCCGGCCGCCATGGGCAGGCCCATGGCCCCCAAGCCGACGAACCCGATGTCCTGTCCCAAGTTCAACGCTCCCCCGCCGTTCCCGCCCCGGCGGCCCGATCAGAGTTTCAATCCTCGAGAAATTAATGTATACGTTATTTCAGGTTCTGGCCAGATCCGAAACGAGGCTGCGATGGGCCCGGGAACCGACATCGAGGGGGAAGATAGGGTGCTTCTCGGCTGCATCGCCGACGACTTCACGGGGGCCACGGACCTGGCGAACAAGCTGACCCGCCAGGGCCTCTACTGCGTCCAGTACAACGGTGTGCCCGACGACGGCGCCGGCCCGGCGCCCGAGGCCGACGGCGCGGTCATCGCCCTGAAGACCCGGAGCATACCGGCCGCCGAGGCGGTCGCCCAGTCACTGGTGGCGCTGGACTGGCTGCGTGGCCAGGGATGCCGAAGGGTCTTCTTCAAGTACTGCTCGACCTTCGATTCGACCGACGAGGGCAACATCGGCCCGGTCGCCGAGGCGCTGCTGGCCGCCCTGGAGAGCGACTTCACGATTGCCTGCCCGGCGGCGCCGGAGAACAACCGCACCGTCTACCAGGGCCATCTCTTCGTTGGCGACCGCCTGCTGTCCGAGACCGGGATGCGGCACCATCCGCTCAACCCCATGACCGACAGCGACCTGGTCCGGGTGCTGCAGCGCCAGAGCGCGGGCCGCGTCGGCCTGATCCCGCAGGCCGTGGTCGCCAAGGGGCCGGCGGCCGTCACCGCACGCATCGAAGAACTCCGCGCCGGTGGAACCGGCCTCGCCATCGCCGACGCCCTCTCCGAGGCCGACCTCGCGACCCTGGCCCGGGCGACGGAGGGCCTGCCGCTGATCACCGGCGGCTCGGGCCTGGCGGTCGGCCTGCCGGCGAACTTCCGGGATCGGGGGCAGCTGAACCCGATCCCGCCCCTGCCCCGGCCGCCGGCGGACGCACCGGCGGCGGTGCTCTCGGGCAGCTGTTCCGAGGCCACCAACCGCCAGGTCGCCGAGATGCGCCGGCGCCATCCGAGCTTCCGCCTGGACCCGGAAGCCCTGGCGGAAGGCGACGCTGCGATCGAGGCTGCGCTGGCCTGGGCCCGCGACGGCCTCGGCAGCGCCCCGATCCTGATCTACTCCACCGCCGATCCGGAGACCCTGGCCAAGGTGCAAGGGGACCTGGGCCGTGAGCGTGCCGGCCGGCTGGTCGAGCGGGCCCTGGCGCGGATCGCCGAGAGCCTGGTCCGGGCCGGGGTGCGGCGCCTGGTGGTCGCCGGCGGCGAGACCTCGGGCGCGGTGGTCACGGCTTTGGGCATCCGCAGCCTGGCGATCGGGCCCGAGATCGACCCCGGCGTGCCCTGGACGGTAAGCCTAAACGAGGAGCCGCTCGCCCTGGCGCTGAAGTCCGGTAACTTCGGCGGCCCCGACTTCTTCACCCGGGCCTTCGAGGTGCTGTCATGACCTCGCAGGAGGGCCGCCTGCGCGAGGCCATGGTCCGCTTCGGCCAGTCGCTCTTCCTGCGCGGCTACGGCTGCGGCTCCTCCGGCAACATCTCGGTCCGGCTCGAGGACGGCATTCTGGTGACGCCGACCAACTCCTGCCTGGGCATGCTGGAGCCGGAGCGCATCGCCAAGCTCGACCCGGAGGGCCGGCACCTGGCCGGCGATAAGCCCTCCAAGGAGGCCTTCCTGCACCTGGCGATCTACCAGGAGCGGCCCGAGGACCGCGCCGTCGTCCACCTGCACGCGACCCACTCGGTGGCCGTCTCCTGCCTGGAGGATCTCGACCCGGCCGACGTGTTGCCGCCGATCACCGCCTACTACGTCATGCGCATCGGGCGCCTGCCGCTGGTGCCCTATTACCGCCCGGGCGATCTGGCCCTGGCCGAGGCCGTGCGCGGCGTCGCCAAGGACCATCACGCCATGCTGCTGGCCAACCACGGCCCGGTGGTCTCGGCCAAGGCCCTGGACGCTGCGGTCTATTCCGCCGAGGAGCTGGAGGAGACCGCGAAGCTCTTCCTGCTGCTCGGCGAGCGCCGCTACTGCTGCCTGGACGCGGCGCAGCTTGCCGAGCTGCGCGAAGCCTTTCCCAACTGAACCAGAACCTAGGAGCCGAGATTCCGTGTTCGTCGTCGCCGTCATTTTCGTTTCCAAACCCGACAAGGCGGAGGCCTTCCGCGACCGCGTGCGCCGTCAGGCCGCTGAGTCCCTGGACCGCGAGCCGGGCTGCCATCGCTTCGACGTCTGTGCCGACCCGGAGGCCCCGGAGCGGATCTTCCTCTACGAGATCTACAGCGACGAGGCCGCCTTCAAGGCCCACCTCGAAACACGACATTTCAGGAGTTTCGACAGCGATATTGCGTCTCTGGTCGAAGACAAGACCGTGACGACCTGGACCCTTCTGGACTGAGGCCCATGCCGCAGAATTCGCGCTTTCGCATCGCCGTGATGCCCGGCGACGGGATCGGCACCGAGATCATGCCGCCCTGCCTCGAGATCCTGAAACGGGTGGAAGAGCGGGTCGGCGGCTTCGGCCTCGACTTCGAGCCGCTGCCCGCCGGCGCCGACCACTACCGCGAGACCGGCACCGCCCTGCCGGAGGAGAGCCTGCGCCGGGCCGGCGAGGCCGATGCGATCCTGCTGGGCGCCATGGGCCTGCCCTCGGTGCGCTATCCGGACGGCCGCGAGATCGCCCCGCAGCTGGACCTACGGGAGACCTTCGAGCTCTTCGCCGGGCTGCGGCCGGTTAAGAGCCTGCCGGGCCTGCCCGGCCCCCTCGCCGACCCGCGCGCCCGGAACTTGGACTTCGTGCTGATCCGGGAATCGACCGAAGGCCTCTTCGCCGCGCGCGGCAAGACCGTCTTCGACGGCGACGAGACCGCCCGCGACACCATGGTGGTCACGCGCAGGGCCAGCGAGCGGCTGTTCCAGGCCGCCTTCGACCTCGCCCGCCGGCGCCGGGCCAAGGGCCGGCCGGGCCGGGTCACCTGCGTCGACAAGTCCAACGTGCTGGGCAGCTTCGGCTTCTTCCGCCAGATCTTCGACGAAGTCGCGGCCCGGAACCCGGACGTCGAGGCGACCCACTGCTACGTCGACGCCATGGCCCTGAACCTGATCCGCAACCCCTGGGACCTGGACGTCCTGGTCACCGAGAACCTCTTCGGTGACATCCTCTCGGACGCCGGCGCTGCGCTGATGGGCGGCATGGGCATGGCGCCCTCCGCCGACGTCGGGGAGGCGCAGGCGGTCTTCCAGCCCTGCCACGGCACGGCGCCCGACATCGTCGGGACCGGCAAGGCCAACCCGACGGCAATGGTCCTCTCCGCAGCCATGATGCTCGACTGGCTGGGCGAGCAGCACGGCCTGCCGTGCTGCATCGAGGCCGGCAGCCTGCTGGCCCGCGCCGTCGAGCAGGCCTTTGCCGGCGGGAACCTTCGGCCGACCGAGCTGGGCGGCGGCAGTGGCCTGCGCGAGATCACCGAGGGGGTCCTGGCGGCCCTCGAGCGGGAGGCTCCATGACCGACCGCCTGCGGGTCGCCGTCGTCGGTGCAGGCTACTTCAGCCAGTTCCAGTACGAAGCCTGGCAGCGCTGCCCCGAGGTCGAGCTGGTCGGCCTAGCGGAGCGCGATGCCGGCCGCGGCCGGGCCATGGCCCAACGCTTCGCGGTCCCGGCGGTCTGCTCGTCGATCCAGGCGCTGCTCGAAGAGACCCAGCCAGACCTGGTCGACATCGTCACCCCGCCCGAGACCCACGAGGCCATGGTCGCCGCGGCGACGGCCCGCGGCGTGGCCATGGTCTGCCAGAAGCCACTGGCCCCCAGCCTCGCCGAGGCGCGCACTCTGGTCGAAATGGCCGAGGCCGCCGGGGTGCCGCTGATCGTGCACGAGAACTTCCGCTTCCAGCCCTGGTACCGCCATGCCAAGGCCCTGCTGGAGACGGGACGCCTGGGCAGGCCCCACGGCATCGCCTTCCGGCTGCGCCCCGGCGACGGCCAGGGCCCCGAGGCCTACCTGAACCGCCAGCCCTATTTCCAGAAGATGGCGCGCTTCCTGATCCACGAGACCGGGATCCACTTCATCGACACCTTCCGCTACCTGCTCGGCGAGGTGATCGCCGTGACCGCACGCCTGCGGCGCCTCAACCCGGCCATCGCCGGCGAGGACGCAGGCCAGGTGCTCTTCGAGTTCGAGAGTGGTGCCACCGGGCTCTTCGACGGCAACCGGCTCAACGACCACGACGCCGAGGATTGCCGCCTCACCATGGGCGAGATGCACCTGGAGGGCAGCGGCGGCGTGCTGCGCCTCGACGGCGACGGCGGGCTCTGGTTCAAGCCCCAGGGCGCGCCGGAGCGACCGGAGCCCTACGACTGGGAAAAGCGCGGCTTCGCCGGCGACAGCGTCTACCTGCTAACCCGGCACATCCTCGAGCACCTGATCGAGGGGGCGCCGCTGGCCAACAGCGGCCGCGACTACCTGCGCAACGTCGAGATCGAAGAGGCGATCTACCGCTCCAGCGAGACCGGGCGCCGCGTCGAGATCGGCTGAGCGTTCCCATTTGAGCGGCACTTTTGGTGACGGCGGTCACACTCGCTGCCATCCGGACTTCACGGCCTCGTGAGATCGGCCTAAGTGGGGGCGACTACGCCACTGACTTAGGGGAACGCCATCATGGCACGCTACCGGAACGCCCTGCCGCAGTTGACCGGCGGTCTGTTCCTGACCGACGGGGGCATCGAGACCACCTTGATCTACCACGAGGGCTTCGAGCTGCCCTACTTCGCCGCCTTCGACCTTCTGCGGCGGCCCGAGGGCCGCGACGCCCTTTGGGACTACTACGCCCGCTATGCCGAGATCGCTCGCGCCAAGGGTCTCGGCTTCATCTTGGAGAGCGCGACCTGGCGCGCCAGCAGTGATTGGGGCGAGCTGCTCGGCTACTCGGCCGAAGATCTGGCGGAGGCCAACCGCCAGGCGATCACCCTGCTGCACGACCTGAGGCGCGCCTACGAAACCGCCGCAACGCCCATGGTGGTCAGCGGCTGCGTCGGGCCGCGCGGCGACGGCTACGATCCTCGGGACAAGATGACCTCGGTCGAGGCCGAGTCCTATCATGGCCGGCAGATCGCGGTTTTCGCGGAAGCCGGCGCGGACATGGTGACGGCGATCACCATGAACTACGCCGAGGAAGCGATCGGCCTGGCCCGGGCGGCCAGCTCGGCCGGCTTGCCGGTGGCCATCTCATTCACGGTCGAGACCGATGGCCGCCTACCGACCGGCCAGACCCTGAAGGACGCGATCGAATGGGTCGACGAAGCGACCCGGGCGGCGCCGGCCTACTACATGATCAACTGCGCCCACCCCGACCACTTCGCCCACTCCCTGACCGGACGGGAAGCTTGGATGCAAAGGCTGCGCGGCCTGCGCGCCAACGCCTCGCGGCTCAGCCACGCCGCGCTCGACGCGGTCGAGGGGCTGGACTCCGGCGACCCGCAGGAGTTCGGTCGGCTGCACGGCGAGCTGCGGCACCGCTTCGGCCACATCAACGTCTTCGGCGGCTGCTGCGGCACCGACGACCGCCACATCGCGGCGATCACCGACGCGGTCACCGAGAGGACCCGCGAGGTCGCCTGAAACCCGGACCCGAGCCAGGGCCGCGCGACCTCCCCCGGTCGCGCGGCCCGGCGCTCAGGGCGTTGCCTCTCGGATTTCCGGCTCCGGCTTGGATCGCGGATGGAGCCAGGCCGGAAGAAAGCCGTAGGGATCGACCTCCGCCGCGTCGTCACAGTCGACACCGGCCTGTTCGAGCAGCGGCTGCAGGCGGCCGTCCCGGTAGGCGTCGAAGAGCTCTGTGCAGCCGCCGATGAAGGTCCCGCCGACGAAGATCTGAGGAATGGTCCGACAGGCTGTGCGCGCGGTCAGCGCCGCCCGGACCTCGCCGCCCCAGTTCTCGGCCTGGTAGGCGACGGAATCCAGATCGACCGAACGATAGGCGATGCCGAGCTTGGCGAACATCCTGCGGACCGACCAGCAGAACTCACACCACTCCAGAGCGAACATCACGACCGGCTGCTCCGGATCGTGGATCGTCTCGGCAACGAAGGCCGCCGCCGCCGCCGAGACCGCCGGAGGCTCCGCCGCGGCCGGGGCGGGCACTGCCGGGGCCGGCGCGTCGAAGCGGCAGCTCGGGGTCGAACGCGAGATCTCCCGCTCCTCCGCCGTCATCTCGACCGCGATGTCCTCGAAGAGCGGCGTGGAGAGATAGCGCTCCCCGGTGTCCGGCAGCATGCAGAGCAGGCTGCTGCCGGGTGCCGCCTCGCGAGCGACCTGCAGGGCGCCGGCGAAGGTAGCGCCGCCGGAGATCCCGCAGAAGATGCCCTCCTGCCGTGCCAGCTCCCGGGCCATCTTCAAGGCCTCCTCGCCGTTGATCGGCAGGATGCGGTCGATCAGCTTCATCGCAACGGCGTCCTCGGTGAGCTTGGGGATGAAGTCGGGGCTCCAGCCCTGCATGAGGTGCGGGCGGAAGTGCGGATGGCTCTCGGCCGGGCCGCCGTCGGCCGCGCGGCTTTGCGCCAGGCCGCTCGCCAGCACCGGCGCGTTGTCGGGCTCGCAGACGACGATCTTGGTCTCGGGCCGCGCGTCGGCCAGGACCTTGCCGACGCCCTTGAGAGTGCCGCCGGTGCCGGCACCCGTGACCCAGTAGTCCAGCCGCCGACCGTCGAAGTCGGCGAGGATTTCCGGCGCGGTGGTGCGGACGTGCATCTCCGCGTTGGCCTCGTTCTCGAACTGCCGGCAGAGGAACCAGCCGTGGGCCTCGGCCAGCTCGATGGCCTTCGACAGCATGCCGCTGCCCTTTTCGGAGGCCGGCGTCAGGACGACCTTGGCGCCCAGGAAGCGCATCAGCCGCCGTCGTTCAACGCTGAAGTTCTCCGCCATGGTGACCACCAGCGGATAGCCCTTCTGCGCACAAACCATGGCCAGGCCGATGCCGGTGTTGCCGCTGGTCGCCTCGATCACCGTCTGTCCCGGCGAGAGGCGGCCGCGGCGCTCGGCATCCTCGATCACGCCCAGGGCTAGACGGTCCTTGACCGAGCCCATGGGGTTGAAGGCCTCGAGCTTGACGAAGAGCTCGATGTCGGGCGGCGCCAGCCGGTTGATCTTGACCGCCGGGGTGCGCCCGACGGTCTCGAGTATGTTGTCGAAGATCTGCCCCATTATCCTGTTTCCCTTTCATCTTCGAAGATCCGGGGATCCCCCGGTCGGGAGACCCCCGGAATGCGAATCAGCGCGCCGGCGCTTACCAGAGCCGAAGCTTGGGACTGCGATGCAGCGAGGCCTGGACGTCGACGCAGTCGTAGGGCGGGCAGCCGCCGTTGAACTCGGTCAGCTGCGCATCCAGGACCTCGGGGTCCTCCGAAGCCGGACCATGGGCCCGGACGATGAGGTGCACCTCGGCCCCCGGCCGGATCGGGCGGTCGAGGCTCGGAAAAGGCACCTGGTCCTCGCCCTGGGGCAGCTCGCCGTAGTCGACCTCGCCCGAGAACTCGGCCTGACCGTAGGCGTCGGAGACGCGCCCGGTGGCGTAGAACACGCCGGGCTCGGCGGCCGGATTCCCGAAATCGTCGGCGCCGCAGAGGTAGGGCGCCAGGCAGTGCCGCGGGCGATTGAAGGTCACCCACCAGACCGTGTAGGGCGCGTCCGCAGCCAGATCCGTCGTATTGAAGGTGAAGCCGACGCCGGTCTTGGTGCGCGTCAGCACCGTCGTGCCATCGAGTTCCGCGAAGGACCCGTCGGGCAGCGCCGGCAGGTCCACGACGGCGGCCACGCTGACCTTCTCCTTGGAGAAGAAGCGCGCCTGCGCAGCGGAGTCCGCCTCCGCAGCGCCGGTCGCGCCCAGCGCGACGGCGCTGAGAGCAGATACGAAGAGATATCGACAGAGCATTGTTTTCTCCTGACTTTCGAAGTTCGATTGAAACGAGGGTCCCGGAAGCTTCTCGCCGGAACTAGGACAGTGTCGCCAAGGCCGTCTCGACCCGGAGCCTCTGCGGTTCCGTGGTCATCTCGGTCAGGACCTTGACGAAGTGGGGGTGTTCGGCACCGGACAGGATGTACTGCCGGCGGTAGGCTTCGAGGACGCCCTTGCCGAGCGCCGCCCGATCGAGCCGGCCCAGGGCGCGGCCGCAGGTCTCGGCGAAGTAGCGGGCATCCGCGGCCGCCTGCGCCCGGAGCAGGCCGTCGACCGCGGCGACCAGCTCGATGAATTCGTCGACGCCGCGATCGCGCTCGGCCTCCGTGAGGCCGGCGTGCAGGCGGCGCCACTCCAGTTCGTCGAGGATCGCGTGCTGGCTTTCCTCCTTCCAATGGAACAGGAAGACGTCCTTGAAGAGCGGCGAGAGCTCGTCGTCCGGCTCGATGCTCTCGCGATAGTGCGCCTGGGTGAAAAGCTCGATGTGCAGGGTCAGCGCCAGGATCGCCCAGTTCCCTTTGCTCAGCACCGCCCGCGCCACGGCGTCGGGGTCGGCGGCGAAGACGTAGCCCTCGGGCATCTGCTCGGCGGCGAGCCGCTCGATGCGGCGGAACAGCTTCTGATGCTTGATCTCCTCGTCGCTGAAGCGGACCAGGGCCTCCAGGGCGACCTGATCGCCAAACCAGTGATCGCGGCTGAGCTCCAGCACCTTGGCGTTGATGAAGCGCTCGACCAGGCCGAAGACGTTCGCGTAGGTCCGGCCCTGGATCTGGCTGAGGTAGCGCCGTTCCCTGGCCGAGAGAAAGTCGAGGTCGGCCACCCCGGAGAGGCCGTCCGGCAGGAACTTCTGCGACAGCTCGAAGCGGCGGCCTCGGATGACGTCCTCCTCGATGTCCCAGCGGACCCGCTTGGAGGCTTCGATGCAGCGCGCGAAGCGCTCCGTGTTGCCTTGGATGGTTTGGATGGACATGGTCGTTTCCCTTCCCTTCATTTCATTGGGTTTGCAGGTCTTCCGCGTACCTGGTGGACTGGCTCGGATCACGCGGGGGCCTCTGCAGGCCCTGCGCGCCGGCGGCGGCCAGCGCCGTGAGATGCGCAACGATGAAGGCATTCACGTCTTCGGCATGTGTCACCGCGCCCATGTGGCCAGCCCCGGCGATGGTCTCGAGGCGGCAGTCGGGCAGGGCCTGCCGCAGCCGCTCGGCGACCAGGCGGGTCGGCGCCGGCGCAAGCTCGCCGCGCAGGATCAGGACCGGCATGTCGAGCTCTCTGAAGGCGCCGACCGGCGTCGGCTCCTCGATGAGGGCGTGGAAGTCGAGCGGGGCCTTGGGCGCCCAGCGGACCAGCCTGGCCTGGACCTCGGGCCGCAGCCCGGCCCAGGCGCCGGGGCCGCTCCAGTAGTCGACGAAGCCGGCCGCGGCCCGGCGGCAGTCCCCGATGGCGACCGCTTCGACGCAGGCGCGCGCGACGGCGCGGATCTCGGCGAGAGCCGCCGCAGTCTCGCCCTGTTCTCCTCTCAGTAGGTGAAAGGCCGAGGGCTCGTAGAGCGTCAGGCTCGCCACCCGCTCCGGCCGCTCCAGGGCGATGCGCAGCGCGACGCCGCCGCCGTAGGAATGGCCAACGAGATGCACCGGTCGCCAAGCGGCATCGACGGCGGCCAGGATCGGGCGCGCCTCCTCCGCCAGCGTGAAGGCATGCTCTCCAGGCCAGCGGGGCGCGCCCTCGCAACCGAAAAAATCCGGCGCCGAGAGGTCGAAGCGGTCCCCCAAATCTGCCGCGAGGCGCCGCCACTGTCCGCCGTCGGCGCCGGAGCAGTGCAGGGCCACGACTGGCCGGCGGTCCGACCGGGAAGCGCTGTACAGCGTCGGGCCCGTCGGACGCGGCATGAGATTGAATGATCCGGGCAAAATTCCCCCTTCGCCGCGGGTTTCGCGCCCGCGGCTGGTCAACTGGTTTCAGCTCTTGCGTGCCTGGAAGCGTTGCGTGCTCAGGCGCCGATGGATCTCTCCCCTCCCCCAAGCCCGCACCGGGAGGCGAGCGCTTCCACCCGCCGGTCTCCAAGCCTTTTCTGTCGCCGTCCTGCTTCTCCTTGACGCCTCGTCTCGAACGCCCCTCGACCCTTCCCACCCTGTCGACGGCCGGGAGCCCGTGCGGTGGCGTTTCCGATACGGGCATCGGCCCGGGCAATCCTGAGGAAATTCGACTTTTTTTCTGACGACTCCTCGGCCGATAACCGGCCAAGGACCTTGCCGGAGTCGCGGCCCGAAGATGGCTCGCGGAGGGTTCGGCCAGGCGTCGCCCGCTCCCCGGCGGCGCGGGAGGACGACCCACACAGGCCCGGCTCCAACCGGACGGTCACCGGTTTGGGTAACCCGATCCTTGGGCCCTCTCGAACGCAGACCGCCGGATCGGGCTCGAAAGCCGGTGGACATCGCTTTCGCTCCACGCTTGGGTTAACCTCTTTGCGAGGTTCCCCCGGTCGCGCGGAGGCGTTAATCGGGCAAAGGTCCCAATCGCATCGATTCCTGGCCTTTTCCGTGGGACGCTTGTCCCATGTCGACTCGGGGAGGCGTTGGCGGTCTCGAGATGGAATCGCTGAAACAGCGGGTCAGGTTCGCCCATTCGCCGGACGGCATAGCCCTGGCCTGGGCGAGCAGCGGACAGGGCGTACCGATGGTCAAGGCCGCGAACTGGCTGACTCATCTGGAGTACGACCTGGAGAGCCCGGTCTGGTCCCACTGGGTCCGCTTCTTTTCGGACCACTTCCATCTGATCCGCTACGACGAGCGCGGTTGCGGCCTCTCCGATCGCTCCGCCAGGGATTTTTCCTTCGCGCGCTGGGTCGAAGACCTCGAGACGGTCGTGGCCGCAGCCGAGGTCGAGCGGCCGATCCTGCTGCTCGGGATCTCCCAGGGCGCCTCGGCTGCAATCGCCTACGCCGTCAAGCACCCGGACAAGGTGTCAGGGCTGATACTGCACGGCGGTTATGCACGCGGCTGGCGGAAGCGCGGCAACCCCCAGGGGGCGAAGCTCTACAAGTCGATCGTGGAGATTCTCGATCTGGGCTGGAACCTGGAGAACCCGGTGTTTCGCCAGCTCTTCACCTCGCGCTTCATACCCGACGGCAGCGACGAGCAGATCGGCTGGTACAACGATCTCTGCCACAGGACCATGTCGTCGGCCACCGCGTCCCGCCTGCTCGACGCGCGGGCCGACGTCGATGTCTTCGACCTCCTGCCCCGGGTCTCGGTCCCGACCCTGGTGGTTCAGAGCGACCAGGATCAGATCACGCCGATGTCCGAAGCGCGCATCCTGGCGCGCCACATGCCGAAGGCCGAGCTCGTCGTCCTGGAGTCCCGGAACCACATCCTCCTCAAGCAGGAAACGGCCTGGAGCCGCTTCAAGGAGGCCGTGCTCGACTTCGCCGGCGGGACGCCCGGCGTCGATCCGCAGCTGGGCCCGGACCTTAAGTGCCTGTCGCCGCGCGAGCGCGAGATCCTGTCGCTGATCTGCGAGGCCAAGAGCAATCCGGAGATCGCCGCCGCGCTGGCGATCTCAGAGCGCACGGTCCGCAATCACGCGACCAACATCTTCAGGAAGCTCGGCATCAAGTCCCGCGCCGAGGCCATCGTCTACCTCTACAAGGGCCGGGAGGCCTGACGCCGGGTCCGCGCGCCCGGGTCATCCCTCTTCCACCGGCGCGATGACGGCGCCGCCGGGGATCTGCTCGGTCGGGGTCAGCTCGATCGTGCTCACATTGACGTGCCAGGGCGCCGAGACCGCATAGACGACGGCCGCGGCGATGTCTTCCGGCTGCAGCAGCCGGAAGCCGCGCAGGAAGGTCTGGCGGTCGGCTTCATCCTTGAAGGCGGTGTCGAAGAACTCGGTCTCGACTCGGCCCGGGCAGATCTCGGTGAGACGCAGACCGCTGCCCTTAAGGTCGACGCGCAGGTGCTGGGCGAAGAGGTGGATCGCCCCTTTGCTCGCGCCGTAGACCGGGAAGCCGACCGGGTGCAGCCCGGCGACCGAGCCGATGTTGACGATGTGGCCGCGCCGACGGCCGGCCATGCCTTCGGCCAGCGCGCGGACGACGTGGATCGCTGCGCTCACGTTGATCCGGAGGATCTCGTCGATCTCCGCCGGACTCGACTTTAAGAAGCCTTCGAAGCCCCGCCCCAGGCCGGCGTTGTTGACCAAGACGTCGACTTCCAGCCCGCCGAGGTCTCGGTAAACCGCCTCCGTGTCGTCGAGGTCGAGGGTCAGGGTCCGGCAGCCGGTCTCCTCGGCCAGCGCGGCGAGACGATCTTCCCGCCGGGCCGAGGCGACGACGTCCAGGCCCCGCTCCCGCAGCGCCCGCACGCAGGCCGCGCCGATCCCGCTCGAGGCGCCGGTGACCAGGGCCGTCTTGTAGTCCGAAAGCGCCATCGCATTCACTCCAGAGAAGCTCGCTTCGATTATATTTGTATGTATTTACATTGTTTTACAGATGAAAGTTCAGAATCTATGCGAATTGACCGACAGGACGGCCACGAGGCGCGGCCTCGCGCTAGATCCCGGAACAGGCCGGCTTGAAGTTCTCCGTCAGCTCGATCATCTGCGGGCCACGCAGGTCTTGGTAGAGCCGGACCCGGCCTTCGCGATCCTCGACATAGACCTCTTTGAAGATGTCGTGCAGGACGGCGGTCGAGAAGTCCTGCGGCCGCTTGATGATGTATCGGAGCGCGACGATGAAGGGCGCGGAGGCTTCGACCCCAGCCGCGCCCTCCGCACAGTTGGCTTCCGTCACGTAGGTGAAGAGTGCGGCATCGCCGAAGTCCTGGAGGTAGACCTTCTGCGTGAAGGTCAGGCCGGACTCCTCCTGCTCCGAGATCGTGCGCTGCAGCTCACCCTCGACCTGCGGCATGCGGTCGACCAGGGTGAACTTCTCCTCGCTGCCGAGCGCCGACGAGGAGAGCGCCAGACCTACGACCAACACGGAAAGCGGAAGCTTGAGACCGGGCATCGTCCTTTCCTCGTCGCGTTCCGTGCTCTCGGTTCAATAGGTCGCCCGGCCGCCGGAGATGTCGAAGACCCCGCCGGTGGTGAAAGAGCATTCCTTCGAGGCCAGCCAGGCGACCAGGGACGCGATCTCGCCGACCTCGACGAAGCGGCCGCGCGGGATCTTGGAGAGCATGTAGTCGATATGGGCCTGGGTGATCTGCTCGAAGATCCGGGTCTTCGCCGCCGCCGGTGTGATGCAGTTGACCGCGATGTCGTGGTCGGCCAGTTCCTTGCCCAGGGACTTGGTCAGCGCGATCACCCCCGCCTTGGCGGCGCTGTAGGCCGAGGCGTTGGGGTTGCCTTCCTTGCCGGCGATCGAGGCGACGTTGACGATGCGGCCGTAGCCGGCCTCGATCATGGCCGGGACCACGGCCCGGCAGCAGAGGAAGACGCCGTCCAGGTCGATGGCCAAGACGCGGCGCCAGTCCTCGACCGGGTAGTCCCAGGTCAGGACGGCGGGCCCGGCGATTCCGGCGTTGTTGACCAGCACGGCCGGCGTGCCGTGGGCGTCGCGGCTCGCCGCCAGCGCCGCCGCGACCGAAGTCTCGTCGGTGACGTCCATAGCGAAGGCCAGGACCTCGCCCTGGTCCGCCAGATCGGCCGCGCTCTCGGCCGCCAGGGCTTCGTCCCGGTCCCAGAGGCTGACCCTGGCGCCGCTGGCCAGGAAGCGCTCGGCGATGGCCCGGCCGATGCCCTGCGCCCCGCCGGTGACGATGGCGTGTTGCCCCTCCAGGTCGATTCGGTTCATCTGCGGCCCTCCCCTGCCCGCATCTCAACTCCCGCCGGCGAGCCTGCGCCCGGGGCCGCCGGGGGTCAATGCCGTGGCACGCCGGCGCCCCCGTGGGCGGCACCACCTGCGCTTGCAGATGATCGGCATTGGTGTTTGACTGCCTGGACAAAATACGAGCCAAAGCGCTTCAGCTCTCAGGGAGGAACAAGAAAATGCGCAAGCTTTTTGCGGGGTTGGTGGTCGTCGCCTGGGCCGCGGCCGGCCCGGCCACAGCGGCCGAGGTGGTGCCGGGCCTGCTCTTCGACATGGGCGGGAAGTTCGACAAGTCCTTCAACGAGGCGGCCTACAACGGCGCCGAATCCTTCAAGAAGAAGACCGGGATCGCGTACCTGGAGTTCGAGCCGACCAACGAGGCCCAGCGCGAGCAGGCGCTGCGCCGCATGGCGCGCCGGGGGGCCACCATCATCGTCGGCGTCGGCTTCTCCCAGACCTCGGCCATCGAGACGGTCGCCAAGGAGTATCCCGACGTCAAGTTCACCCTGATCGACGGCGTGACCGAGGCGCCCAACGTGCAATCGGTGGTCTTCAAGGAGCACGAGGGATCCTTCCTGGTCGGCATGCTGGCAGCCATGGCGTCCAAATCCGGAAAGGTCGGCTTCGTCGGCGGCATGGACATTCCGCTGATCCGCAAGTTCGCCTGTGGCTACGAGCAGGGCGCCAAGCACGCCAAGGGCGAGACCGAGGTCCTGGTCAACATGACCGGCAACACGCCCGCGGCCTGGAACGATCCGACCAAGGGCGGCGAACTGGCGCGCAGCCAGTTCGACCGCGGCGCCGACGTGGTCTTCGCCGCCGCCGGCGCGACCGGAGTCGGCGTCTACCAGGCGGCCAAGGACGGCGGCAAGCTGGCCATCGGGGTGGACTCCAACCAGAACCACCTGCATCCCGGCACCATGCTCTCTTCGATGGTCAAGCGCGTCGACGTGGCGATCGATGAAGCCTTCACCGACGCCATGAACGGCAAATGGAAGCCGGGGCTCAAGGTCCTGGGCCTGGCCGAAGAAGGCGTGGGCTGGGCGCTGGACGACAACAACCGCGCGCTGATCTCGGCGGAGATGGAGACGGCCCTTGGCGCGGCCCGCGAGGCGATCGTCGCCGGCGACATCAAGGTCGCGGACTACACCGCCGGCAACAGCTGCAACTATTGAGCGGCCGGCCGTGACCAAGACGGCGTCTGGAGCGGCGCCGGCCGGGAAGACGACCGACCGGCCCGCGACCGAGGGCATGGCGATTGAGCTGGTCGGCGTCGACAAGCGCTTCGGCCCGGTCCATGCCAACCGCGAGGTCGATCTCGCCGTCGCGGCGGGTACGATCCACGGCATCGTCGGCGAGAACGGCGCCGGCAAGTCGACCCTGATGAAGATCCTCTACGGCTTCTACCAGGCCGACGCCGGCGAGATCCGGGTCAGGGGCAAGCCGGTGCGGATCCGCGACCCGCGCGACGCCATCGGCGCCGGGATCGGCATGGTCCACCAGCACTTCATGCTGGTCGATACCTTCACTGTGCTGGAGAACTTGATCCTCGGCGCCGAGGACCAGTTCTGGGTGCGCCCCAGCCTCGACCAGGCCCGCGACGAGCTGATCGCCATCGAGCGCGACTACGGCCTGGAGGTGCCGCCCGACGCCCTGGTCGCCGAGCTGCCGGTGGGCCTGCAGCAGCGGGTCGAGATCCTGAAGATCCTGTTCCGCGGCGCCCAGACCATCATCCTCGACGAGCCGACCGCGGTCCTGACCCCGCAGGAGACGGACGACCTCTTCAAGATTCTCCGGCGCCTCAAGGCCGAGGGCAAGACGGTGGTCCTGATCACCCACAAGCTGCAGGAGATCATGGCGGTCACCGACGCGGTGACGGTGATGCGGGATGGTGCGGTCGTCGGCAGGGTCGTCACGGCCGCAACCAGCCGCGAGCAGCTGGCCGAGATGATGGTCGGCCGCAAGGTCCTGCTGCGGGTCGACAAGACGCCGGCCAAGCCGGGCGACCCAGTGCTGACGGTCGAAGGCCTGACGGTGACCGACGAGGCCCATCAGCCCAAGGTCGTCGACCTCAGCCTGGAGGTCCGCGCCGGCGAGATCCTCGGCGTCGCCGGGGTCTCCGGCAACGGCCAGACCGAGCTGATCGAGGCCCTGGTCGGCCTGCGCGGCTTCACCGACGGCGAGGTCAAGCTCAAGGGCCGGCGCATCCTCTCCGGCTACCAGTCGAGCGATCCCCGGGAGCTGCGCCACCTCGGCCTGGGCCACGTGCCCGAGGACCGACTGCGCATGGGCGTCATCGTCGGCTTCGACGCCAGCGAGACGGCGATCCTCGGCTACCACGACGACCCGGCCTACAACGGCCGCCTGCTGAGCGAGCGGCCCAAGATCGTCACGCACTGCCAGGACCTGATGCAGTCCTTCGACGTGCGCCCGGCGGCCCCCTTGCTGCGGACCGGATCCTTCTCGGGCGGCAACCAGCAAAAGCTGGTCCTGGCCCGCGAGATTGAGCGCGACCCGGCCCTGCTGCTGGTCGGGCAGCCGACCCGCGGGGTCGACATCGGCGCCATCGAGTTCATCCACCGCCGGCTGATCGAAATGCGCGACGCTGGCAAGGCGATCCTGCTGGTCTCCGCCGAACTGGAGGAGATCCTGGCCCTGGCCGACCGGATCGTGGTCATGCACGAGGGCCGAATCGTCGGCGAGATGCCAACCGCCGAGGCCGACCGCCGGAAGATCGGCCTGCTGATGGCCGGGATCACGGAGGACGCGGCATGACCGGCAACGGCTTGCCGCGCTGGGTCGACCTGGCCCTGATTCCGCTGGTCAACCTGCTGGTCGCCCTGCTGCTGGCCGGCGTGGTCGTGCTGCTGGTCGGCGAGAACCCCTGGGAGGCGCTGAAGGCCCTGGTCTGGGGCGCCTTCGGGTCCTGGGACCAGATCGGCTACACGCTTTTCTACACCACGAGCCTGGTCTTCACCGGCCTGGCCGTGGCCGTCGCCTTCCACTGCGGCCTGTTCAACATCGGCGGCGAGGGCCAGGCCCTGATCGGCGGCCTGGGCGTGGCCCTGGTCTGCCTAGCCCTGGGCGACCTGCCCTGGCCGCTGCTGCTGCCGCTGGCAATGCTGGGCGCCATGCTCTTCGGCGGCTTCTGGGCCTTCGTGCCGGGCTACCTCCAGGCCGAGCGCGGCAGCCACACCGTGATCACGACCATCATGTTCAACTTCCTGGCCGCGATCCTGCTCAACTACCTGTTGGTCGAGGTCCTGATCGAGCCCGGCCAGCAGGTGCCGCAGACGGCGCGCTTCGCCGACGCCGGGCACCTACCCTACGCCCACGAGGTCCTGCGCGCGCTGGGGGTGCGGACCGGGCCCTCGCCGCTCAACGTGACCTTCCTGGTCGCCCTGGCCGCGGCCGGCCTGGTCTGGCTCTTCCTCTGGCGCAGCCGCTGGGGCTACGAGCTGCGCTGCACCGGGGCCAACGAGCAGGCCGCGCGCTACGGCGGCATCTCGCCCGGGCGCAGCATCATGCTGGCCATGGCCCTCTCCGGCGCCCTGGCCGGCCTGCTGGCGATCAACGAGGTCATGGGCTCCCAGCACCGCCTGATGCTCGGCTTCTCCGCCGGCTTCGGCTTCACCGGCATCGCGGTCGCCCTGATGGGGCGCAACCACCCGCTCGGGGTGATCCTGGCCGCCCTGCTCTTCGGGGCGCTCTACCAGGGCGGCAGCGAGCTGGCCTTCGAGATCCCGACCTTCACCAGCGACATGGTGGTGGTGATCCAGGGCCTGGTGATCCTGTTTTGCGGCGCCCTGGAGAACATCTTCCGCAGTCCCATCGTCGCCTTCTTCCGGGCAAGGTCCCGGGAGGCGCCACAGGAGGCGCCGGCCTGATGGGCGAGACCTTCCTCCTCATTTTGCTTCTGATCGACGCCACCGTGCGGGTGGCGACGCCTCTGCTGCTCGCCGCCTTCGCCGGCATGGTCGCGGAACGCTCCGGGGTCATCGACATCGGCCTGGAGGGCAAGATGCTGGCCGGGGCCTTCGCCGCGGCGGCGGTGGCGGCGGTCGCCAACTCGGCCTGGCTCGGGCTCGGCGCGGCGATCATCGTCTCCATGTCCTTCGCGCTGCTGCACGCTTACGCCTGCGTCACCCACAACGGCAACCAGGTGGTCTCCGGCATGGCGATCAACATCCTGGTCGCCGGCCTGGGGCCGACCCTGGCCGTCGCCTGGTTCGGCCTCAACGGGGTGACGCCGTCCCTGCAGGGTCCGGGCCGCTTCATCGGCTTCGACCTGCCGATGAGCGAGTGGCTGGCACCGATCCCGCTGATCGGCCCGGTCTATTCGGAGGTGATCAGTGGCCACAACCTCCTGGTCTACCTGACCATCGGGGTCCTGCCGCTGGTCGCCCTCCTGATCTACCGGACCCGTTTCGGCCTGCGCCTGCGCGCGGTCGGCGAGAACCCCCACGCCGTCGACACCGCCGGGATCTCGGTCGCCGCCTTGCGCTACCGGGCGATGCTGCTCTGCGGATTCCTCTGCGGGATCGCCGGCGCCTACCTCTCAACCGCGCACGCCGCCGGCTTCGTGCGCGACATGACCGCGGGCAAGGGCTACCTCGCCCTGGCGGCGATGATCTTCGGCAAGTGGAAGCCGGTGCCGACGGTCTTGGCCTGCCTGCTCTTCGCCTTCGCCGACGCCCTGCAGATCCGGCTCCAGGGAGTCGCCCTGCCCGGCATCGGCGTGATCCCGGTCCAGGTCATCCAGGCCCTGCCCTACGCTCTGACCGTGATCCTGCTGGCCGGCTTCGTCGGCCGCGCCGTGGCGCCCAAGGCCAGCGGCATCCCCTACGTGAAGGACAAATGAGCGACCTCGATGAGATGATCCGCCTGGCCAAGGCGGCGCGGGACAATGCACATGCCCCTTACTCCGGCTTCCAGGTCGGTGTCTGCCTGCGCAGCGGCGACGGTCGGTTTTTTTCTGGCTGCAACGTCGAGAACGCCTCCTACCCCGAGGGGCTCTGCGCCGAGACCGGCGCCCTTGGCGCCCTGGTCGCCGCCGGCGCCCGCGAGGTCGCCGAGGTCCTGGTCCTGGCGGAGGGCGAGCGGCTCTGCACCCCCTGTGGCGGCTGCCGCCAGCGCCTGGCCGAGTTCGCGGGCTCCGGGACCCCGGTTCACATCGCGGGACCTGAGGGCCTGCGTCGCAGCTTCACCCTGGGCGAGCTGCTGCCCGAGGCCTTCTTCTTCGAGCGGGGCAAGGCATGAGCGAAAGCCTGCGCGGGCTGGCGCGGCGCCTGCTGCCGCTGCTCGACCTGACCAGCCTGAACGACGCCCGCGACGACGACATCGCTGCGCTCTGCGCCAAGGCGGTCACGCCTCATGGCAAGGTCGCGGCGGTCTGCTCCTGGCCCGACTTCGCCGCCGAGATGGCCGAGCGCCTGGCCGGCAGCGGGATCGCCGTCGCGGTGGTCGTCGACTTCCCCGAGGGCGAAGGATCGGCCGAGGGCGCGGCGGCGGAGGCCCGGCAGGCGGTGGCCGCGGGCGCGACCGAGCTCGACCTGGTCATGCCCTACCGGGCCTGGCTGGCCGGCGAGCACGAGGCCGCCAAGACCAACATCGCCGCGGTCAAGGCGGCGGCCGGTGCGGCGAAGCTGAAGGTGATCCTGGAGACCGGCGCCTTTCCCGGTCCGGCCGAAACGGCCGAGGCGGCCCGCGACGCCATCGCCGCCGGCGCCGACGTCCTCAAGACTTCGACCGGCAAGATCGCCGTCGGCGCCACGCCCGAGGCAGCCGAGGCCTTGCTCGGGGTGATCCAGGAGCGCGGCGGACGGGTCGGCTTCAAGGCGGCCGGCGGCATCCGGAGCCTGGAGGACGCGGCGGCCTATCTGGAGATCGCCGAACGCCACCTGGGCGCGGATTGGATCGGCCCGACGCATTTCCGGATCGGTGCCTCAAAGCTGCTCGACACCGTGCTCGCGGCCCTGGAGGCCGGCGGGTGAGCGCGCCCGGCTTCCTGCCGCAGGAAGTGATCCGCCGCAAGCGCGACGGCGCCCGGCTGGCGCCCGAGGAGGTCGCGGCCTTCGTTGCCGGCATCACCGACGGCTCGATTTCCGAGGGTCAGGCGGCGGCCTTCGCGATGGCGGTCTTCTTCCGAGGGCTCGAGCGCGAGGAATGCGTCGCCCTGACCCGCGCCATGATGGCCTCGGGCCGGGTGCTCGACTGGCCAGGGGAAGAGCGGCCGGTGCTGGACAAGCATTCGACCGGCGGCGTCGGCGACAAAGTGAGCCTGCCCCTGGCCGCGATCCTGGCGGCCTGCGGCGCCGCGGTGCCGATGATCTCCGGCCGCGGCCTGGGCCACACCGGCGGCACGCTGGACAAGCTGGACTCCATCCCGGGCTATCAAAGCCAACCCGATATCGAAACCTTCCGGCGGGCGATCGCCGAGACCGGCTGCGCGATCATCGGACAGACCGCCGACCTGGCGCCGGCCGACAAGCGCCTCTACGCGATCCGCGACGTCACCGCGACCGTCGAGTCCATCCCGCTGATCACAGCCTCGATCCTGTCCAAGAAGCTGGCCGCCGGGCTCCAGGGCCTGGTCATGGACGTCAAGGTCGGCAGCGGCGCCTTCATGGCCGATATAGACGATGCCAAGGCCCTGGCCGAGAGCATCGTCGCGGTCGCCGAGGGCGCCGGCCTCAGGACCCGGGCCCTGATCACCGACATGAACCAGGTCCTCGGCCGCAGCGCCGGCAACGCCCTGGAGGTCCGCGAGGCCGTCGACTACCTGACCGGCGCACAGCGCGACCCGCGCCTGCACGAAGTGGTGGCCGCGCTCGCGGCGGAGCTGCTGCAGATCGGCGGCCTGGCCGCCGACGCCGCGGCAGCCGAGGCCGCCATCGAGTCTGCGCTCGACGGCGGCGCGGCGGCGGAGCGGTTCCAGCGCATGGTCGCCGCCCTCGGCGGCCCCGGCGACCTGATCGAAGACCCGGATCGGCACCTGCCGCAATCGGCCTGCACGCTCGCCGCCCATCCGGAGACCGCGGGCTCGGTCGCCGCGATCGACGTCCGTGCGGTCGGCCTTGCGGTGCTGAGCCTGGGCGGCGGCCGGCGCCGCGCCGAAGACGCCATCGACCACAGCGTCGGTCTGACCGAGATCGCGGGCCTCGGCGAGGCGGTCGGTCCGGAGCGGCCTCTTGCCTTGATCCATGCCCGCAGCGCAGGCGATTGCGAAGCCACCGCCGAGCGGCTTCGCAGCGCCTTCACCTTGGAAGGCAGTCCAGAGCTGCCCGGCCCTTGCATCCGTGCAAAGATCACCGCTCCAGTCGATTAGGCGCTTTCCTCGTAGGGTGACCCGAGGCGCTTTCAGAAGGAGACTGCCATGACACGTCTGCGCCTCGATCCGCCGGAACGGCTGGGCCGGATCCGGGTGCCGAGCGGGATCCTTCTGGTGCTCGACGGCGGCCTTCTGAACCTCTGGAACCATGACCGGGATCCCGTGCTGCCGCCCCACCATCTGAACAGTGAAGAGGCACGAGCGAGCGCTGAAGCGGCCCGCGACTTCCGGCTCGAGGGCCCCGACGCGCGCGCGGCGGGCCTCGCCTTCGATCGCAGCGCCCATCCGCTCTACGCCTACGACGTCCCCGGTGCGAGCCTCGAAGAGTTCAAGGCCGACTTCGAGTCCCTCTGCCGAGACCGGGGTTTTCAGGCGCAGCTCGTGCCGCTGGACCAGAGGGTCAGCCATCGCGCGAGAGTCGACCAGTATCTCGAGAACGGCGTGGTCGAGAACGGGATCACCTTTCACGGCGTCTGGGCCGCGGTCGCGCCGGGCCTGCCGAAGGACGCCGTGCTGCCGGTCATGGGCCGCCGCCGGTCCGAGGACGAGGAGTTCGCCGGCCGCTGGCAGGAGGTCTATGTCGAGCTGCGGCCGGACGCGGAGATCCTCCGCTCCGAGTTCCGCGGTTACGCCGCGGTCGACGAGGCTCGGCTGATCCTCGCCGACGTCGAATCCCTCGGCGGCTGGGTGCACGACGACAGCTTGGATGGCCTCGCGGACGTCGTCTTCTGGGGGCGTGACGCGGCGGCAGCGGCTGAGGCTGCCGAAGCCCCGCCCGGTCCGGACCAAGACGGCCATTTCGGTTGGTCGGACCTGGACGAGGGGACGGCCCGCGAGCGGGCCCGACAGCTCCAAGGTCTGAAGGCGCAAAACGACTGGCTCTACGCGGTCGACCTCCGGCCGCATTCGCATCACTGGCGCCTGATGAGCCAAGTCCGGCGCAGCGATACCGAGTCCGGCGTCCTGCGCCTCGGCGAGGCCGAGCTCTGCCTCTTCATGACCACCTGGGGCGACGGCCTCTTCGAGGTCTACGCTGACTACGATGCCTCCGACCGGCTGGCTCGGGTCAGAGTCCTGCTGGGTTCGGAGCAGACGGTCTCCAGAATGCGCAAGGTCCAGGACCGCTATTTCGGCGAAGGCGCGAAGCTGGCTTTCGTCTCCGAGCGCGTCTTGGAGGACGGGGGCTGTGTTCGTTTTCTCTACCGCGAGGCCACCGACCGCGAGCAGGACAGCGGTTGGCGCGTCTTTGCCGGCAGCGAAAGCGACGAGGAACTGAATGATCCGAAGAGAATCCAGCTCGTACCGATTTGGAAACTGATCGAAGGCGACGACAGCCTGGCCATGATCTTCGAGGCGCCCGTGGGTTCCGTCTTCGAACGCGAGAGCTGCGAGGCGGCATTCCAGGTTGTCACCGACTGGTCGCCTTCCGAGGACGAACCCGACTGATCGTGCGAGGCCGCGACGCAGTCTTAAGTCGAAGGTGTTGATTGGAATGATGGACAATCCCATTGCGATGATCATCGAGCCGCGGTCGCGGGATCTGGGCGGCTTCGAGGTACGACGGATCCTGCCCTTCGCCAAGCGGCGCATGGTCGGACCCTTCGTGTTCTACGATCACCTGGGGCCGGCGGTCTTTGCGGCCGGGAAAGGGATCGACGTGCGGCCCCACCCGCACATCGGCCTGGCGACCGTGACTTACCTCTTCGAGGGCGAACTGATGCACCGCGACAGCCTGGGCTTCGCCCAGCAGGTCCGCCCGGGCGACGTCAACTGGATGACCGCCGGCCGCGGCATCGTGCATTCCGAGCGCAGCAGCCCGGACGCCCGCGACCGGGATCTGACCCTGCACGCCATCCAGTCCTGGGTCGCCCTGCCGCAGAGCCACGAGGAAACCGAGCCGAGCTTCCACCACCACGGGGGCGAGACCCTGCCGGCCCTGGAGATCGACGGTGTCCGGCTGCGCCTCATCGCCGGCAGCGCCTACGGCGAGACCTCGCCGGTGAAGGTCTTTTCGCCGACCTTCTACCTGGCTGCCGAGATGCCGGCCGGGAGTTCCCTGACTCTGCCATCGGAGTACGAAGAGCGAGCGGCCCACGTCGCCGAGGGCGCTGTGACCGTGGCGGGCCGGTCCCTGAAGGTCGGGCAGATGGCGGTATTCGCAGCCGGGGCCGAGGTCGCGCTGAAAGCCGAGACAGAGTCCCGTGTGATGCTGCTGGGCGGCGCAGCGATGGACGGGGAGCGGCACATCTGGTGGAACTTCGTCTCCAGCTCCAAGGAACGCATCGAGCAGGCCAAGGCCGACTGGAAGGAGGGCCGCTTCGATCCCGTGCCGGGGGAGAGCGAGTTCATCCCGCTGCCGGACGACTGAAGAGCGCGGCGGGAGCGCAAACTTCGGACGGAAAGCTCTCCCGCCAAAGGCTATTGTGGCGCACAGGCTTCGCTGCAGGAGTGGTCGCCATGGAAAGTGCGAGAGAGATCGAGGAGACGGCGGAAGACTTCTCCAGCGATACCGCGCGCTGGGCCGCGGTCCAGGCCGGATCAGCAGCGGCGGAGGGCCACTTCTGGACCGCCGTTCGGACCACAGGCATCTATTGCCAGCCCTCCTGCCCGGCCCGCTTGCCGCACCGCGCCAACATCACCTTCTACGACAGCAGGGAGGCGGCCGAGCGGGCCGGCTTCCGGCCCTGCAAGCGCTGCCGCCCCGACCAGGGACCCGACGCCAGGCGCCAGCGAGCCCGCCGGCCGCACCGCATCGGCGAACGGGTCGCGGCCCTCGACTGGGAGCGGATCACCGCCGAGATCGACGACCGGGGCTACGGCCTGACCGGCCCCCTTCTGACCGAGGCCGAATGCCGCGAACTGGCGGCCGTCTACGACGACGACGCGCTCTACCGCAGCACCGTGGTGATGAAGCGGCACGGCTTCGGCTCCGGCGAGTACCGCTATTTCCGCTATCCCCTTCCCGGCCTGGTCGAGGACCTGCGCCAGGCCGCCTACTCCCGCATCGTGCCCCTGGCCAACCGCTGGATGGAGGTCACCGGGCAGGCGCAGCGCTATCCAGAGCAATTGGCGGACTTCCTCGCCGCTTGCCACGCCGCCGGCCAGGAGCGCCCCACGCCGCTGCTCCTGCGCTACGGGACGGGCGACTATAACTGCCTGCACCAGGACCTCTACGGCGACCTGGCCTTCCCGCTGCAGCTCGCCGTCCTGCTCGATCGGCCCGGCATGGACTTCGAGGGCGGCGAGTTCGTCCTGACCGAGCAGCGCCCCCGGATGCAGTCCCGCGCCGAGGTCGTGCCGCTGGTTCGGGGCGAGGCCGTGATCTTCGCCGTCAACGAGCGCCCGGTCCAGGGCGGCCGCGGCCCCTACCGGGTCAAGCTGCGCCACGGCGTCAGCCGCCTGCGCTGCGGCCGCCGCCACACCCTCGGCATCATCTTCCACGACGCGGCCTGACCCCTCACCCGGCGGGAGAGGCTTCAGCTGCGCAGCCGGGTCGGTGCGAGCTCCTCGGCGGTGACGCCTTCGGCGGCGATGTCGGCCGGGAGCGCACCCTCCAGCAACAAGCCGGCGGCAGCGCGGGCGGCGGCGGGGGCGGTCTGGAAGCCGTAGCCGCCCTGGCCGAGCAGCCAGAAGAAGCCCTCGACCCGGTCGTCCATGCCGATCACCAAGGACTTGTCGGCGACGAAGCTGCGCAGGCCCGCCCAGCGGTGGGCCAGGCGGCGCGGCGCCAAGGTGGTCGCCTTTTCCAGGCGGTCCATGACGATCGCGACGTCGAGCTCCTCCGGCTGGGCGTCGCAGGGCGGGCTCGGCGTCTCGTCGGCCGGCGAGGCCAGGATCCGGCCGGCCTCGGACTTGAAGTAGAAGTCCTCCTCGACGTCGGCGACCAGGGGCCAGGGGGCGGGATCGAGGCCGGCCGGCGGATCGAAGGTCACGGCCGTGCGCCGCTTGGGGACCAGGCCGACCGGCGCCGCGCCGGCCAGGGCCGCGAGCTCGTCGCCCCAGGCCCCGGCGGCGTTGATGACCACCGCGGCGTGATAGGTCTCGCCGCCGGCCTCGATCCGCCAGGCCCCGTTTTCGCGGGCCAGTCCGGCGACCTCTGCCTTGAGGCCCAGCTCACCGCCGCGCCGCTTGAAGGCTGCCAGGTAGCCCTGGTGCAGGGCGTGGACGTCGATGTCGCTGGACCCCGGCTCAAGCACCGCGGCGGCGGCATAGCCGGGCCGCAGCACCGGGACCAGGGCTTCGGCCTGGGGACCGTCGAGTTCCTCCAGCGCGGCGGCCTGCGGCTTGACCTCGGCAATGTGCGCGGCGAGGGCCGCGCGCTGGTCCGCCCGGGCGATGAAGAGCAGCGGACGGGGACTCAGCAGGGGCTGGCCCGCGAAAGCCTCCGGCGGCGCTTCGTAGAAGGGCCGGCTGGCCCGGGTCAGCGCCCGAACGCTGGCGTTGCCGTAGGTCTCGATGAACTGGGCGGCCGAGCGGCCGCTGCTGTGGTAGCCGGGCCGGTCCTCGCGCTCCAGCAGGACCACCGTGCCGCCGGCCGCCAGCTCGTACGCCGCCGAGGCGCCGGCGATGCCGCCGCCCACCACCAGGAAATCGCAAGTCTTCATCGCTCGACGCGCCCTCGCCCGATTCCACCGAGCGCAGACTAGCGCCGAAAGGCCCGGGTCGGCGAGACCTCCCGCCGCGCCGCGCCGCGCCCTTGCCGCCCGCTTTCGCTCTATCCCGGCGGTCCAAGTGCGCTATACAGGAGATATGCACCGGGGGATATGCAGCAAACGGGGGAGCCAGCCATGACCCTGGAGTCCCTGGAGACTCCCTGCCTTCTGCTGGACCGCGCCGTGATGGAGGCCAACGCCCGGCGCTTCCTGGAGATCGCGAAGCGGCACGGCGTCACCCTGCGCCCGCACCTCAAGACCGCCAAGTCGATCGAGGTCGCGCGGCGTGTCACCGACCCGGAAGCCGGGGCGCCGATCACGGTTTCGACCCTGGCCGAGGCCGAGTACTTCGCCGGCGCCGGCTTCAAGGACATCCTCTATGCGGTCGGCCTGTCTCCGAACAAGCTGGCCCGGGCCGTGCGGGTCATGCTCGAGTACGGCACAGGGCTGAAGCTGGTCACCGACAACCTCGCTCTGGCCGAGGCGGCGGCGGCCTACGCCGAGGGCGAAGAGGTCGACCTAGAGTTCCTGATCGAGATCGACTGTGGCGACCGCCGCGCCGGTCTGTCGCCGGAGAGCGAGGAGCTGCTGAGCGTCGCTCAGGTTCTCGGCACCTGCCCCAGGATCACCCTGCGCGGGGTGATGACCCACGCCGGCCAGTCCTACGGGACCAAGGACCCGGCCGAGATCGCCAAGATCGCCGAGGAGGAACGGGCCGCGGTGGTCCGGGCGTCGCAGCGCCTGCGCGCTGCCGGCCATGCCGTCGACATCGTCAGCCTCGGCTCGACCCCGACCGTGGCCTTCGCCCAGGACCTGACTGGCGTCACCGAGGTGCGCTGCGGGGTCCACGTCTTCTTCGACCTGGACCAGCTCGGCCGCGGCGTCTGCGGGCCGGACGACCTGGCGCTCTCGGTCCTGGCCAGCGTCATCGGCCACAACCGGGCGGCGGGCACGGTCCTGATCGACGCCGGCGGCCTGGCCCTGTCCAAGGATCTCGGCGCCAATACCTTCCTGCCCGATGCCGGCTTCGGCTACGTCTGCGACGCCGACGGCAAGCGGCTGCCGGGGCTCGCTGTGATCGGCGTCAGCCAGGAGCACGGCCGCATCGCGGTCCCCGATCCGGCCTGGTACGACCGCCTGCCGGTCGGCACCCTGGTCCGCGTCCTGCCCAACCACGCCTGCTTCACCGCCGCCGCCTATCCGGCTTACCAGGTCCTAGAGGACGGCGAGCCGAAGACCGTCTGGACCCGGATCAACGGCTGGTGAAGATGCTAGCATGATGACTCTGCCGGACTGGTGGAAGCGGGAGTAGTCGAAGACCATGTCCGTCTTGAAACGGCCGCTTTGGCTCGCTCTCGGGGCGATCTCGCTACTCGCGCTCGGGATCTGGCTCTACATGGTCGTATTCCTGGACCTGGAATCTGCCTTACGGCGCGCCGAGACCTTCGAGTTTCGGCGCATGACGGTGGCCAAGTTGGCGGAGCAGGGAGACCACCGCTTCTTCTTCGCGACCAATCGTCGTTCGGAGGTCCAGGACGGGTCGGTGGAAGACCGCTTTGGGCGCGAGCGAGAAGACGCAGTGACCTTCGGATCCTATGACACCAGGATTGAGCCGAACTTGGGCATCAGCATGATCATCAATCCCACCGACTGGTTCCAGAACAAGGCGATCAAGTTGCAGGACGCTAAGGTTCTGGAGCGGGCGGCTTTTGTCGAGCAGATGCGAGAGCTGGTCGAAGCATCGCCCTACCGATCCATGTTGATCGTCTTGCACGGGTTCCGGGAGCGCTTCCCCTCGGCCCTTCGCAAGACGGCGTTCCTGGGCCACGTCCTGGACATAAACACCCCGGTACTCCTGTTCGACTGGCCCGGCAACCAGGGCACTTCGCGGGATGGGTATCGGCGCGGCGCGGAAATGGTGGCCAAGGCGTCCGGGGCGGAGCTCGCAACCACGATCGAGCTGATCATCAGCGACATCCAACCCGAACGCCTGTGGCTCATCGCGAACGGCATGGGCGCCCGGGTTGTGGCCGATGCTTTCAGCCTGCTCTACCAGCAGGCGGATATGGCCGACGCGGAAGCCGAATTCGAAGACGTGATCTTGACCGGGCCCGATGTCGATAGCGAGGAGTTCGACCAGCGTTTCAAGCAGGAGCTCCAGGCCCTGGCCGATCATCTGACAGTCTACCTCTCCTCCAACGATCGAGCCCTCCTGCTGAGCCGAATCGTCAACTGGGGACGGCGTCGCGAAGAGACCCCCCTGGGACCGAAACAGCTGGAAGAGGCGATCAACGTTGTGGACATTATGGAACCTGGCGGCGAGCTGATCAATCTGGTGGACGTCACCCCGGTCAACCGCACCCGCAATTTCCACAACTTCGGCCTCGACATGCCGGAGTTCTTCGACGATTTGTTCCTGCGCCTGACCAACCCCGGTCTGCCCCGCAGCCGGCTTCTCTACAAGGTCCTGACGCCCGACGGCAAGACCTACTGGGTTCTCACCCGTGGTCGATAGCGGTCCGTCTCGCGTTGGGAGAAAGCGAAGATGAGATCTGCCATCTCGCTGCTCGGACGTGCGGCTCTGGTTCTCTCTTTCGGCGGTGTCGCCTTCGCACTGGGGGCCGTGGTGATGCACAACCTTGCCGCGCCCAGCAGACCGGAGCTGCAGCTCTGGCACACAGAGAGGCTGGACGCTGAGTTCACGGCCGAACGGGCCGAGGAAATCCGCAGCTTCGAGGACTATCGGCGGCTGGAGGACGCGCTCTTCGCGCAGTTGGACCGGCAGGTCGTCGCGCGGGTCGACACTGGACCGGCCAACGACCTGGTCCGCTACAGCGCCGGCAGCGCCGCCGCCTATCCGGCTTACCAGGTCCTAGAGGACGGCGAACCGAAGACCGTCTGGACCAGGATCAATGGCTGGTGACGCTGCCACCATCAGGACAAGTCAGGACCGGCGGAAGCGGAAGTAGTCGAAGACGATGGCAGTGCTGAAACGGCGGCTGTGGCTCGCTCTGGCGGCGATCTCGCTTCTCGTGCTGGCGCTCGGGATCTGGCTCTACATGGTCGTCTTTCTCGACCTGGAAGCCGCCCTGGAGCGCGCCGAGACCTTCGTGTTCCGACGCATGACGGTCGCCCAGCTGGCCGAGCGGGGAGTCTACAGGTTCTTCTTCGTCACCAATCGTCGTTCGAAGGCCGAGGGCGAAGCGGTGGAGGAGCGCTTCGGCATCGAAGTATCGGATGCGCTCACCTTCGGGTCCTTCGACACGAGGATCAAGCCGACCTTGGGCATCGGCATGATCATCAATCCCACCGAGTGGTTCCAGAACAAGGCCATCAACCTGCAGGACGTGGCGACCGTGGAGCGGGCGGCCTTCGTCGCGCAACTGCGGGATCAGGTCCAGGCATCGCCCTACCGCTCGGTGCTCGTCGTCGTGCACGGCTTCCGGGAGGCCTTCCCCTCGGCCCTGCGCAAGACGGCGTTTCTGGGCCATGTCCTGGATATCAACACCCCGGTGCTGGTCTTCGACTGGCCTGGCAACCAGGGGACCTCGCTGCGCGGCTACCGTCGCGCGCAACGGGTGGCCAAGGAGTCCGGCGCTGAACTTGCCGCCGCCATCGAGATGGTCATCCGCGATGTCCGGCCCGAACGCCTCTGGCTCGTCGCCAACAGCATGGGGGCCCAGGTGGTGACCGACGCCTTCAGCCTGCTGTCGAAGCAGGCGGACCTGGCCGATGCGGAGACCGAGATCGAGCACGTGATCCTGACCGCGCCGGATGTCGACCGGGACGCCTTCGATCAGCGCTTCAAGCGGGAAATCAGCGCCCTCGCCGATCAGTTGACGGTCTACGTCTCCTCGAACGACCGGGCCCTGCTGATGAGCCGCATCGTCAATTGGGGGCGGCGGCGCGGCGAGAGCACCTTGGACGTGGATCAGCTGGAAGAGGCAATCCAGGTCGTGGATCTTATCGAGCCCGACAGCCAGTTGATCACCCTGGTGGACGTCACCCCGGTAAACCGCACACGCAACTTCCATAACTTCAGCCTCGAGACGCCGGAGTTCTTCGACGACCTGTTCCTGCGTTTGACCAACCCGGGTCTGCCCCGCAGCCGGCTGCTGTACAAGGTCGAAACACCGGACGGCAAGCTCTATTGGGTCCTGACCCGTGGCCGATAGCGGTCCATCTCGCGTTCGGAGGAAGCAAGCATGAGATCTGCCCTCTCACTGCTCGGACGTGCGGCACTGGTTCTCTCTTTCGGCGGTGTCGCCTTCGCACTCGGAGCCGTGGTGATGCACAACCTGGTGGCGCCCGGCAGACCGGACCTGCAGCTCTGGCATACCGAGAGGCTGGACGCCGAGTTCACGCTGGATCGGGCGGAGGAGATTCGCAGCTTCGAGGACTATCGGCGGCTTGAGGACGAGCTCTTCGCGCAACTGGAGCGGCAGGTCGTCGCGCGGGTCGACACCGGACCGGCCAACGACCTGGTCCGCTACAGCGCCGGCAGCGCCGCGGACCCGCGGCGCCGCGAGACCAACTGGAACCGCAGCTTCGAGCTCAGCGCAGATCGGCCCGCGGGCGGCGTGCTTCTGCTCCATGGCAGGTCCGATGGGCCCTACAGTCTGCGGGCCATCGGCGAGGCCTTGAACCGACAGGGCTACTGGGTGCTCGGGCTCCGCCTGCCCGGCCACGGGACCATTCCCTCGGGGCTCTTGGCCGCAAGCTGGGAAGACACCACCGCGGCGGTGCGGCTGGGCATGGCGCACCTTGCATCCAAGGTCGGAGACGGCCCGGTCCACATGATCGGCTATTCGACCGGCTCCGCCCTGGCCGTCGAATACGGACTGGACGCCATGGCGGGGGTCGTCGCGCCGCCGCCGGCCAGCCTGACCCTCGTGTCCCCGGCAATCGGCATCAGCCCGTTGGCGACGCTGGCCAAGTGGAAGGCCCGCCTGGCAGCCCTGCCCGGCCTGGAAAGCTTCGCCTGGGCGGACGTCGTGCCGGAGTTCGATCCCTTCAAGTACAACTCCTTCACGACCAATTCCATCGTGCAGGTTCGCCGACTGACGGTCTCCCTCGCCGAGCGCGTCGAGGCCCTGGCGGAGCCCGGGCCGATCGAGGGCTTTCCGCCGACCTTGATCTTCCTGTCGAGCGTCGATGCGACGGTCTCGGTCGACGCCGTGGTCGACAATCTGCTCGAGCACCTGGCGCCTGGCGACCACGAACTCGTCCTCTTCGACATCAACCGCAAGAGCGCCAAGTCGACCCTGCTGATCTCCGACCCGAGCCCGCTGATCGAACGGCTGATGGGGAACGAGAGCCTGCCCTTCGAACTGGTCCTCGTCACCAATATTGACCCGGGGACCGATGCCGTGGTCAGCCGGCGCAAGGCAACGCTTTCGACGGCCTCGGTGACCGAGCCGCTCGGGCTCTCCTGGCCCTTGGGCTTGATCTCGCTGTCCCACGTGGCCCTGCCCTTTCCCCCGGACGATCCCCTCTACGGCCGGCGTGCGCCTGCAGACGGCGAGCTCGTGTTCCTCGGGCAAATCAACCTCCAGGGCGAGCTGGGGCTCCTGCTGTTCTCATCCGACCGCTTGCTGCGCCTGAGGCACAATCCCTTCTACGACTTTCTCGAGAACCGGACGATGGAGTGGCTCGACGAGACCGGTGGCCGGACCCGGACAGGATCCTAAAACGGAAACAGCAGCGGGATCAGCAGGTCGGCGACGACCATGACCAGGAGGGTCATAGGGATGCCGACCTTCGCGAAGTCCTTGAAGGTGTAGCCGCCCGGGGCCACGACCAGGGTGTTCACCGGCGTCGAGACAGGCGTCATGAAGGCCGCGGAAGCCGCCACGGCCACGGTCATCGCGAAGGGATAGGGCGCCACCCCCATGTCGCCGGCAATCCCGATGGCGATGGGCGCCAGGAGCACGGCGGTCGCGGTGTTGGAGATGAACAGCCCCAGAACCGCGGTCATGAGAAAGAGTCCGCTCATCATCACCGTTGGACCGTAGTCGCCGAACAAGGTAACCAGACTGTCAACGATGAGATCCGTCGCCCCGGTGTTCATCAGGGCCGTCGCCAGGGGCAGCATGCCGGCGACCAGGACCAGGCTTGGCCAGTTGATCACCTTGTAGGCGGCTTCCATGGTCAGGCAACGGGCCGCGACCATTGCCAAGGCCGCCATGAGGACGGCGATGGCGTTGGGGATCAGACCCAAGGTCATGGTCGCGATCATCGCGACCAGGATGCCGAGCGCCCAGGGCGCCCGGCGGCGCGCCGGCGCGAAGTCCTCGCGCTCGATGGGCAGGTTGAGCAGGACCATGTCCTTCTTCTCAGCCTGAAGGAGGCCCAGGTCCTTCCACCCGCCGCCGACCAGCAAGGTGTCGCCGACCTCCAGGGCCTCCTCCGCGAAGCTTGCCTCGATCGGCGCGCCGCCGCGGCGGATCGCCAGCACGGTCACGCGATGCCGGGAACGGAACTCGGCGTCCCGGAGGGTCTGGTCGACGAGATTCGAGTCCGGCGAAATCATCACCTCGGCCAAGCCCAGCTCCCGCTGGATGTCCCGGAGCGGGGCGGTCTCCATCGACAGGCGCTCGAGGCCTTGATCGGAAATGAAATGCGCCGCGGCCGCTTCCGTCCCGACCGCATAGACAACGTCGCCGGCCCGAAGCTCCGAATGGGGAAGGACCGGTTTGATCACGTACTGACGCCCCCTGCGACGTTCAATCGCGACGGCGGCGATGTCGAACACCGTGCGCAGCTCGACCGCCCCGACGGCATGGCCGACCAGCGGCGAGCCGGCGGGAACGCGCAGGCGCAGAAAGCGGTCCCTCAATCCATAGCGATCGATCAGGGCTTCGATGGTCATCTCGTCTTGTCGTCCCCGGTCCTCGGGATGGCCGGCCGAGAGCAGCCTGCGACCGATGAGGAGCATGTAGAGCGTGCCGACGACGAGAACGGCAATGCCGATCGGCGTGAAGTCGAAGAAGCCGAAGGGTTCCAGACCTTGCTCCTGCAACTTGGCGCTGACGACCAGGTTCGGCGGCGTCGCGATCAGGGTCATCATGCCGCTGACCAGGGCGGCGAAGGACAGCGGCATCAGGAGGCGGGTCTTGGGGTAGCCGGTCTTGGCCGAGATGCTGAGCACGACCGGCAGGAAGAGCGCGACGATGCCGGTCGAGCTCATGAAGGCACCGACGCAGCCGACCACCAGCATCAGCAAGACGAGCAGGCGCGTCTCGCTGGCGCCGCCGATGCGCATCAGCCATTCGCCGATGGCGAAGGCGATCCCGGTGGTCACCAAGGCCTCGCCGACGATGAAGAGGCCGGCGATCATCAGGATCACCGAATCGCTGAAGCCGGCGAGCGCTTCGCGCAGGGTCACGACCTCGCCGAGAACGAGAGCGAAGACGACCAGCAGGGCCACGACGTCAAGGCGGACCCTGCCGCTGGCGAAGAGCACGATGGCGATGGCGAGCACGCCGAAGACGTAGGCGATATCCGCCGTCACCGTTTTTCTCTCCCTACCCCCGTAACGCCTCGGTCGCGCCGGACAGGCGCAGGATCATGGCACGGCGGGGGATGCCTAGGGAACCTTGTCGCATCGGCTGCGGCCGAGGGCGCCGCTAAGAAGCCTTTGCCCCCTTCAACCCCAGCTTCTCGAGGCGCGCCGCGAGGGTCGTCGGCTTGATGCCGAGCAGAGCCGCGGCACCGTCCTGGCCGTAGATCTTGCCACCCGCTCGCTGCACCGCCGCCATCATGTTGTCCCGCTGCCGGCGCTTCATTTCCGCTTCGGAAACGACCGCCGTAGGATCGCTCGGCGGCGGCGCGCGCGACGGCGCCGGCGCGTCCTGCGACAGCGCAAAGCGCAGGGCACCGCCTTGCGACGTGATGGCCGCCCGCTCGATGATGTTCTGCAGCTCGCGGACGTTGCCGGGCCAGTCGTAGTGCTCGAGCTGACGGAGGTCGTCGGGGGTGAGCCGCGATCGGGGCAGGTTCAGCTTGGCGCAGGCGCGCTCCAGAAAGAGCCCCGCCAGGAGAGGAATGTCGTCCTTGCGCCGGCGCAGGGGTGCGACTTCGATCGGAAAGACGTTCAGGCGGTAATAGAGATCCGGACGAAAGCGGTCGTCGTCCATTTCCCGCGCCAGGTCGCGATTGGTGGCGGCGATGATCCGGACATCGACCTTGCGGGTCTTCGCCTCGCCGACCCGTTCGAACTCGCCCTCCTGCAGCGCACGCAGCAGTTTGCTCTGCAGCGCCTGGGGGATCTCCGAGACCTCGTCGAGGAAGAGCGTGCCGCCGTCGGCCAGCTCGAAGCGGCCCACGCGGTCCCGCACCGCGCCCGTGAAGGCGCCCTTGAGATGGCCGAAGAACTCGCTCTCAAAAAGCTCGCGCGGGATCGACGCGCAGTTGACGCTGACCAGGGGCTGGTCCCTGCGCCGGCTGCCGGCGTGAATGGCGCGCGCGACCAGCTCCTTGCCGGTTCCCGACTCGCCGATGATCAGGACGCTGGCGTCGGTCGGCGCCACGACATCGATCTGCTGCCGCACGTTCCTCAGGGCCAGGCTCTTGCCGACCATGGGCCCCAAGGCCTTTGCGGTCTCGACCTCTTCCTGGAGATAGGCACACTGCTGCTCGACCCGCTTGCGCTCTTCCAGTTCCTCCTGCAGCTCGTCCTTGACCTTCTGGACCTCCTCGATCGAGCGGCGGGCCGTGGCGAGCACGAAGTTCGTCAGCATCTGCAGCTTTTCGGCGGTGTCGTCCTCGCCGTCGATGGTGACCAGGACGTCGAACTGGCCCCCGACGGTCAGGCAGAGCTGGTCGGCGATCTGCTCGATCAGGGCGCGGAGCCTTGCGTCTTCGGCGGTTTCGCGATCCGGCATGATGGGACTCTCCGAGCTTAGGGCATCCAACGAATGCGAATCTCGCATTCGGGGTCGCCACGATGCTGGCATCGCCTCTCCTCGATGTCGGCCTCGTCGCCGTAGTGGGCGATCACCCGGCGCGCCAGGGCGCGGTAGAGCTTGCAGAGGCGATTGGGCGAGCGATAGTGGACGACGAGCTCCTGCTCCAGCTTCTCGAGGCGGAACTTGTCCGTGACCGCCTGGCTGGCCTTCGGATCCCGGAGGCTCGCGGCAAAGCCGCTGTGGATTTCGGGATGGTACTCGAGCAGCGCGCGGGAATCGGCGCACATCCGGTACCAGGCGGGGAAGCGCTTCTGCGTGTCCTGCAGGAAGGCCGCCGCCCAGAGATCGCAGGTCTCCTCCACGCTCAGCGCCAGGACCTCGCCCGCCGCGGCCAGCAGGCGCTGGCATTCCGCGTCCGGATAGGTCTCGCTCATCCGGTAGACCCGTTCCGGCGGCACGCCGGCCCGTCGCTTCACCTCGGCCACGGCGGCCGCGCCGCCCTTGGCCTCGATCGCCTGCAGCATCGGCCTGAACGGGTAGCCCAGCATCGCCGGAGGCTCCTTTCGACGTGCGGTCGGGTGCGACGGTCCCGAAACCGCGCTCCAGACTAGCACAGGACCACGAGATTTTGCGGCCTTGTCCCAAAATAATGTGGAACCGCAAAATTTTGCGGCCGCCTGGCCGATGGCGCCTCGCGAGAAAAGCATTGTGTGTCCGCTTGTTATGAACGCGTTCCGCCTTGGTACGGATCCTGCGTAGCCGTCCCGGTGATCCGGAGTACGAGCCGGAAAGGCTCCGATCCCCGACTTCCATCGACTCGACAGAGGAGACGCCATCCATGACGCGCGAGGAGCTGTATCTGGTCCAAGCCAGCTGGGCGCAAGTCCGCCCGATCTCGACGCAAGCCGCGGAGATGTTCTATCGCCGGCTGTTCGAGGTTTCACCGGAACTGAAGGCCTTGTTCAAAGGCGACATGCGCGCCCAGGGGCAACGCCTGATGAACATGATCGACACCGCGGTCAAGGAACTGCAGCGGTGGGATCAGCTCGTCCCGGCGCTGCAGGCGCTCGGCAGACGCCACGCCGGATACGGCGTCAAGGATGCCGATTACGACGCGGTGGCCGCCGCTCTGATTTGGACGCTGGAAAGAGGACTGGGAGAAGCCTTCACCGAGGAGGTCAGGGCCGCCTGGATCGGCGCCTACACCGCCTTGGCCGACACCATGAAGCGGGCGGCGGCAGAGGCCGCACCGGCGTAAGGCGGGCCCAACTCAACGGGCAAGTGACGCATCCAAGCCTATCTCGCGGTCGGCAGGGCCTGCGCGACCACCGGTCTACGCAGCCCCTGCCCCGTTCGCGACAAATCTCTTGTAGTCGCTCTCCAAGCCGGCGAGGGCGGTTTTGAAGATCTTCTCGCCGGCTTCGGGATTGGCCAGGGCTGGGTTGGAGCCGATGCGGCCGTCCGGGAAGCGGCGGCGGTAGTCCTCGGCGTCGTAGATCGGTCCGACCGGCGCCTTGCCCGGAGTCATCTCCGCCGTCTTGATGCTGTCCGGATAGGCGTACTGGGTCAGTGAGATCTCGGAGCAGGTGGCGTGGCCGCCGTCCTGATCGCCGAAGAGCTGGTCGCAGAGCGCCTTGACCCCCGGCGCGTCCCACCAGTTGGTCAGCTTGCAGCGGATCGAGGGCCGGTTGTGCGGGCCGGGCTGCAGGCTGGTCTGGGCGTAGATCTCCGAGAAGGCGGCGCTGACCGTGGCGATGTTGCCGCCGTGGCCGTTGAGGAAATAGAAGGAGTCGAAGCCGTGGCGGACCAGCGAGTTCACCGTGTCCTGCAGCACCGCCAGCAGGGTCGAGGGCCTGAGGGTGATCGATCCGGGAAAGCCCAGATGATGCTGGGCCATGCCCACCGAGATGGTCGGCGCGACCAGCGCCTCCAGCTTCTCGCCGAGGGTCTGGCCGAGGGCCTCCGGGCAGAGCGCGTCGGTCCCGATCAGGCCGTTGGGGCCGTGCTGCTCGGTCGAGCCGATGGGGACGATGATCGCGCGGCTGCGCTCGAGATAGGCCTCGACCTCCTGCCAGGTGCAGAACCTCAACTCCATGGAACCCCTCCTCCCTTGAAATCCGGCGGCATGATAGCACCGGGCCCGGCGCGGCCCAGCAGAGTTTGCCGCTACCAGAGCAGCAGCACGCCGGCCAGGTTGGCGAGGCTCCCAAGCGCGATGGCCGCGAAGGTCAGGGCCATGCCGGCGACGCGGAAGCGGATGTTCTCCGGCTCGCGCGCGACCCCGAAGGCGTGCAGCAGGCGGCCGCAGATCAGCAGCAGCCCGAGACCGTGGAGCAGCCAGACGGCATGGCCCTGCAGCTCGGCCAGGGCGAGCAGCACCAGGCCGATCGGGGCGTATTCGACGAAGTTGGCTTGGACCCGCATGGCGCGCTGGATCTGCGGCTCGCCGGCATCGCCCAGGGCGACCTTGAAACGCTGCCGTTGTTGGATCACGCGTCGCGAAAGCAGGATCAGCAGCAGGCCGCAGAGCGCGGCGTAGAGCGGCGTGACGGTCATGCGGGGGCTCTCCGGGACTGTGGAAGGGTTTACGCCCGATCCGGCGCTGCGGATGATCTTGCCGCTTGCATCGGAGGGCAAGACGTTCTTGTTTCGCTCCGATCGAAACCCAGGGGACGGACGTCACCTCATGCGAGCCTTCCTACGGCAGCTCCTTGCGCCGCAGCCGCAAGAGATCGACACCCTGATCCTCTCGGAGATGGGCCGGGGGTCGATGGAGTCCTTCCGCGTCCATACCCGCGACCTGCCCGCCTACCGCTACGTCGACCTTTTCCGCGCGATCGAGGCCTACACCGGAGAGCACTACCGGGTGCGGGCGGTCAGCTCGGAGCACAACGAGCCCCTCAACGCCCTGCTTCACGGCAAGAGGCCGCGCTTTGTCAACCGCCGGATCCAGAGATCTGGAACCGTCCCCTGGCCCGCCGGCCCCGACGAGGAAGCCTACCTCCCGGTCGACCAGTTCTGGCTCTGCCGGGCGCGGGAGGGCGATTCCCGGGGCGAGCTGGTCCTGCGCCTGCGCTACAACGCCTACGGGGAGACGGCGATCCTCGAGGCGGCGGCGGAGAGCCCGGATCTGGGCGAGGCCTGCCTGAAGGAGATCCTGGACCTCAGCCTGGCGGGCTCGATCTATCGCAACCACGTCCTGGAGCTGGCCTTCGAGAGCGGCACCAAGGACGAGTACGGCGACGTCGAGAAGCCCGAGCGCTTCCGGATCCTGTTCAAGGCCCACGAGCCGCTGGGGGACCGCGACGTCGTCATCGACGAAGACGTGCGGCAGATCCTGCGCCGCAACGTCATCGACCTGCACCTGCGGCGCGACATCCTGAAGGCCAACCGGGTCCCGGTGCGGCGCGGCGTCCTGCTCTACGGCCCGCCCGGCACCGGTAAAACCTTCGCCTGCCGCTACCTTTGCAGCAAGCTGACTGAGACGACCCGGATCATCGTTACCGGCACGGCTCTGCTCAAGGTCAGCGCGGTCTTCAGCTTCGCCCGCATGCTCCAGCCGGCGCTGGTCATCCTGGAGGACGTCGACCTGGTCTTCGCCGCACGCGAGATCAACCTCTACAGCTCGGTGCTGGGCGATCTGCTGGACCAGATGGACGGCCTGCGGCCCTTCGAGGACATCGGCATCGTGCTGACCACCAACTCCATCGACCGCATGGAAGCTGCGATCAAGGATCGGCCGGGCCGGATCAGTCAGTGCATCTTCTTCGGACCGCCGGACGCCGAGCTCCGCAAGCGCTACCTCGAACACTACCTGCGTCACCACGCGACCGGGGCGCTGGAGTTCGGGAGGCTGGTCATGCGCTCCGAGGGTGCGACCCAGGCCTTCCTCAAGGAATGAGTCCATCGGGCGATACAGATCGGCTGCGAACGCCTGGAGGACGCGGAGACGCGCGTCGAGCTGCAACACGGCGACTTCGACGCCGCCTTCGAGGAAATGCAACGCTTCAGCGAAGGCTCGACCGGCCAGATCATCGGCTTTCACGGGCCGAGCTAAAGCCGGGATGCGAGCTCCGCATTGAGCGCGGCGAGTTCGGGACGATCCGCAGGATCGCTGCGCTCGAGCTCCAAGAGGCGATAGAGCTCGAGCACCGGCAAGAGGTCTTCGCCCTCCCCGTTTTCGAGATCCCATTGCGCCTGGGACAGCAGGGCCACCAGGTCGGTCAGGCGGCACATCCGGTCGACCACGGCGCGGATTCCGGCGGCCGCGGCGCCGGGCTCCGCACCCAGCAGCGTCTCGATCCGCGCCTTCACATCGTCCCGAAGCCCGCGCGCGACGCCGGCCTGCGTGTCGAGCTCGGGCCGCACGACCAAGCCAAGTTCCGCCGTAAGCCCTTCGAGCCAAGGGTGGTGCAGGCCGCGTTCGGCGAAGTCGCGCAGCACCTGGGCACAGAGCGTGTTGTGGGTGCCTTCCCAGCTCTCGATCACGATGGCGTCGCGGTAGAGGCGCGGCAGCACCGAGAAGTCCTCGATGGTGCCGTTGCCGCCGAGGATCTCGATCCCGTCGCGGACGCTGCGAGTCGCGGCCAGCGAGGTCCAGTACTTGTTGATCATCACTCCGATCCGCCGCGCTGCGACCAGGGCCTCGCCCCCTTCCCCGCGCTCGCAGCGATCGGTCATGGCCAGCAGCCGGAAGGTCGTCGCCAGCCCGGCGAGGCTGCGCAGCCGCATGCGCGCCAGGACCTCCTGCACCGGCGCGAAGTCGAAGATGCGCGCGCCGAAGGCGCGGCGGCTGCGCGCGTAGCCCTGGGCCTCCATGAGCGCACGCCGCGAGATCCCGCAGGCCGCCAGGGCGTTGTGCACCCGCGAGGCGTCGAGCACGATGCCCACCAGGTTGCGGAAGCCCTGGTCGGTCGGCCCGATCGCCTCCGCCAGCGCGCCCTCGAACTCGATCTCGCCGGTCGCCATGGACCGGGTGCCCAGCTTGTACTTCAGGCGCCGCAGGGCGAAGCCGTTGACCCGGCGGTCGAGCGTCCGGGGCACCAGGAAGAGGCCCAGCCCCCGGGTCCCGGCCGGCGCGCCCTCGAGGCGGGCGCTGACCACGAAGAGCCCGGCGTCGGCCACCGAGCAGAACCATTTCTCGCCGCTGATCCGGTACCAGCCCGGCCGCCCGGGCTCGGGGACCGCCCGGCAGGCATTGACGCCGACGTCCGAGCCGCCCTGGACCTCGGTGACGAACTGGGCGGCGTGGAGCCGGCGGTCGTAGTCCCGCTCCAGCAGGGCGGGCAAGTAGCGGGCTCGCTGATCCTCCGTCCCCAGGATGCGGAGCAGCTTGATCGCCCCGGCGGTGCAGGCGACCGGACAGGCATGCCCGCCTTCGCCATGCTGGTCGAGCAGGTAGGCGCGGGCCCCGGACAGGACTTCGGATCCTGGCTCGCCGAGGACGGAAAGCACGCCGCTACCCCAGAAGACCCGGCCGGCCGCGTGATAGCTGGGATGGAAGACCACCGCCTCAACCGGGCGGCCGTCGGCGTCGTGGCGACGCAGGACCGGCAGGTTCTCGTCGCGATTGCTCTCGATGACGAGGCGATCGAGCGCCGCACCGCTCGCCTCGGCAAGGCGTTCCAGCTCGGGCACCAGCCCGGCGTAACCTTCGCCGAGATAGCGGCGCAGCAGGCGAAGGAAGACCGGGTCCTGATCCAGGCGGTTGCGCCAGAGCCCCGCGCGCCAAGCTTCGAGATCCGCGCGTGCCACCGCCATCGCACTCTGGTCACTCATCGGCTGGCTCCGCTCGTCAAGCACCTCCGATCCGGGCTGCGGACAAGCGAAAGCCCCGCCAAAGTCGCCTTTGGCGGGGCTGTCAATGGCCCGGCGGACCCATGGCTAACCTCCTTTCCTGGAGTCTTTGCACCCTTTCCTTCAGCGCCCCGACCGAGCGCCTGGGTGACCTCGCTCCCCTGGTAAGAAGGAGCTTGAAAAGCTTACACCCCCGCGCGCAAATCCTGCAAGCGGCTGCGCCCCCTGACTGCATTACGGAGGGGTGAAGTTCGCTGTGCCCCCCAGTCTCTCCAGGGCCGTAAGTCGGGATTCCGCAGTCCGGCAGACCGCAGACCGTCGTTTGTTACAGTCTTGCGACACCGCGGAGCACAGCGATAGGCTTCTGGGTCTGCGCGGGCCGCGTGTCGGGCGCAGGGAGGAACGGTGAGAGGGAGGCTAGGGATGGCGAAGAAGGCTCTGCTGCTCGCGGCGCTTCTGGTCCTGGCCTGGGGGTTGTGGGTCAGCCCGCAGTTCAAGGAGATCGCGGCCGGAGTGGCGATCTTCATCTTCGGCATGATGGCGATGCAGGAAGGCTTCAAGGCCTTCACCGGCGGCGTTCTCGAGAAGGTGCTGCGGGTCTCGACCGACCGGACGTGGAAGAGCCTGTCATTCGGCTTCGTCACCACGACCCTGATGCAATCGAGCTCGCTGGTCTCGGTGATCACGATCTCCTTCCTCAGCGCCGGGCTGATCGGCCTCGCCGCCGGTATCGGCATCATCTTCGGCTCTAACATCGGCACCACGACGGGGGCCTGGCTGGTCGCCGGCATCGGGCTGAACATCAACATCTCGGCCTATGCCATGCCCCTGATCGTGTTCGGCGTGGTGCTCAACTTCCAAAGCGCCAAGGTCCTGAAGGGCGCCGGCTTCATCCTCGCCGGCATCGGCTTCCTCTTTCTCGGCATCCATTTCATGAAGGTCGGCTTCGAGACCTTCCAGGAGAGCCTCGACCTGACGCAGTTCGCCGTGCCCGGCTTCACCGGCGTCCTGATCTACACCGCCGTGGGGATCGCCGCGACGGTGGTGATGCAGTCGAGCCACGCCACCTTGATCCTGGCGATCGCCGCCCTGGCCGCCGGCCAGATCACCTACGAGAACAGCCTGGCGATCGCGATCGGCTCCAACGTCGGCTCGACGGTAACCGCCCTGCTCGGCGCGCTCGGGGCGAACGCGGCCGGCAAGCGGCTGGCCGGCGCCCATCTCATCTTCAACCTGACGACCGGCGTGCTGGCCGTAGTCCTGCTCAGCTACGTCGCCGTGGCCGTCGACGCCATCAGCGGGGCGATCGGAATCGCCGCCGATAACTTCACATTGAAGTTCGCCGTCTTCCACACCTTGTTCAACGTCGCCGGCGTCGCGCTGATGCTGCCCTTGATCCCGCTGCTGGTCCGCCACCTGGAACGGCTGATCCCTGAGCAGGTGCTGGACGTCGCCCAGCCGCGCTACCTGAACGAGGCCGTGCTCGACTTCCCCGATACCGCCCTGAAGTCGGTCTTCGCCGAGGTCGGGCACCTCTTCGACAACGCCGCCGATTTTATTGCCAAGGGCCTCGGCGTGTCCTACGACGAGCTGCACGCCGACCGGGATCTAGGAGAGCTTTTGCGTCAGGACCGACCCAGAGCGGAGATCGATTTCAACGACCTTTACCAACGGCGCATCAAGGGCCTCCACGGCGCCATCGTCGAGTTCTCCAGCAAGGCGGAAGCGCAGATGCTGCCCGAACAGGTCGAGGCGCTGAACGCCGCGAAAATGGTCGCGCGCGACATCGTGCAGGCGGTCAAGGACGTGAAGCACCTGGAGAAGAACGTAGCGCGCTACGCCAGATCCGAGAACGCGGAAATCCGGATCCAGTACGCCACGATCCGCAGGCGGATCGCCGAGGTCCTGCGCGCGGTCAGCCACGTCGTGGAGGACCGCGCGGCGTCGCTGAAGAAGCTCGATGAGCTGTCCCAGGAGATCGATGCCGAAGACATCGTCGAAGACGGCACGCTCGACGGCCTGATCCGCGACAACAAGATCACCCGCGACATGGGCACCTCCCTGATCAACGACAACGGCTACGCCCAGAACATCGCTCGCAGGCTGATCCACGGCGCCCAGACGGTGCTGGGCGAAGGCGTCTACGAGCTTCTGCTTGAAGCGGAGGCCGACCTGGGCGAAGCCGGCGAAGAGGACTTGAGCGGCAGCGAGGCCCGCGCCGCCTCCGCCGCCTAAACCTGCCGGGCGAGTGGGAAATGTCATAGGCGGCGCGGCGCGCAGCGCCTCACCTTCGTCGCCTCGCGCCGAAGGATCGCGGCCATGCCCGCGAAAAGCCCGGTGGAACGAGAGATGACGGCTCGTGTGGCGATTGTCGACAGAGTCGAGGCCGGCCAGGGTCCGCTCGTCGTGCTGGTGCATTCGAGCGTCTCCGGCGCCCGGCAATGGCGCCGGCTGATGGCCGACCTGGAAGATCGCTTCCGCCTCGTCGCCGTGAACCTCTTCGGCTACGGCAGCACGCCGGCCTGGTCCGGCCCGAACAAGCAGACGCTCGAGGACCAGGCTACCCTGGTCGAAGCTGCCCTGCCCGACCGCGACGGCCGCCTCTGCCTGGTCGGGCATTCCTTCGGGGCCTCGGTCGCCATGCGGGCCGCCGCAAAGCTCGGCGACCGCGTGGCGCGGCTCGTCCTCTTGGAGCCCAACCCCTTCTACCTCCTGAAGCGGCATGGGCGGCAGGAGGCCTTCGCCGAGATCGCCACGCTCCGTTCCCGGGTGAAGAAGGCGGGCGCCGCCCGCGAATGGACGGCGGCCGCGGAAAGCTTCGCGGACTACTGGGGCGGCGCCGGCACCTGGACGGCCATGCCCGAGGCCCGCAGGGCCGCTTTCGCCGAGGCGCTCAGGCCGAACCTCCATGAATGGGATGCCGTCATGGGCGAAGCGACCGCTCTCGACGACTGGGCGGAGATGCTGCCGCAAGAGACCCTGGTGGTCTCGGCGCGCCGGACCGTCCGGCCCATCCGCGAGATCGTCGAGCTGCTGCGCGAAGCCTGCCCGGCCTGGCGCTATCGCGAACTCGCCGAGGGCGGGCACATGGCGCCCCTGACGCACCCCGACCTGATCAACCCGATCGTCGCCGCCTTCCTGGACGGCCGCGGATAGAGGGGCAAGCTCGCGCGCACCGGGGCGCTTTCTTGCCGGCAAGAAGGGTGATAGGCCTGTTCGGCAGGGAAAAGCAGGCGGAGCGAGGCGATGGAAAGCCCAGAACTCAGCCGCGAGGTGCCGATCACGCCGGGCGCGACGGCGCTGCTGGTGATCGACGTCCAGACCTACTTCTGCCGGCCCGAGGGCGGACACTTCGCCGGTCGCGGCCCGGACGAGGTCGAGCGGGATTGCGGCTACTTCTTCCGGCAGCTCTCCGAGGTGACCCTGCCGGCGATCCGGCGCCTGCAGGAGGCCTGCCGGGCGCGGGGCATCGAGGTGATCTTCACCGTGATCGAGAGCCTGACCCGGGACGGCCGCGACCGTAGCCTGGACTACAAGATCACCGGCTTCAAAGTGCCGCGGGGCAGCCGCGAGGCCCAGGTCCTGGAGGAGATCGCCCCCGAGGCGGACGAGATCGTCCTGCCCAAGAGCTCCTCCAGCGTCTTCATTTCGACCAACCTCGACTACCTGCTGCGCAACCTCGGCGTCCGGCAGCTGATGATCGCCGGCTGCCTGACAGACCAATGCGTGGAATCGGCGGTCCGCGACGCCTGCGACCTGGGCTACCTGGTGACCCTGGTGACCGACGGCTGCGCGACCATGAGTCCGGAGCGCCACGACAACAGCCTGCGCACGATCAAGGGCTATTGCCGCCAGCGGGACAGCGGGCAGCTGATCGCCGAGATTGCCGCGCAGTCCGCCTGAGATCGGCGACAGCCTCACCCTGCGGAGGGCTTTGGCCGCCCCTTGGCGCGTCGCCCGATTGCCCGCCTGGCCTGCCCCACTGCGTGCAGCAGCGCCAAGGGCACCGTTGGGGCCATGGCCTCGAAGAGATCCTCGCCGTCCTGCAGGGTCGCGTACGGGAAGATCCCCCGGGGGCCGAAACCGATGTGCCAGTGCCATCCGGGCAGGATCCGCCCGATCAGGCCCAGGCAGCTGTCGACCGAGGCCGTATAGTCCGGGACCGGGTTCGGTCGGTCCGCACGCTCCAGCCGGTCGGCTATCTCCCGGTCCAGCTCGCTGTCGGCACCGGTCGCGCCTGCGATCCGCTGCAGGAGGTCGTCGAGCTCCGTCGTCATGGCTGCAGGATCGTGCCCGCCGACGGTCCTGGCAAGCCCGCGGAGGCCGCCCAGCGGCGCCTTTGCGACAGTCACGACGCCGTGACCCTATCCGGCGTCGAGGAAGCTGCCTATGCTGCGCCCGCCCAGGCCGATGCCGGACCAGCGACGGGAGCCAGCACCATGAAGATCACCGAGTTCAAGACCTTCGTCGTCGGCAACCCGCCGCCGCACTTCGGCGGCCGCTACTTCGTCTTCGTCAAGCTGACGACGGACGGCGGGATCGAAGGCATCGGCGAGGTCTACGCGGCGACCTTCGGTCCGCAGACCCTGGCACGCATGATCGAGGACGTTTGCCAACGCCATGTCGTCGGCGCCGATCCCTTCAAGATCGAGAAGCTGTGGCGCGCGGTCTACGGCCGCGGCTACAGCCTCAGGCCGGACCTCTCTCTTGTCGGGGTCCTGAGCGGGATCGAGATGGCCTGCTGGGACATCGTCGGCAAGGCCCTGGACAAGCCGGTCTACGAGTTGCTCGGCGGTCGGGTCCACGAGCGCCTGCGCAGCTACACCTACCTCTATCCGGAAGCGGGCGAGGACGATCGCGTCTACAGCGACCCCGATCTCGCCGCCGAGCGGGCCGCGGTCTGCGTCGCCCGGGGCTTCACCGCAGTCAAGTTCGATCCGGCCGGCCCCTACACGGTCTACGACGGCCGCCAGCCGGATCTGGAGGCCCTGGAGCGCTCGGAGCGCTTCGTCAGGAAGCTGCGCGAGGCGGTCGGCACCAAGGCCGATCTCCTGTTCGGCACCCATGGTCAGTTCACGGCCAGCGGCGCTCTGCGCTTGGCGCGCCGGCTGGAGCCCTACGATCCGCTGTGGTTCGAGGAGCCGACCCCGCCGGAGATGCCGGAGGGGATGGCCAAGGTCGCCCGCGGCACCTCGATCCCCATCGCCACCGGCGAGCGCCTGGCCACCAAGTACGAGTTCGCCCGGGTTCTGAACTGCGGCGCCGCCTCGATCCTGCAGATGAACCTGGGCCGGGTCGGCGGCCTGCTCGAGGCCAAGAAGATCGCCGGGATGGCTGAGACCCACTACGCCCAGATCGCCCCGCACCTCTACTGCGGCCCGGTGGTCGGCGCCGCCAACATCCAGATCAGCGCCTGCAGCCCCAACTTCCTGATCCTGGAAAGCATCCAGACCTGGGGCGGCTTCCACGCCGAGATCCTAAAGACACCAATCCGCTGGGAGGACGGCTACGTCATCCCGTCCGAGGCGCCTGGACTGGGCGTCGAACTGGACGAGGTGGTCGCCGCGAAGCACCCATACAAGGGCGACGCCCTGCATCTGGAGATGTCGGAAACGCCCTTCTAGGACCCGGGCGGCGCCGCTCCGCCGCCTTTCTGCGCCCGTCGTGCTCCCGCGGTTGAGGAGAGTTGAAAAAGTTCAAGTCTCCGACAACCCGGTCGTGGCAAATCTGTAGATTATGCGACATAGTTCTGTTGCATGCTTGGTCTCCAGCGACTGAAGGTCGGGTCCAACGTGCGGAGGCATCTCAGGAATTCGGCGGGAGGAACTTCATGAATCGCAGAACACCCCTTATTTTGCTCTGCGCCTTCGGCTGCGCCATCGGCGTCGCCGCCTGCGGACTGGAGCTGCAAAAAGCCGAGAAGATCGAGCCGGCGACCGACGAGCACGGCGACGCGCTCTACCAGGGCTATCTCGGCCAATCCAGACTCGAGTATTCGGAGGGCGACTATCGGGACTCCGACTACTTCGCGGAGCGCGCCATGATGGCCGGGGCCAACCAGAAGTTCGAGCCCCAGCTGATCGAAGCGCGCGACCTGCCGGCGGACAAGCTGAACGAGATGGCCGCCGCACGCGGCCAGTACATCACGGCGGTCTATCGGGGCTCGGTCCAGAAGCTGCCCGTCACCTCCGCAGAGGCTCAGGTCCGCTTCGACTGCTGGATGCAGGAACAGGAGGAAAACTTCCAGCCGAAGGACATCGCCGCCTGCCGTGACGGCTTCGAGACGGCGATGGTCAAGCTCGAGGCGGCCCTCTCGGATACGGGTCGGGCCGTGAGCGAGGACCGGCTGGTCTTCGACGTGTTCTTCGATTTCGACAGCGACAGCCTGAGCGCCGTCGCCAAGGAGCATCTCGCGGCCATCGCGGCGATCACCCGCACCTACGAGAGGCCGGTCGTCGCCGTCCTTGGCAACGCCGATCAGGTCGGCGCCACGGACTACAACGTCGATCTGTCGGGCCGGCGAGCGAACGTCGTGGCCAAGGAACTGGAGGCCAACGGCGTGAAGCCGGACGCCATCATCCCGAGGGGCGACCAGGCCCCGGCCGTCGCCAACCCGGAGCGCCGGCCGGAGGCGATGAACCGCCGCGCCTTGATCGTGATCCGCGAAGCCACGCCGAACTAGGCAAACGCCGGAAACAGGCGCCATCGGAAGCCAGGCAGCCCGGAGGGCCGGCGCGGAGACCGTCGGCCCTCCGAACGCTTCATTTTGAGCCGGCCCCGCGCGTTTGTCACGAGCGCCCAGGAATCCGTGGAACCGGGTCGCGTCCCGAAGTAGTGTCTCGGAGACGACACTCGAAGAGCTTCACGCCCTGAGATGGGAGGCGCGGATGCCAGGGAGGAATTGCGGGCGAGCGCTGTTGCTGCTGGCTGGGCTTGGCCTGTCCGCGCTCCTGCTCGCCTGCGAGGATCAGAACACCTACGTCGCTCCGCCCGCGCCCGAGGTCACGGTCGCGCGGCCCCTGGTGAAAGACGTCACGGAGTATCTCGAGTTCACCGGCACGACGGTCGCCTACGCCCGGGTCGAGGTCCCGGCCCGGGTCCCGGGCGTGCTGCAGAACCTGCATTTCGAGCCCGGAACGCCGGTCACCGAGGGCGACCTGCTGTTCACCATCGATCCGGTAGAGTACGAGGCCGAGGTCAAGGCCGCCGAGGCCGAGCTGGCGCGGGCCGAGGCGCGTCGGACCGAGACCTCCAAGACCCTGGAGCGGGCCGAGACGCTGATCAAGCGGGGCAACATCTCGCAGGCCAAGGTCGACGAGGCCCGCGCCAACTTCCTCTCGGCGAAGGCCGAAATCCTGGTCCGCCAGGCCAACCTCACCCAGGCCCGGATCAACCTCGGCTATACTCAGGTGCGGGCGCCGATCACCGGCCGCGTCGGGCGGGACCTGGTCGATGTCGGAAACCTGGTCGGCCAGGGCGAAGCGACCATCCTGACGGACATCACTACCTTCGACCCGATGTACGTCTACTTCGAGGTAAACGAACGCGACCTCTTGCGCTACATGAACAAGAGCCGCGCCGAAGCGCGGGGCCAAAGCCAAGCGGCCGAAGCTGTCGACGAAGGTCGGGCCGGCAAGCGACAGCCCGTACCGCTTGAAATCGGTTTGGCGAACGAGGACGGCTATCCGCACCCTGCGCTCACCGATTTCGCCGAGTCCCAGGTCGATCCAGACACCGGAACGATCCGCGTGCGCGGCATCGTCCAGAATCCGGGAGAGCAACCGGTTTTCGTGCCAGGTCTCTTCGTCCGAGTTCGTCTCCCTTTCGAAACGCGTCCGGATATGCCGCTGGTCACGGAGCGGGCCGTCGGCTTCGACCAGAGCGGACAGTACGTCCTGCTGGTGAACTCGGAGAACATTGTCGAGAAGCGCAACGTCACCCTGGGGCCGATCGTCGACGGCTTGCGCGTCATCACCGATGGCATCGAAGCCAGCGACATGGTCGTGGTCAAGGGGCTTCAACGGGCGCGTGAAGGCGCGGCGGTCAAGGCTAGGGAGATCGACATGGCGACCCTCAAGGCCTCGGCGATCAAAGAGCGGCTGGGTGCCGAGAGCGACGCGAAACCGGATGACAGGGAATCGCAGCGTGCGAAGTCGGATGACGTCAGTGCCGGTCTCGAAAGCACCGACCAGGGAACCCAAGCGGAAGCCGAACCCGCCGGCCGGAGGGAAGAGAATGGAGCCGCCGCCGCCGCCAAGACGAGTTCGGACGCGGCCGCCACGGAACCGGCCAAGGAATGATCTGACGGGCGTCGGGGCATGTTCTCCAGGTTTTTCATCGAGCGGCCGATCTTCGCGAGCGTGATCTCGACCGTCATCGTGATCGCCGGCTGGGTGACCCTGGGCACCCTGCCGATCTCGCAGTATCCGGACATCACGCCGCCCACGGTCGAGGTCAGGGCCGTCTACCCCGGCGCCAGCGCCAGCGTCATCGCCGAGACGGTCGCCGCGCCGATCGAGCAAGAGGTGAACGGCGTCGAAGGCATGATCTACATGTCCTCGACCAGCGCCAGCGACGGCACCTATACCCTGACCGTGACCTTCGAGGTCGGCAGCGACCTCGACCTGGCGCAGATCCTCACCCAGAACCGCGTCACGCTGGCGGAGCCCAAGCTCCCGGAGGAGGTCAAGCGCGAGGGAATCAACACCAAGAAGAAGTCGACCAACATCGTCCAGTTCATCTCGCTGGTGTCGCCCGATGGCCGCTACGACGACCTCTTTCTCAGCAACTATGCAACGCTTCAGCTGCGCGACACCTTGAGCCGGATCGACGGCGTGGGCGAGGTCACGGTCTTCCCGGCGAGTGACTACAGCATGCGGATCTGGCTCGATCCGCAGCAGCTCAGATCAAGGGGCATCACCACCAAGGACGTGTTCGACGCAGTCCGCGAGCAGAATGTCCAGGTCGCCGCGGGCCAGATCGGTCAGCCGCCGGCCCCGGAATCACAGAACTTTCAGCTGTCGATCAACGTCCTGGGCCGCCTGAGCGAGATCGGGCAGTTCGAAGAGATCATCGTCAAGTCCTCGGAGGACGGCCGCATCGTCCGCCTGAAAGACGTTGCCAGGGTCGAGCTCGGCGGCAAGGACTACAACCTGACCTCCCGCCTGAACGGTGCACCCTCGGCCAGCGTCGTCATCTATCAGCTGCCCGGCGCCAACGCGCTCGATATGGCGGTCGCCGTTCGCGAAACGATGAAGGAGCTCTCCGACCGCTTCCCCGAGGGGATGGAATACCGGATTCCCTACGACACCACGCTCTTCGTCGAGGCTTCGATCGACGAGGTCTATTCGACGCTGTTCCAGGCGGCCGGGCTGGTGTTCCTGGTCCTGTTCATTTTCCTCCAGGACTGGCGCGCGACCCTGATCCCGGCCGTCTCGATCCCGGTCTCACTGATCGGCACCTTCGCCGTCATGGGGGCCATGGGATTCTCCCTCAACATGCTGACGCTCTTCGGCCTGGTCCTGGCCATCGGCGTGGTCGTCGACGACGCCATCGTCATCGTCGAGGCGACCTACGTTCAGATGGCCAAGGGGATGAATTCCCGCGAGGCCGCGATCAAGGCCATGTCCAAGGTCTCCGGCGCGGTCGTCGCGACGACCCTGGTGCTCCTGGCGGTCTTCGTGCCGGCCGCCTTCCTGCCCGGAATCACCGGCGAGATGTACCGGCAGTTCGCGCTGACCATCGCCGTGGCGACGGTGTTCAGCACGATCAACGCCCTGACCATGAGCCCAGCACTTGCCGCGCTTCTGCTGCGCCCGCAGAAGGAGAAGAAGAACATCTTCTTCCGCTGGTTCGATGCGGGATTCGAAAAGGCCGGCGCCGGATACGGCGCGCTCACCCGGGCCCTGCTCCGTCGATCGGCGCTGGTGATGCTGCTGTTCCTCGCGCTCCTCGGCCTGACCGGCTGGCAGTTCGGCCGCTTGCCGACCGGCTTCCTGCCCGAAGAGGACCAGGGCTATGTCATCGCCAGCATCCAGCTGCCCGACGGCGCCTCCTTGGGACGGACCCAGCAGGTTCTCAATCAGGTCGACGCGATGCTCGAGAAGACGCCCGGGGTGCAGGATTGGGTCTCGCTCGGCGGCTTTTCGGTGATCGACGGCACCAATGCCGCCAACGCCGCGACGGTCTGGATCATCATGGAGTCCTGGGACGAGCGCAGCGACCCCTCGCTCAGCCAGCGGGCGATCTTGGCAAATCTGCAAGCCCAGCTCGCCGGCATCCAAGAAGCGATCGCCTTCGCCTTCCCGCCGCCGGCCATCAGCGGCCTCGGAGTCGCCGGCGGCTTCCAGTTCCAGCTCCAGGACCGCGGCGGCGCGGGCCTGGTCGAACTGGGAAAAGCGGCGCGGGAACTCCTCGCGCGTGGCGAGGGGCAGACGGGCCTCGCTAACCTCAACACCACCTTCCGCGCCGACGTGCCGCAACTCTTCGCCGAAGTCGACCGGACCAAGGCGAAAACGCTGGGGATCTCCCTGAACGAGGTCTTCGGCACCCTCCAGGCCTACCTGGGCTCGGCCTATGTCAACGACTTCAACAGGTTCGGCCGCACCTGGCAGGTCAAGATCCAGGCCGATCATCCCTTCCGCTTGAGACCCGAGGACATCCGGCAGCTCGAGGTGCGCAATCGGGCCGGGCAGATGGTGCCCGTCGGGACCCTCGTCTCCGTCGACTACGTGACCGGCCCGCAGACGATCCTGCGCTACAACCTCTACCCCGCCGCCTCGATCACCGGACAGGCGGCGCCCGGCTTCAGCTCCGGACAGGCCCTGGATCTGATGGAGGACATGGCCCGCGAGGAGCTGCCGTCCTCGATGGGCTTCGAGTGGACCGGCGTGTCCTTCCAGGAGCGCCAAGTCGGCAATGAAGCCATCGCCATTTTCGCCCTGGCGATCCTCCTCGTCTTCCTCGTGCTGGCCGCCCAATATGAGAGCGTGACCAGCCCCGCGGCGGTGATCCTGGTCGTGCCCCTGGCGGTGCTCGGCACGGTCGCGGCGCTGATCGCCCGCGAGTTCGACAACAACGTCTACACCCAGGTCGGCATCGTCCTGCTGATCGGCCTGGCCAGCAAGAACGCGATCCTGATCGTGGAGTTCGCCAAGGCCGAGCGCGAGGCCGGCAAGGGCATCCTGGAGGCGGCGGCCGAGGCCGCCCGGCTGCGGTTCCGGCCGATCCTGATGACCGCGATCTCCTCCATCGCCGGCTTCATGCCGCTGGTGGTCGCCGCCGGCGCCGGTGCGGCCAGCCGCCAGGCCGTCGGCACCGCGGTCGTCGGCGGCATGGCGGCGGCGACCATCATGTCCCTGCTGTTCACGCCGGTCTTCTACCTGGTGATGCAGCGCCTGAGCGAGTTCCGGCGACCGAAGCCCGCGGAGGGCGAAGCGCCCTCGCCCGCCGAATAGCCATGATGGGCCCTTCGCGGGATCTTCGCTCCGCAGGATCGGGACGACGCGACGGGTGAGCGGCCCTCACAGGCGCCGGTGACGGCGGGGCTCGCGCGGGTCCGCCCGGCCTCAAGCCAGCGGCAACGCGACGGGCGGCGACCCTTAGGCCGCCGCCCGAAGAACTTGGGTCCAAAGGTCGTCGCGGACGGGGGTCAGCTCCCTTGCACCGCCGGAATCGGATGCCCCTGCCGCTGGGCCTCCTTGTTGGCGGCGAAGAGCGCCATGCCCAGGATCAGCACCGCGACGCCGGTGATCGCCACGCCGACCAGCGTGCCGTCGAGCGCGATGCCATCCAGCGGCGCCTTGGCCGGCTCGCCGGAAACCGCCAGGAAATGGGTCGCCGCCATGCCCGCGTAGTGCATCAAGGTGATCGCCAGGCCCATGATCATGGCCGCCACACCGCGGTTGTTGCTGCGTTCCTGGCGCCGGGCCTCCAGGGTGTAGGACATCTGCCAGAGCGCATAGCTGGCCAGGATCACGGCGGCCAGGATCGAAACCGCGAACCAGAGGGGATCGTAGCGGATGATCGCGTACATCCGCATTGCCGCCATGCCGGTGTAGTGCATCAGGCCGATGCCGGCGCCGAGGATCGTACCGGCAACCAGCAGGAGGCCGATGTTCTTGGAGCGCTTGCTGACGAAGTAGAAGGCAAAGCCGCTGGCCAGCATGGCGAAAACGGCCGAGAAAATCGTCAGGAAAGGATCGTAGTGGATGTCGCCATTGGCGTTGCCGCACAACCAGGCCGGCATCCTCAAGGCCATCATGCCGGAGAAGTGCATGGACCAGATCCCGGCCCCCATGGCCGCCCCGCCGGTCATCAGCCAGCGCATACGGACGCCGGCCGAGGGAGCGGCGACGACGCGCTCGACCACGTAGAAGGACACGAAGGCGGCGAAGGCCGCGATCGCATAGGACACCAGCACCAACCACAAGGTGTAGTTCTGCTCCACGTCGTAGAACTGGGCATGCTGTTCCGTGAGGAAGAACTCCGAGAACATCTCACCGATCCCCCGTTTTGCTGTCACCAATCGGGGCCGGGCCCTGCTACAGGCCCGGCTCCGCCGACGCTCCTTGGTCCCGGTCCGAAGGCTCTCGAATCCCGCCGCTTCGGGCGGGCCACGGCCCGCCGGGAGCACCGGCAGGCAGGGGCCCTCCGGGTTCCGGAGGCCAGCGCGAAGACGGTGCGCCCGGTTCCTTAAGCAACAGTAAAGGCCTAGGTTTTTCCTGGAAGCCCCAGAAATACTTGGCAGATTGGGAAATCTTGGCCGGGCTTATACTTAATTATTTTTACGCCGATCAAGTTTTGGTGATCGAAGACCGGCCGCCGAGGCAACCGATTGCCTGTCTCGCAACTGCGCGGGGCGCGAGAATTTCAGCAAGGACGGCAACCCGTCAGTCCGACGTCCGCGCGCCGCCGCCGGTAGTCCAGGACGCCGCCGCGCCGATCCGTCCGGATCTCGCAGCAGCGCAGCAGCGCCTGTTTCAGCTTGGCGCGGCCGCGCTGAACCCGGGACTTCATGCCCGAAGGCGAGAGGCCGAGGCGCAGCGCGGCCTCGGCCCGGGTCAGGCCCTCGATCTCGGTCAGCAGCAGGGCCTCCCGGTAGCGGGCCGGCAGGGCCTCGACGAGCGGCCGCAGGCAGTGGCCGATCTCCTCGGTGGCGCCCTCGTCGGCCGCCTCCGCCGCGGCTTCCGTCACGAACTCGATCCGGGCACGCGACAAGGCACGCTTCTCGACGTCGCGCCGGCGGTGATGGTCCGTCACGGCATTGGCCGCAAGGCGGAGCATCCAGGCCACCGGATCGCGCGCCGCCTCGAGGGCCTCGCGGTGCCGGACCAGGCGGAGCAGGATGTCGCCGACCAGGTCGTCGACCGCGGCCGGATCGACCCGCCGGCGCAGATAGGCGCGCAGACGGGCCTGGAAGGCCACCCAGGAGACCTGATCCGCACTGCTCTGCTCCGCCATGCCTCACCTGCCCTTCAGGTCGCGGCCACCGGCCGCGCCGCGCTGTCCCCGGTGCAGCAGCCCGGCGCCGGAGTCTCCTGGGCCTCGGCGGGCGCATCGTCGGTGATCCGATACCACTCCCAGCGCAGGCCCTGGGGTTCCTGGGACCAGAGCTTGTCCTGGGTCGCGTGGCAGCAGGTCTCCTCCAGCTGAACGTCGTCGAGCAAGCCGACAGTCTCGAGACGCCGTTGGGTCTCGGCCAGGGTGCCCTGGCCGAGGACCTCGACGCCCAGATGGTGCAGGCGCTCGGCGGCCTCGGGGTTCTCGAAGAGTACGAGCTTCAGCGGCGGCATCGCGATCGCGAAATTGGCATAGCCCGGCCGCCGCTTGTGCGGCTTCACGCCGAAGAGTCGGCCATAGTAGGCCACGGCCTCGTCGATATCGCGCACGTTGAGGGCCAGTTGAAGGCGCATCGTCTTTCTCCTTGCCGGTGGGCTTCGTCCGGTTAGACGCAGCCGGGCCGGAAAGGACGCAACTTTTTCGGCCCCGCCCCTCGCGTGGGCGGCGGTCGCTACTCCGCCGCCGCCCGGCCGGCGCCGAGCCCCTCGGCCGGGGCCTTGTGGAAGGCGCCGTCCTTCATGATCGCCAGCAGCCGGTCGGCGTCCTGCAGGATCTTGATGTCCTTTGAGGGATCGCCGTCGACCAGGATCAGGTCGGCGAGGTAGTCCTCCTTGACCAGGCCGATGGCCTCGCCGAAGAGCTCGCCGCTGTACTGCGTGGCGGCGCGGATCGCCTCCAACGGCGTGAAGTCGAGCAGGTTGACGAAATGCTCCATGTCGCGGGCGTTGGTGCCGATGGGGTTCCAGGCGAAGCCGTAATCGCCGCCCGGCAGCACGCGGACGCCGCGGCGCTTCAGCTCGTTCATGTTCCGCGCCCCGGTCTCCAGCTCGGCCGCGAAGAACTGGGCGACCGGGTGATCGGCATCGATCCCGTAGTCCCGGCCCTCGCCGATCGAGGTGACGTAGGCCATGCCGGCGGTCGGTGCGACGAAGACCTCGTCCTTCTTGGCCTCCAGCATGTCCAAGGCCTCGTCGTCCGAAAGCGTGCAGTGATAGAGCACCTGGGCGCCGTGCTTGACCGAAAGCTTGACGCTTTGCGCCGAGCGGGCGTGGGCGGCGATGTTCTTGCCGCGGCTCTTGCCGACCTCGCAGACGGCGGCGATCTCGGCCTCGTTCATGATGGTCTCATGGGCACGGGCGAAGGGGATGAACTCGTCGCCCGAGGGATTCATCTTCAAGGTGTCCACGCCCTCCCGGACCATCTCGCGGGCGACCCGGCGGAACTCGTCGGCGCCGTCGCAGGTCAGGGCGAAGGTCTCGCGGTGCATGTGCCAGCGGCGCACGTCGCCCAGGCCGCTGGTCGGGGTCAGCTCGGGGCTGGCGGCGCGCATGCGCGGCCCCGGGATGTCGCCGGCCTCGATCGCGTTGCGGATCACGACGTCGAGCCGCGGCTTGGCGGCGGCCGCCGAGAAGATCGCCGTGAAGCCCTGGTCGAGCATCTTCCTGGCGTACTTCATCGTCAGCAGCGTGTGCTCTTCCGGCGGGATGTCACCCAGGCTTTCGAGGTCGGCCGTGTCGCAGAAGCTGATGTGGGCATGCGGCTCGATCAGGCCGGGCATCAGGGTCGCCCCGCCGCCGTCGATGACTTCCGCCCCTTCGCCGGCCAGCGGCTCGCCGGCCTTGGCGACCTCGACGATGCGGTTGCCGCGCAGCAGGACGCTGCCGTCGAAAGGCTCCGCGCCGCTGCCGTCGATGACGCGCACGTTGGTGAACTGCAGGTCTGCCATGGCTTGCTCTCCTGTGCCCTGGTCCGGCCGAGGCTTGAGACGAACTAAACTTTTGGTCCGCTTGCCGGTTTTGCGGCGCAGCAATGATTGGTGCAATGCAGCAATATTGCTGCGCGGATGATCCCTTTCAGGATGCTAAATGTCCCGCTTGGCCCTGTAAACGTTCATAATCCGTCGCCGCCGTCCAGTCGCCGCTTGACAGGAGTTTAGTAAATAGGTTTAGTTGAACTAAACCGGCGAACCCAAGCCGAAGGCCGTTCGCTTTCGCCGGTTGCGAGCGCCCGCCCGAGCGGATGCCGAGGACAAGCAAGAAGGACGGCCGTTCTTTAGGGAGGAAGCCATGCGGACATGGAAGGCGTGTCTGGCCGCCGTGGGACTCACGGCTGCGGCCGCGACCGGTGCCAACGCTCAAGACAAGGAGATCACCCTCTGCTGGGCGGCCTGGGACCCGGCGAACGCGCTGGTCGAGCTGTCCAAGGACTTCACGGCCGAGACCGGGATCTCGATGAAGTTCGAGTTCGTGCCCTGGACCAACTTCGCCGACCGGTTCCTGAACGAGCTGAACTCCGGCGGCAAGCTCTGCGACCTGCTGATCGGCGACAGCCAGTGGATCGGCGGCTCCGCGACCTACGGCCACTACGTCAAGCTGAACGACTTCTTCGAGAAGGAAGGCATCTCGATGGATGACTTCCTGCCGGCCACGGTCTACGCCTATTCGACCTGGCCCAAGGGCGCCCCGGAGTACTGGGCCCTGCCCGCCATGGGCGACGCGCTGGGCTGGGTCTACCGAAAGGACTGGTTCGCCAGGCCAGAGCTTCAGTCCGAGTTCAAGGCCAAGCACGGCCGCGACCTCGCGCCGCCCAAGACCTGGACCGAGCTGAAAGAGGTTGCCGAGTTCTTCCAAGAACGCGAGATCGACGGCAAGAAGGTCTATGGCGCCGCCATCTTCACCGAGCGCGGCTCCGAGGGCATCACAATGGGTGTGACCTCGGCGCTGTATTCTTGGGGCTTCAAGTACCAGAACCCGGACAAGCCCTACGACATGAAGGGCTTCGTCAACTCGGCCGACGCGGTGGAGGGCCTCGAGTTCTACAAGACCATGTACGAGTGCTGCACGCCGCCAGGCTATTCCGACTCCTACATGGTCGCCAACCTGGACGCCTATAAGTCGGGCCAGGTGGCCATGATGATGAACTGGTTCGCCTTCTTCCCGGGCCTGGCCAAGGACGAGGCCGTGGGCGGCGAGAAGACCGGCTTCTTCGTCAACCCGGGCCAGAAGATCGAGGCCTCGACCCTCGGCGGCCAGGGCATCTCGGTCGTGTCCTACTCGGACAAGAAGGACCTTGCGCTGCAGTACATCAAGTGGTTCGCCAAGCCCGACGTCCAGAAGAAGTGGTGGTCGCTGGGCGGCTACTCCTGCCACACCGCGGTCCTGGGAGATCCCGACTTCGCCAAGACGGCGCCCTTCGCGGCCGACTTCCTCAAGGCCATGTCCGGCGTCCAGGACTTCTGGCAGGAACCGACCTACGCCGAGCTCATGCAGTCGATGCAGAAGCGGGTGCACGACTACGTCGTGGCCGACAAGGGCACGGCCCAGGAAGCCCTCGACAAGCTGATCGAGGACTGGACCGTGACCTTCGAGGACGACGGCAAGCTTTAGCGCTGGCACAGATGAGGGGCCCCTCACCCTCCCACCGCTCCGCGGCGGGCCCCTCCCTCTCCCCCGGGGAGAGGGATGTAGAGGCTTGGCGAGGCGATCAGACGAGCCTTAGCCGGAGCAGGGTGAGGGGTCAATCTCCGGGCGATAGCCCCACTAGGCGAGCGGCCAGATGACGGACAGTCCGATCAACGGTATTGCGGGACAGGTGGCGCGCGGCACGCCGCAGCCCCTGGCGAGCCGCTTCCGCGGGCTCTCCGACCGGGCCATCGCCTGGCTCTTCATCTCGCCGACCATCGTCCTGCTGCTGGCGATCAACATCTTTCCGCTGATCTGGACGGTCTACCTCTCCTTCACCAACTACCGGGCCAACCGTCCGGGACGGCCGATCAAGTGGGTCGGCACCCGGAACTACGAGCGCCTGCTGGAGAGCGAGGACATCTGGGGCTACCTGCAGGCGACCGCGCACTTCGTCTGCTGGACCATGGCCCTGCAGGTGCTGCTCGGCCTCGGCCTGGCCCTGCTGATCAACCGCAACTTCAAGGGCGCGGGCTTCTGGACCACGGTGATCCTGATCCCGATGATGCTCTCGCCGGCGGTGGTGGGCGTGTTCTGGACCTACCTCTACCAGCCCCAGACCGGAATCTTCAGCTACATCCTGAACCTCTTCGGCGACTTCGGCCCCATCGACATGATCGGCTCGGTCGGCCTGGCGCCCTGGTCGATCATCATCGTCGACACCTGGATGTGGACGCCCTACATCATGCTGCTCTGCCTGGCCGGGCTGCGCTCGATCCCCGAGTACCTCTACGAGGCCGCCGAGATCGACCGCGCCAACGCCCTGCAGAAGTTCTGGCACATCACCCTGCCCCGGGTCCTGCCCTTCCTCATGCTGGCGGTGCTGTTCCGCGGCATCGAGAACTTCAAGATGTTCGACATGGTGGTTGAGCTGACCTCCGGAGGGCCAGGATCGACCACGGAGCTGGCCTCGATCAACCTGAAGCGCGAGGCCTTCGAGAAGTGGCGCACCGGCTACTCCTCGGCCTTCGCGGTCATTCTCTTCGTCACCGTCTTCGGCCTGGGCAACATCTACGTCAAAGCCCTGAATCGGGTGAAGCAATGAGCGCCAAGAGCACAGCTCATTCGGTCGTCGAGGCCAGCAGCGGCGGCAAGTGGCTCGCCGGAGGCCTGGTCGCGGCCTACGCCCTGATCACCATGATCCCGCTGGTCTGGATCTTCCTGACCGGATTCAAGTCGCCGCCGGATTCCATCGCCTATCCGCCGAAGGTCTTCTTCGAGCCCTCGATGGAAGGCTACGTCAACCTCTTCACCACCCGCACCCGGCAGACTTCCGAGTACATCGAGAGCCTGGGTCCGCCCCAGACCTGGTACGACGAGATCGTGCGCAAGCGGAACATGGTCATCGCCGGGCCGTCGAAGTTCGCCGACCGCTATATCAACTCCATCGTCATCGGCTTCGGCTCGACCTTCCTGGCGGTCTTCCTCGGGACCCTCGCGGCCTACGGCTTCTCGCGCTTCAAGGTGCCGCTGAAGGACGACCTGCTGTTCTTCATCCTCTCGACCCGGATGATGCCGCCGATCGCGGTGGCGATTCCGATCTACCTGATGTACCGGACCCTGGGGCTCTCGGACACCGCGCTGGGCATGATCCTGCTCTACACCGCGGTCAACATCTCGCTCGCGGTCTGGCTGCTGAAGGGCTTCATCGACGAGATCCCGCGGGAGTACGAGGAGGCCGCGGTGGTCGACGGCTATTCCCGCCTGCAGGCCTTCTGGAAGGTGGTGCTGCCGCAGGCGCGCACCGGCATCGCGGCGACCGCGATCTTCTGCCTGATCTTCGCCTGGAACGAGTACGCCTTCGTCCTGCTGCTGACCAGCGGCGAGGCCCAGACCGCGCCGCCCTACATCCCGCTGATCATCGGCGAGGGCGGCCTGGACTGGCCGGCGGTGGCCGCGGGCACGACCCTGTTCCTGCTGCCGATCGTCGTCTTCACCGTAGTGCTGCGCAACCAGCTGCTGCGCGGCATCACCTTCGGGGCGGTGCGCAAATGAGCGATCACCAGGAAACGGCCAAGGGCCCGGCCCGCTTCTTCCGCCGCGGGCCCTGGGAGAACGCGGCGACCGCGGCCATCGCGGCCGGCGTGGTCATGCTGATGCAACCCTTCTCGCTGACCCTCTTCGGCTATTCCTTCGCCGTGATCCTGGCCGGCACGATCGGCTTCGTCGTCGTCAGCCATTTCCCGGAGTGACCCCGTGGCCGAGATCCGCATCGAGAAGCTGCACAAGGCCTTCGGCGACTTCGTCGCGGTGCGGGATTCGTCCTTCACTGTCCGCGACGGCGAGTTCTTCGTCATGCTCGGCCCCTCGGGCTGCGGCAAGACCACGACCCTGCGCATGATCGCCGGCCTGGAGATGCCGAGCGCCGGCCAGATCTTCCTCGACGGCGAGGACGTCACCTTCAACCGCGGCTCGGAGCGCGACATCGCCTTCGTGTTCCAGCTCTTCGCGCTCTACCCGCACATGAACGTGCGCAAGAACATCTCCTTCCCGCTCCGGATCCAGCGCCTGCCGCGCCGCGAGATCCGCGAGCGCACCGAGGAGGTGGCCAGGCTGCTACGCATCGATCACCTGCTCAATCGTCCGGTCAGCGGCCTGTCCAGCGGCGACCGGCAGCGGGTCGCCCTGGGCCGGGCCATTGTGCGCCGGGCCAAGGCCTTCCTGATGGACGAGCCCCTGGGCGCCCTGGACGCCGAGTTCCGCGAGCTGATGTGCGAGGAGCTGCGCCTGCTGCACAACCGCATCGGGGCGACCACGGTCTACGTGACCCACGACCAGATCGAGGCCATGTCCATGGCCGACCGGATCTGCGTCATGGACGAGGGCGAGGTGCTGCAGGTCGGCCCGCCGGTCGAGGTCTACGAGCGCCCGGCGACCCGCTTCGTTGCCAGCTTCATCGGCAGCCCGGCGATGAACTTTCTCCAAGCCAAGGGCGGTCTCGAGGCCGGTGCCAGCGGCGTTGAGGTCAACGGCGGCCAGATCGCCATACCGAAGCTGCACGAAGGTCTCGACCATGCGGACGCGGTCCTCGGCGTCCGGCCGGAGCACATCCGGATCGCCGAGGATGGCCCGCTGCGCGGCCGCGTCTTCGGAGTCGAGTACATGGGCACGCGCCAGCTGGTCACGGTCGATACCGACGCCGGCCGGCTGAAGATCCGCGCGCCCAACACGGTGCGGGTCGACTACGGGGAGGCGGTCGGGCTCGACTTCGAGACCGAGCGGCTCGTGGTCTTCCATCCGGAGAGCGACAAGGCGGTGATGAGCGACCTCTACGCCGGAGCCGGCCAGCGAGGTGGTCATGCCTGAAGTCGCGCTGACCGGCGTCACCAAGCGCTTCGACAAGACGGTGGCCGTCTCCGACCTCTCGCTCACGATCGCCGACGGCGAGTTCGTGGTGCTGCTCGGCCCGACCGGCGCCGGCAAAACCACCACCTTGCGCCTGGTCGCCGGCCTGGAACGACCGGAGCAAGGCCGCATCGAGATCGACGGCCGCGACGTCACAAAGACTACGCCCGCCGAGCGCGACGTCTGCTTCGTGTTTCAGCAGTACTCGCTCTATCCCCACTACACGGTCTTCGACAACCTCGCCTTTCCGCTGCGCGCGCCGGGCCGCAAGCGGCCGGCGGCGGAGATCGAGGCCCGCGTGCGGGAGATCGCCCGCCTGCTGCGGATCGAGTCCAAGCTGAAGAACCGCGCGACCCAGCTCTCCGGCGGCGAGATGCAGCGAGTCGCCATCGGCCGCGCCTTGGTCCGCCGCCCGTCGATCTACCTGATGGACGAGCCGCTGTCCTCGCTCGACGCCAAGCTGCGTGAGGACCTTCGGATCGAGCTCAAGCGCATCCAGCGCGACCTGGGCGCGACCATCCTCTACGTCACCCACGACCAGCTCGAGGCCATGACCCTGGCCGACCGCATCGGCGTGCTTTCCGAGGGACGCCTGGTCCAGGTTGGCGCGCCGCGCGAGGTCTACGAGCGGCCCAACGACATCCACGTCGCCCGCCGCCTCGGCAGCCCGCAGATCAACCTGGTGCCGAGCGGGACCCTGGGCGTGAAGGACCTGCCCGCGGAGGCGGCGACCACCGGGGTCCGGCCCGAGGATGTCCTGCTGCATCGCGAGGACGGGGTGGCAGCCGAGGTCCTGGCAGTCGAGCACCTGGGCGTCGAGACTCTGGTCCTGCTCTCGGTCGAGGGTCTGACCCTGCGGGCCCTGCTCGGCGCCCACGATCCCGTGGCCGAGGGCGAGAAGACCCGGATCGCCGTCCGCCCCGGCGCCGCGCTCTTCTTCGATAAGGCGGGCCGGAGGATCACCGGACCGGAAACCAAGGCAAAGGTGGAGGCCGCCTATGGCACCTGACCTGCTCCAGCGCCTGATCGCCCGGACGGCGACGACCATCGCCGCGCACGCCGAGGAGCTGACCGCCCTCGACCAGGCGATCGGCGACGGCGACCACGGCGTCAACATGAAGCGCGGCTTCGACGCCATCGCCGCGGCCGCCGAGGAGATCGGCGCCCTGCCCTTGCCCGGCGCGCTGCAGAAGGCGGGCATGACCCTGGTCATGACCGTCGGCGGCGCCTCGGGTCCGCTCTACGGCTCGCTGCTGATGGGCATGGGCAAGGCGGCCGGCCAGGAGAGCCCGAGCGGCGGGGCCGACGTGGCCGCGATGCTCGCCGAGGGCGTGGAGGCGGTGAAGAAGCGCGGCAAGTCGGAGGCCGGGGAGAAGACCATGCTCGACGTGCTGGTCCCGGTCGCGGCGGCCCTGAAGGCGGCCGGGGACGACCTCCCGGCGGCGGCCCGGGCGGCCGCCGACCAAGGCCTGGCCGCGACCAAGGACATGCTGGCGACCAAGGGCCGCGCCTCCTTCCTGGGCGAGCGCTCGGTCGGGCACCTGGATCCAGGGGCCCGATCCTCCACGCTGCTGGTCCATGCCGTTTGTGACGTCATCGAGGGCAAGACATGAGCGACTGCGTCTCCATCGTCATCGTCTCGCATTCCTCCGAGGTCGCGAAGGGCGCGGCCGACATGGTGCGGGAAATGGTCGGCGACGAGGTCCGCGTCGCCCACTGCGGCGGCAACCCCGAGGGCGGCCTGGGCACCAGCGTGCCGGCGATCATGGAGGCCATCCGGTCGGTCTTCGGTCCTCCGGGCGTGGCCCTGCTGATCGACCTCGGCGGCGCGGAAACCAACAGCGAGATGGCCATCGAGATGCTGCCCGCCGAGATGCAGGAACGGGTCGTGATCTGCAACGCGCCGATCGTGGAAGGCGCGGTCATGGCCGCGACCGAGGCCGCCGGCGGCTCCACCCTGGCCGAGGTCCGGGCCACGGCCGAGGAGTTCCTGTCATGAGCGACGCAGCCAAGGACCTGACCGAGGCGCTGGGCGAGGCGGTGGTCCGGGACCCGACCGGCCTCCACGCCCGGCCGGCGGTCAAGCTGACCAAGCTCGCCAAGGCCTACCAGGCCGCGGTCGAGGTCCGGGTCGGGGCCGAGGCGGACTGGGTCAACGCCAAGTCGCCCAACGCGGTCATGAAGCTGAAGGCCGGCCACGGCGCGACCCTCTGCTTCCGGGCCAGCGGCGACGACGCCGCGGATGCGGTGGCCGCCCTGGTGGACCTGGTGGAACGGGACTTCGATGGCTGAAGCGACCAGCGAGCGCGTGATCGCGGGCATTCCGGCCGCCGAAGGCCTGGTCATCGGCCGCATCGCGCGCGACGGCGGCGTCCGCCTCGGCGGGCGCCGGGTCGGCAGCATCGCCCAGGAATGCGAGGCCCTGCTGGCCGCCGTCGCGCGGGCCAAGGAGGATCTGGCCGCCCTGATCGCCGGCGAGGACGAGCTGGCCGCCGGAATCCTGGAGTTCCAGCTCGCGCTGCTGGAGGACGACGACCTCCTGGCGCCGATCTTCAAGGACGTCCAGGCCGGCGGCAGCGCCCACGGCGCCTGGGACCAGGCCCTGGACAGGGAGATCGCCGAGTACCGCAGCGGCGCGGACGAATACCTTTCGGCCCGGGCCGAGGACCTGACCGACCTAAAGGACCGGGTGCTGCGGGCGCTGGCGAGCAAGGAAAGCGGCAGCCGGCCGGCCCTGGCCGAGGGCGCCATCCTGGTCGCCGAAGACCTGACTCCGAGCCGCTTCCTCGAGCTCGACTGGCAGCGCCTCGGTGGCGGCGCGATCCGCGGCGGCAGCAAGACCAGCCACGTCGCGATCCTGGCCCGCGCGCGGGGCATCCCCTTGATCGTCGGCCTCGACGCCGAGCTCGATCACCTCGCCCCGGACGCGCCGGCGGTGCTCGACGCCGAGGCCGGGCGGCTGATCCTGGCGCCCAGCGACGGCACCCTGGCACAGGTACAGAGCCGCATCCAGGCCCGGGCCGAGGGCGACGCGGCCGCGGCCGAGGCGCTCGCCGAGGACGCTGTCACCGCCGAGGGTGAACGGGTCCAGGTCCTGATCAACGTCGACGACCCGGCGATCCTCGAGGGCCTTTCGCCGGCCCATTGCGACGGCATCGGCCTGACTCGCACCGAGTTCCTCTTCGCGGGCAGCGAGCCGCCGGACGAGGCGGCGCAGCTCGCGGTCTACCGACGGATCCTGGCCTGGGCCGGCGGCAAGCCGGTCACCATCCGCACCCTGGATGCCGGCGGCGACAAGCCGATCCCCGGCATCACCATGGACGCCGAGACGAATCCCTTCCTGGGCCAGCGCGGCCTGCGGCTCTCCCTCGCCCACCCCGAGGTCTTCCGGGTCCAGCTGCGCGCCCTGGCGCGGGCCGCCGCCGAGGGCCCGCTGAAGGTCATGCTGCCGATGGTGACCTTGCCGGAGGAGCTCGACCGGGCCCGGCGCCTGCTGGACGAGGTCCTGGCCGAGCTGGCCGCCGAGGGCCTGCCGCACGGCAGGCCGGCGCTCGGCATCATGATCGAGGTGCCGGCGGCGGCGCTGACCGCCGGAGACTTCGCGGCCGACTTCTACTCCATCGGCTCCAACGACCTGATCCAGTACGTCATGGCGGCGGCCCGCGACAACCCGGCGCTAGCCGCCCTCGCCCTTGCCGACCATCCGGCGGTGCTCGAGCTGATCGCGCGCAGCGTCGAGGCCGCCCGGGCGCGCGGGGTCGAGATCGGGCTCTGCGGCGACCTGGCCAGCGATACCGCCCTGGTCACGCTGCTGCTCGACTGCGGCCTGCGCTCGTTGTCCGTGGCGCCGGCGCAGCTCGGCCGGGTCAAGCTGGCGCTGCGCGGCGAGCGCGGAAAGGCGGCTGCCCCATGACCGACGCCGCCGAGGACCGGCCGGATACGGGCCAGGCGGTCGGGGCCTATAAGAGCCTCCTCAAGACCTTCCTGGAACGCCGGCCCTCCGGCACCCGGCAGCGCATCGCCGAGGCTCTCGGCACCCACAAGAGCTTCGTCTCGCAGATCACCAATCCCAACTACCGGGTTCCCCTGCCGGCGCAGCACGTCGCCAGCATCATGAAGATCTGCCACTTCTCGCCGGAGGAGCGCCGCGCCTTCCTGGCCGCCTACCGCAAGGCGCACCCCCAGCAGGCGGTCTTCCCGGAGGAGGTCGCCCCGTCCGGCCGCCGCGTGCTCGAGATCGAGATCCCGGCCTTCGAGGATCCGAAGCGCCAGAACGAAGTCGCCGAAGCCATCGAGGAGATGGCCCGACGCATGATTGCGCTCGCACGCAAGGACGAGTGATTCTAGTCAGAGGAGCCATGAAAAAGGGGTCAGAGTCATTTTTCGCAAGCGATCATCTTCGAGGCCTGCTGAGGGCGGCTCGTTGCGCCGGAGCGAAGCGAACCCGAAAATGACTCTGATCCCTTTTTCGGAGCGTTAGGGGAGAGAAGCGATGAAGAAGCTGATCAACGCCGTCGACGACGTCCTGAACGACAGCCTCAGCGGCTTCGGTACCGCCCACGGCGACCTGGTCAGGGTCAGCCTGGCGCCGAAGTTCGTGACCCGCGCCGGCGGCGCCAGCCAGGGCAAGGTCGCCCTGGTCTCCGGCGGCGGCTCCGGGCACGAGCCGTTGCACGCCGGCTTCGTCGGCAAGGGCATGCTGGATGCCGCCTGCCCCGGCGAGGTCTTTACCTCGCCGACCCCGGACCAGATGCTGGCGGCCGCCCAGGCGGTCGATGGCGGCGCCGGCGTCCTCTTCGTCGTGAAGAACTACTCCGGCGACGTGATGAACTTCGAGATGGCCGCCGAGATGCTCGACGGCGAGGTCGCGACGGTGCTGACCAACGACGACGTCGCAGTCGAGGACTCGCTCTACACCCAGGGCCGGCGCGGTGTCGCCGGCACCGTGGTGGTCGAGAAGATCGTCGGCGCCGCCGCCGAGGACGGCGCCGACCTTGCCGCCTGTCAGGCCCTGGGCGCGAGAGTCAACACGGCGACCGGCTCGATGGGCGTGGCGCTGACCAGCTGCACCGTGCCCGCCGCCGGCAAGCCGACCTTCGAGCTCGGCGAGGGCGAGATGGAAATGGGCGTCGGCATCCACGGCGAGCCGGGCCGGCGCCGGGTCGCCCTGGCGAGCGCGGAGGAGATCGCGGCCGAGATGGTCGGCGCCATCTCCGAGGCCCTTGCGCCGAAAAACGGCGAGCGGGTTCTTTTGTTCGTCAACGGGATGGGCGGCACGCCTCTGATGGAGCTTTATCTGGTCTACCAGGCCGCGGCGACGCTCTGCCGGGACCGCGGGCTCACCATCGCCCGTTCCCTGGTGGGCAACTACTGCACCTCGCTCGACATGGCCGGCTGCTCGATCACCCTCACCCGGCTCGACGACGAGATGCTCCGGCTCTGGGACGCGCCGGTCCACACCGCGGCCCTGCGCTGGGGCGCGTGACAAAGGCCGCGGGGCGGATTCAACGGGCGCTGAAGACTCGGCCGGAAACCTATGACCCGCCTCGACACTTGTCCTATAGTCGAAGGCCATATGAGGGAGGCAAGAATGAAAAAAGCAACAACGACCTGCGCGTTCCTGGCCGGCCTGCTGGCCGCCGCCCTGCCCGCGCAGGCCGAAAAGATCACCATCGCCACGGTCAACAACTCCGACATGATCATCATGCAGAAGCTCTCTCCCCAGTGGGAGAAGGACAGCGGCCATGAGCTGGAATGGGTGGTCCTGGAGGAGAACGTCCTGCGCCAGCGGGTGACCACCGACATCGCGACCAAGGGCGGACAGTTCGACATCATCACCATCGGCGCCTACGAGGCTCCGATCTGGGGCCGGCAGAACTGGCTGGTCCAGCTCGACGACTTCGGCGACGACTACGACTACGAGGACATCTTCGAGGGCGTGCGCAACGGCCTCTCCGCGGACGGCAAGCTCTACGCCGTGCCCTTCTACGCCGAGAGCTCCTTCACCTTCTACCGCAAGGACCTCTTCGAGGCCGCCGGCCTGACCATGCCGGACCAGCCGACCTACGCGCAGTTCCTGGACTTCGCCAAGAAGCTGCATAAACCGGACAAGCAGCAGTACGGCGTTTGCCTCCGCGGCAAGCCGGGCTGGGGCGAGAACATGGCCTTCGTCGGCACCCTGGTGAACACCTTCGGCGGCCGCTGGTTCGACATGGACTGGAAGCCGCAGCTGACCTCCGAGCCCTGGAAGAAGGCGATCAACTACTACGTCGACATCCTCAACAACTATGGCCCGCCGGGCGCCAGCTCCAACGGCCACAACGAGAACCGCGCCCTCTTCGCCAGCGGCAACTGCGCGATGTGGGTCGATGCGACCTCGGCCGCCGGCTACATCTACAATCCCTCAGAGAGCAAGGTTGCGGACAAGACCAGCTTCGCCAAGGCGCCGGTCGAGGCGACCGAGAACGGCGCCGGCTGGTTCTGGGCCTGGGCGCTCGCGATCCCGGCAAGCTCCCAGAAGGTTGCGGCGGCGAAAGACTTCATGAAGTGGGCGACCTCCAAGGACTACGTCAAGCTGGTCGGCGAGACCGAGGGCTGGGTCGCCGCACCGCCGGGCACGAGAAAATCGACCTACGATAATCCAGCCTACATCAAGGCGGCGCCCTTCGCAGAGTTCACGGTCGGCTCGATCCTGGCCGCCGATCCTTCGAAACCGACCAAGGATCCGGTGCCCTATACCGGCATCCAATTCGTCGCCATTCCGGAGTTTCAGGGAATCGGCACCCAGGTCGGTCAGTCGGTCGCGGCCGCCCTCTCCGGTCAGATGTCGGTCGATCAGGCGCTGGAGACCGCGCAACGGGCGACCGAGCGGACCATGAAGCAGGCCGGCTACCCGAAATGACCGGCCGGGGTTTCGATCCGTTTCGGCTAAGTTCGCTCCCCTCACCCGGCTCCGGCTAGGGCGCGGCTATCGCCTCGCCAAGCCTCCACAACCCTCTCCCCCGGGGAGAGGGTGGAAGCGGCGAGAGCCGCGAGCGGGTGAGGGTTCGCTCCGGAGAATCCCGCCAGAACATGCTTCGAACCACGGCGATAGGCACGCAACGCAGCGTCAGGACCCTACCGCTCTTGGCGCCTTCGGTCGGCGCGTTGCTGCTCTGGATGCTGGTGCCGCTGGGCATGACGCTCTGGTTCTCCTTCCAGCGCTACAACCTTCTCAATCCGCTGATGACCGGCTTCGCGGGCTGGGAGAACTACGTCTTCCTGCTGGAGGATCCGGCGCTCCTCCCCGTGCTGTGGAACACCCTGCTGCTCGTCGGCGGCGTGCTGCTGATCACGGTGGTCAGCGGCATCCTGCTGGCGGTCCTTTTCGACCAGGACTTCTGGGGCCGTCCGGTGGCGCGCCTGCTGGCCATCGCGCCCTTCTTCGTCATGCCGACGGTCAGCGCCCTGGTCTGGAAGAACATGCTGATGCACCCGGTCAACGGGCTTTTCGCGGCGATCACCAACGCCCTGGGTCTCGGCACCATCGACTGGTTCGCCGACCTGCCGCTGACCTCGATCGTCATCATCGTTGCCTGGCAGTGGATCCCCTTTGCGACCCTGATCCTCTTGACCGCGATCCAGTCCCTGGACCACGAGCAGAAGGAGGCCGCGCGCATGGACGGCGCCAGGCCCCTCGCCATGTTCTTCTTCATCATCCTGCCGCACCTCGGCCGCGCGATCAGCGTCGTGGTCATGATCCAGACCATCTTCTTCCTGACGGTCTTCGCCGAGATCTTCGTGACCACCTCGGGCGGGCCGGGCCTGGCGAGCACCAACCTCGCCTTCCTGATCTACATCCGGGCGCTGCTGGAGTTCGACGTCGGCGGCGCTTCCGCCGGCGGAGTCGTCGCCATCATCCTGGCCAACGTCGTCGCGGTCTTTCTGATTCGCACGATCGCGCGCGGCCTGGAGACTTGAGGCCGACCATGACCCGCAAGACCCGCCACAAGCTGATCGTCACAGGTCTGGCCTGGTTGGTCTCGGCGCTGCTCTTCTTCCCGATCTTCTGGATGCTGCTGACCGGCTTCAAGACCGAGGTCGAGGCCGTCTCGACCCCTCCTTCCCTGTTCTTCGAGCCGACCCTGGAGAATTACGCCGCGGTCCAGCAGCGCGCCGACTACGTCAAGTTCGCCCTCAACTCCACTGTCATCTCCCTGGGCGCGACCCTGCTGGCGCTGCTCCTCGCCGTGCCGGCCGCCTATGCCATGGCCTTCTATCCCAGCCGCCGGACCCGGGGCACCCTGCTGTGGATGCTCTCGACCAAGATGCTGCCGCCGGTCGGCGTGCTGGTGCCGATCTACCTGATCTTTCGCGACCTCGGTTTGATCGACACCCACCTCGGACTTATCCTGGTCTACGCGCTGATGAACCTGCCGATCGTGATCTGGATGCTCTTCACCTTCTTCAAGGAGGTGCCGAAGGACATCCTCGAGGCCGGCCGCATGGACGGCGCCCGGCCGCGGCAGGAGCTGCTCTTCCTGCTGATGCCGTTGGCGCTGCCAGGCATCGCCTCGACCGCCCTGCTGTCGATCATCCTCTGCTGGAATGAGGCCTTCTGGAGTCTCAACCTGACGACCTCGGATGCCGCACCCCTCACCGCCTTCATCGCCTCCTTCTCGGCGCCTGAAGGCTTGTTCTGGGCCAAGCTCTCGGCCGCCTCCAGCCTGGCCATCGCGCCGATCCTGATCTTCGGCTGGATGAGCCAGCGCCAGCTGGTACGCGGCCTGACCTTCGGTGCCGTGAAGTAGGACGGGAGCGGCCCGTGGCACAGCTCACCCTGCAAGGCTTGCGCAAGACCTACGGCGACCTCGAGGTGATCAAGGGCGTCGACCTGGAGATCGAGGACGGCGCCTTCGTGGTCTTCGTCGGCCCCTCGGGCTGCGGCAAGTCGACCCTGCTGCGCATGGTCGCCGGCCTCGAGGACATCTCCGAAGGCGAGATCCGGATCGACGGCGAGCGGGTCAACGACATACCGCCGGACGGCCGCGGCCTGGCCATGGTCTTCCAGTCCTACGCCCTCTACCCGCACATGACCGTGGCCGACAACCTTGGCTTCGCCCTGCGCCTGGCCGGCGTCGCCAAGGCCGAGCGGACGGAGAAGGTCCGGGCCGCCGCGCGCACCCTGCAGTTGGAGGACTACCTCGAGCGCAAGCCCCGCGAGCTCTCCGGCGGCCAGCGGCAGCGCGTCGCCATCGGCCGCGCCATCGTGCGCCAGCCCCGCGCCTTCCTCTTCGACGAGCCCCTGTCGAACCTCGATGCCGCGCTCCGGGTGCAGATGCGCCTGGAGATCAGCGAGCTGCACCAGTCGCTCAAGACCACGATGATCTACGTCACCCACGACCAGGTCGAAGCCATGACTATGGCCGAGAAGATCGTGGTCCTGAACGGCGGCGAGATCGAGCAAAGCGGTACCCCACTGGAGCTCTACAACGCGCCGGCCAATCTCTTTGTCGCCGGCTTCATTGGCTCGCCCCGGATGAACCTGATCGAGGGTGCGGCGGCGGCGGAGTTCGGCGCCGCGACGATCGGAATCCGCCCTGAGCATCTGACGCTCTCGCGCGAGGCTGGCAAGTGGCGGGGCACCGCCGGAGTTGCGGAGCACCTGGGCTCCGACACCTTCATCCATGTCGAGGCGGAAGGAACCGGCCCGATCACGGTCCGGACTCCCGGCGAGTTCGCGCTCAGCCATGGCGAGGCGGTCTTCGTCAGCCCGGACCCGACACGCCTGCACCGCTTCGACCCGGAGGGAAAGGCCCTGGCCCGATGAGAGTGACCCGATGAGGCTCGACGGCAAACGGGCGATCGTCACCGGCGGTGCGCGGGGGATCGGCCGCGCCATCGCCGCCGGCTTTCTCGCCGAGGGCGCCGAGGTCTTCGTCGCCGATCTCGACGGCGCCGCCGCTACCGAGACCGCCCGCGCCGTCGGCGACAGGGCCGCGGGCCTCACCCTCGACGTCACCGACCGGGCCTCGATCGACGCGATGGTCGAGGCCGTGTCCGGAAGCGGGCCGATCGACATCCTGGTCAACAACGCGGCGGTCTTCGACATGGCGCCGATCGTCGAGATCACCGAGCAGAGCTACGACCGTGTCTTCGGGGTCAACGTCAAGGGCCTGCTGTTCACCCTGCAGGCGGCCGCCAAGCAGATGATCGCCCAGGGCCGCGGCGGCAAGATCATCAACATGGCCTCCCAGGCGGGACGTCGCGGCGAGGCCCTGGTCGCCGTCTACTGCGCCAGCAAGGCGGCGGTGATCAGCCTGACCCAGTCGGCCGGCCTGGACCTGATCCGGTACCGGATCAACGTCAACGGGATCTCGCCGGGCGTGGTCGACACGCCGATGTGGGACGAGGTCGATGCGCTCTTCGCCAGGTACGAGGGGCGCGCGATCGGCGAGAAGAAGCGGCTGGTCGGCGAGGCCGTGCCCTTCGGCCGCATGGGGCGGCCGGAGGACCACGTCGGCGCCGCGGTCTTCCTGGCCTCGGCGGAGAGCGACTACGTGGTCGCCCAGACCTTCAACGTCGACGGCGGCAATTGGATGAGCTGACCGGGGAGCGGAAATGTATCTGGAGAAATACGACCTGTCGGGGCGCAGCGCCGTTGTCACCGGCGGCGGCCGCAGCATCGGCCTGGCCTGCTGCGAGGCCCTCTCGGAGGCCGGTGCGCAGGTCGTCATCGCCGAGGTCGACATGGCCGAGGCCGAGGCCGGCCGCGACATCCTGCGCGGCAAGGGCTATGACGCCGAGATCGTCGAGATGGACGTCACGGCCCCGGACCGGGTCACAGCCGTTGCCGACCAGATCGCCGCCGCCCGCGGCGGCATCGACATCCTGGTCTGCAATGCGGGCATCGCGCGCAGCGAGACCCCGGCGGAAGAGGTGACCGACGAGCACTGGCTGAACGTCGTCGACGTCAACCTCAACGGCGTCTTCTGGTGCTGCCGCGCCTTCGGCCGGCACATGCTGCAAGCCGGCAGGGGCGCGGTGGTCAACATCGGCTCGATGTCCGGTTTCATCGTCAACAAGCCGCAGGAGCAGTCCTACTACAACGCCTCCAAGGCCGCCGTGCACCACCTGACCAAGTCCCTGGCCGCCGAGTGGGCCGGCCGCGGGGTGCGGGTCAACGCCGTGGCGCCGACCTATATCAACACGCCGCTGACCGCCTTCGTGAAAGAGAACCCGGCGCTCTACGACGTCTGGATGGCCAGCACGCCCATGGGCCGCATGGGCGAGGTCGACGAGATCGCCTCGGCCGTGCTGTTCCTGGCCTCCGACGCCGCTAGCCTGATGACCGGCTCGGTGGTCCTGGTCGACGGCGGCTACACCTGCTGGTAGGCAGGAGCGAAAGGCAGGACCCGCCTAGAGCAGCCTGCGTTCATTCGAACGCAGATAAGCTGCTCTATCTATATGGAATAGATCAAACTGCGCTCAATTGAGTCCAATCGAGCGCAGTTTGATCTAGAGGGGCTCCGCCTCAATCAGCGCTCCTTGGTATCAGTTCCTGGTCGCGCTCATCCAGCGCTCGAACTCCTCGAAGAGGGTCTCCTTCGACTCCTGCGAAGGGGGCACCTCGCCGATCTTGGCCTGACTCAGGAAGCGCTGGAACTCGAGCAGCAGCTCGCCCTCGGCGACCTCGACCGAGCGCTTGCCCCTGTGGTCCTCCAGCCAGCGCTGCGCGGGCCCGAAGCGCTGCCACCCCGGCAGCTCGGCGGCGAGGTTGACCTCGGCCCACTTGGGATGGCGGCCCGGGCCGTGGAGCGACTCGAACTCCGCGAAGAAGGCTTCGGTGAACCTCTCGACCTTGGCGTAGCGCCAGTTGTTCGGGTTCCAGTTGTAGACCGCCATGACGCTGCCGACGCCGACGGTCTGGAGCGGCGCGTCTGCCGCGATCAGATCCGGATAGTCGTCGCTGGTCAGCTTGGCCGGCAGGTAGGCCTCAAGGAGCTTCGGCGGCAGCGGCACCGGCAGAAGCTTGAGGCCGTCTTCCGACGTGATCTCGGTAAAGAGGCGGGCAGGCTTGCCGACGACGGAGACCAGGCCGGCGATCTTGCCGGCCTTCAACTTCTCCAGGGCCAGGGACTGGTCGAGCATCAGCGGCTGGACACCGACCTTCAGGGCCCCGAAGAGGATCGACGCGGTGATGTAGGTGCCACTGCCGAGGGCGCCGAAGCTCACGGGCTTGCCGGCCAGATCGTCGATGCTCTGGATGTCGTCGCGGACCAGCAGGTGCAGTTCCTCGTTGTGCAGCTTGGCCAGATAGCGGATCGCGTTCTCGACATCCGGATGGACGCTTCGGGCCTTGAAATACTCCAGGACATCCGACTGTACGATGGCGACGTCGATATCGCGCAGGTAGAGCAGGTCGAGGATGTTCTGAACCGAGCCCTTGCCGACCACGGTGAGGACCCGCCGGTTGTCGCCGTCGTCGAGAACCGCCGCGAGGTCCCTCGACATGCGGACCGTGGCGCTGTGCATGTCGCCGGCGACGATCCCGACGGTGCCGCGGTTGACCTGCTCGCGCAGCTTCGCGGCACTGCCCGCTTCGGCAGGCTGCGAGGCGGCGAAGCCGATCGAAACCGCTGCGGTAGCAACGGCCAGAACCAAGGCCTTGGACAGACTGTGTGACATCTCAGGACCCCCTCCCATGGTCAGAAGATCTCGCTTTCCCGGATCGGGCGGAAGCCGCAAGCCTTCGCGCGGCCGCGCCCCGCCGCCGCCAGGTCCGCCTGCCCCCCCTTGCAGGCGAGACCCTGGCGCAAGAGGCGGCGCCTACTCGATTGGGGCTAGACCCAGATCTGTGTTCGCGTGGCTGCTGCCGAGAATGCCGCCCCCATCGGCCGTCGGCGTGCAGGTGTAGACCTTCGGCAAGCCTTCGAAGGTCATCCCGACGAAGAGGGCCTGGTTGTCGACCACCTTGGTCGCAAGCTTGCCCTCGGCACCCATCTGTTTGGAATGCTCGCGCAGCACTCGGCAGCACTGGGGAAAGGACTCGAACTTCTTCGTGTAATAGTCCTGGGCCCGCGTCGCGGACGGGTCCGCCAGCCCGATCCCCAGGGTCGTTCCAAAGACTAGAACGCTGCAGAACCCTGCAAAGTTTCGCATTTCCGACAACCTCCCGTGTTTATCGCCTGCGCTTCATCGACGCAGATCTTTATGGTTGTGGATTTGACGTTAGACATCATTTTTAAGTTGTATATCAATCGTCTTAACGTTTGTTTTGAGTCATTCTAATCGCAAAAGGCCCGTCGCCTGCAGCGGAATCTCCAATGCCACAGATTTGACGCAGGCCGGCGCAACCGCTCACCGACGCAGCGATCGGCGCGCAGCGCGATGCCGGCGACGCCGGCTGGACAGGACCCTCTCGGCGGGGGATAAGACCCCGGCTCGAAGAGAGGAAGGTGCGTGCGCTGCGAAGTCGTTGCCATCGGCACCGAGCTGCTGCTCGGCCAGATCGTCGACACCAATTCGTCCTGGATCGGCGAGCAACTGGCCCTGGCCGGCATCGACTCCCACTTCCAGGTCAAGGTCGGCGACAACTTCGCGCGCATGGAGGCGGCGCTGCGCCAGGCGCTTGAGCGCAGCGACGCGGTGATCTGCTGCGGCGGCCTGGGACCGACCCAGGACGACATCACCCGCGAGGTCGTCGCCGGGATCATGGGCGTCGAGATGCGGCGCGACGAAGCCATCGTCGAGAAGATCCGGGTCATGTTCGAATCACGCGGCCGGGTCATGGCCGACAACAACCGCCGCCAGGCCGACGTGCCTCTGGGCGCGACGGTGATCCCGCAGATGCCCGGCACGGCGCCCGGGTTGATCTGCCCGGTCGGCGACAAAGTGATCTACGCCCTGCCCGGCGTGCCCTACGAGCTGCAGGAGATGATGCGCGAGACGGTGCTGCCGGACCTGCGCCGACGCTCGGGCCAGACCGCGGTGATCCGCAGCCGGGTCCTGCGAACCTGGGGCCAGAGCGAGTCCGGCCTGGCCGAGATCCTGGCCGCGCGGGTCGAGGAACTGGACGGCCCCGGCAACCCGACCCTCGCCTTCCAGGCCAGCGGCATCGAGGGCATCAAGGTCCGGATCACGGTCAAGGCCAGGGACGAAGCCGCGGCCGAAAAGATCCTGACGGCGGAAGAAGGGGTGATCCGGGAGGCCCTGGGCGACATCGTCTTCGGCGTCGACGGCGAGACCATGGAGCACGTGGTCATCGAGATGCTGCGCGCGCGCGGTCAGGGCTTCGCCGTGGCCGAGAGCCTGACCGGCGGCCTCATGGCCCTGCGCCTGAGCGAGATCGACCCAGCGATGGCGGTCTTCCGCGGCGCCCGTATCGCGCCGGCGGAGGACAGCGACACGGCCGGCGAAGACCGGGCGCTCGCCGCCGCCCGCGCTGTCCGCGAGGCCTTCGGCAGCGACTTCGGCCTCGCCGCCCTTCTCGTCGCAGGCGGCGACGACGGGCCGAGCAAGACCGTCGCACTGGCGATCTCGAGCGCCGAGGCGGAACAGGCGACCAGCATCGCCCTGCCCGGCGACCGCCGCCGCCTGCGCAGCTTCGCGGTGATCAGCCTCTTGAACTACCTGCGGCTGACCCTGTCGCGCAACTGACCGGCGGCGTCAGTAGGTCGCGCGGCCGCCGGAGAGGTCGAAAACCGCGCCGCTGTTGAAGCTACAGGCCTCGGAGCAGAGCCAAAGGGTGAGCGCTGCTACCTCCTCGACCCTGCCCAGGCGCTGCATCGGGCTCTTGGCGATCATGGTCTCGACGTGGGCCGGCGCCATCTGATCGAGGATCGCGGTCTTCACGGCCGCGGGCGCGATGGCGTTGACCCGGATATTGGTCGCCGCCAGCTCCTTGCCCAGGGACTTGGTGAAGGCGATGACCCCCGCCTTGGCGGCGCTGTAGGCCGAGGCGTTGGGCGTGCCTTCCTTGCCCGCCAGGGAGGCGACGTTGACGATCCGGCCCCGCCCGACCGTCTGCATGACCGGCACGACCAGGCGGCTGACGTGATAGACGCCGAAGAGGTTGACCTCGACCACCCGGCGCCACTCCGCCGGATCGGTCTCCACCACCGGCCGGGTCGAGCCGGCGATGCCGGCGCAGTTGACCAGGATGTCGATCCGGCCCTGCTCCGCCAGAAGGCCGTCGCGCGCCGCGGCAATGCCGTCGGGATCGGTCACGTCGACCCGCTGCCCGATCAGGTCCTCGGACTCCGGCGCCTCGAGGTCCCAGACCCGCACTACGGCGCCGAAGCGGCCGAGGCCCTCGGCGATGGCCTTGCCGATGCCCTGCGCCCCGCCGGTGACGACGGCCACCTGACCGGAGAAATCGTATCTGATCAAATGCTTGACACTCGTTTCTTAAACTCTGCTGTCATGCCCGGACTTGATGGGGTGGATGGCCCCCTTGCGGCATCGATGTGCCAAGGTTGGTTATCGCAA